>CAZQPP010000151.1:0-15879 GCA_964594295.1 uncultured Myxococcales bacterium | reverse complement strand
CTCGCCGACCGCCTCGAGCTCGACACCTCCACCGACGGCAGCGAGGCCGCCGTGCGGCTCCACGGGCGCTACCTCCGCATCGTGTCCGCCGAGGCCTCCTACCTCGCCTTCTTCGACGCCCTCGTCCGGGACCTCGCCGAGGACGCGCTGACCACCGAGATCGTGCGCGCCAGCTTCCGCGAGATGCTCGCCAGGGAGCGGGGCCTCCACCAGCGAGACGCCGCGGCGGTGCGGGCCCTGAAAGCGCAGCAGGCGGAGAACCCGGTGCTCGTGCGCCGGGCGACGGACCTCCACCCGCGCCTCATCGACACCTTCGAGTCCGACGTCCTCGCCCTCGACGACCTGATCCTGCAGCAACGCCAGGACCGCCTCGCGCGTGACGCGGACGAGCTGCAGCGCCTCGACGAGCAGCTCAGGAAGCTGCTCGCCTCCATGCGCGAGGGCGCCACCGACGCCCAGATGCGCCAGGCCCACGACACCCTCGACCGCCTCGACGAGCGCATAAGGCGCATGCGCGAAGAGATGGGGCGCATGGCCAAGAAGCTGCCCTACGAGAACTTCAACCCCGACGCGCTCATGCGCAGCTCCACCCAGACGAGCCTCTCGGACGTGGAGGAGCGCCTGCGGAAGATCCGCGAGCTGCTCGCCGAGGGCAAGACCGAGGAGGCCCTCCGCCTCGCCGAGGAGCTCGAGCGAGACGTGCAGCAGCTGGCAGCCCAGATGCGCGAAGGCCTCGTGCGGCCGCGGACCGGCGGCGGCGGACGGCTCGCGCGGCGCATGCAGCGCGCCGCCAACAAGCTCGGAGAGATGGCCGAGCACCAGCAGCGGCTGCACGAGGAGACCGGCCGCCTCGAGGACAAGGCCCGCCGAGCCATGGACGAGCGCTTCCGGCGGGGCTTCGACGACGAGATGGAGCAGGCGCGCAGGGAGGTGGCCGAGATCAAGGCCCGCCTCGACAGCATCAACCCGAAGGCCCTGCACGAGTACGACCGCGGCGCCCTCGACAAGCTCGAGAGCGGGCTAGACACCCTCGACCAGCGCCTCGGCAACCACGACGTGCCCCAGGCGGCCGACGACGCCGCCAAGCTCGCCGAGGACGCCGACCGCCTGAGCATGGAGATGAAGCTCTCGGCGAGGCGCGAGAAGCGCCACTCGCGGCGGCGCAAGATGCGGCGCAGCGCCGGGGTGTGCCAGAAGGCCGGCGGCCGCCTGTCCCAGCTCGCCGAGCGCCTCGAGTCCATGATGCCCGATCCGAAAGAGGCCCTCGGGAAGCGCGGCATGCGCAAGGCGAGGGAGCTCGAGCGGCGCCAGGTCTCGCTCCGGCACAAGCTCCGCGAGACCCAGGGCGAGCTGCAGAAGGTGGGCGAAGGCTACCCGGCCATGAAGCGCCTCATGAAGGGCATGCTCGAGGGAGCCGGGACCATGATGGAGCGCGCCGCCAAGCGCCTCGGCGAAGGCCAACCGAAGAAGGCGGCGCCCCACCAGGAGGACGCCCTCGAGCGCCTGCGCCAGGCCCAGAAACAGATCCAGGACTCCCTCAAGCACGGCGGGAGCCCGGGCGGCGGTGGCATGGAGGCCGTGGGCCCCGAGCCCGACCACGAGCGGATCGGCATCCCCGGCAAGGAGGACTTCAAGGCCCCGCGGGCGTTCCGTGACCTGCTGATGCGGACCATGAAGGAGCGCGCCCCGGGGCAGTACGAGAAGGCCCTGGAGCAGTATTACAAGGAGCTGGCGAAATGAGCCCGGCCACTTCCTGGTCCTGGTCCCGGCCCTGGTCCTGGTCCCTCATCCTCCTCCTCGCGCCCGTCCACGCCCTCGCAGAGCCCAACACCCCGGCGCCGGACGCTCCCGCCGCCGCATCCTGCCCCACGCCCGCGGACACCGCCCGCGCCCTCTCCTTGCTCTCCGAGGAGCGCCTCGCCCTCGCAGAGCCCCTGATCCTGCCCTTCGAGAAGACCTGCATCGGGGAGCCGGCCTTCCTCCTCGCCCTCGGGGAGATCAACCTCCTGTCGGGGCGCTACGGAGAGGCCCGCGAGATCCTCGATCAGGCCCTGCTCCTGCAGCCGCCGCGGGACGTGGCCCGCGCCATCCGGCACTTCCGGGCGCTGGCCGCGCGCACCAAGGCCCTCACCGACGGCCACGTCGTGGTGCGAGACCCCAAGGGCCGCTTCGTCCTGCGGCACCCGCCGGGGAAGGACGCGGTGCTCGTGCCCTACGTGCGTGAAGCCTTCCCCGAGATAATCGAACGAATCGGCGACGCCCTGTCCTACAAGCCCGACCGCCCGGTTCGCATCGAGGTCTACGCGGACCCGGCGGACCTGGCTCGCGCGAGCAGCCTGACCGAGAAGGAGATCGAGGACAGCGGGACCATCGCGCTGTGCAAGTACCACAAGCTCATGGTGGTCTCGCCGAGGGCCCTCGTGCGCGGCTACGGCTGGCTCGACACCCTCTCCCACGAGTACGTGCACTTCGTCATCTCGCGCCTGACCGGCACCAAGGTCCCGATCTGGCTGCACGAGGCCTACGCCAAGTACCTCGAGAGCCGCTGGCGGGCGGAGAAGAGCCTGCCCATGCGCCCGAGCAGCCAGCACCTACTGCGCCGCGCCCTCAAGAGCGGCGACCTCGTGACCTTCGAGGAGATGAGCCCCTCGATGGCCAAGCTCCCGAGCCAGGAGCGCACCTCGTTGGCCTTCGCCGAGGTCTACACCGTCGCCCAGTACCTCGACACCAAGGTGGGGCTCGAGGGCATGCGCCGCCTCCTGGACCTGATGGAGCAGGGGCGCTCGGATCGCGAGGCCGTCCAGGAGCTCCTCGGCGTCTCCTTCCGGCGCTTCTACGCTCGCTGGAAACGCTACGTGAAGGGGCAGCGGTGGCGCTCCGTGCCGGCCGGCGTCCTCGATCTGCTGGTCTTCAAGGACCGGGAGGACCCCCGCGAAGAGCTGAGGCGGATCGGCGAGAAGGCGGCCGAGGACTTCACCTACCTCGGCGACCTGCTGAAGGCCCGTGGTCGCGTGAAGGCCTCGGTCGCGGAGTACAAGAAGGCCGAGAAGAGGACCGCGCGGGTCAACCCCATCGTCCAGTACAAGCTCGCCGACGCGCTGCTCAAGACGGGCGACGCGGAGGCCGCCTACCAGGCGGTCCAGGGACCGCTGAAGCACTACCCTGAGCACGTGCTGCTGCAGCTCAACCGCGGCAAGGCGGCGCTCAAGACGGAGCGGGTCGAGGAGGCTCGAGAGGCCCTCGAGCACGCTTTACGCCTCAACCCCTTCGATGTAGAGATGCACACCCTCCTGGCCGAGGCCGCTGCCCGCCTGGGCGACCACGCCACAAGGGACCGCGAGCGCGAGGCCTTGCGCCTGCTCTCCGCCGGCGGGAAGTAGCGGCATGAGCCCCTTGGAAGGAGACCAGATGAGCGTGATGAGCAAGTCCGGCCCGGCCGGCTCGGAGCCCACCGCGACGAAGGCAAAGGCGGAGGAGCCCCCGCTCCAGCTCGACGCGGCGCGCGCGCGTGAAATCCGCGACCGCATCCGGGCGGAGATCGCCAAGCGCATCGTCGGCCAGCAGGAGGTGGTCGAGCTCCTCCTCATCAGCCTGTGCTCCCGCGGCCACGGCCTCTTCATCGGCGTGCCCGGGCTGGCCAAGACCATGCTCATCAGCACCCTGGCCGAGGCCATGGACCTCGGCTTCTGCCGCATCCAGTTCACGCCGGACCTGATGCCCTCGGACATCACGGGCACGGACATCCTGGAGGAGGACCCCGTCACGCGCAGGCGGACCTTCCGCTTCATCAAGGGCCCCATCTTCACCAACATCCTGCTCGCCGACGAGATCAACCGCACCCCACCCAAGACCCAGGCGGCGCTGCTCCAGGCCATGCAGGAGCGCGAGGTCAGCGCCGGCGGCCGCACCTACCCCCTCGACCACCCCTTCATGGTCTTCGCGACCCAGAACCCCATCGAGCAGGAGGGGACCTACCCCCTGCCCGAGGCTCAGCTCGACCGCTTCATGTTCAGCGTGGACGTGCGCTACCCGAGCTTCGACGAGGAGGTCGAGGTAGTGCGCCGCACGACCACGGCCGAGGAGGCGACCCTCAAGGCCGTCGCCGGCGCGAGGGAGGTCAGAGCCCTCCAGCGCTCGGCGCGCGCGGTGCCGGCGAGCGAGCACGTCGTGCGCTACGCGGTGCGCCTCGTCCAGGCCTCTCGCCCCAACGGCGAAGGCGTCCCCGACGTGGTCCAGCGTTACGTCTCGTGGGGCGCGGGCCCCCGCGCCGGGCAGTTCCTCATCCTCGGCGGCAAGGCGCGCGCCCTCCTCGACGGCCGCCCGACCGTGGACACCGAGGACGTGCGCGCCCTCGCCCCCCACGTGCTCGGCCACCGCGTCATCGTCAACTACCACGCAGAGGCAGAGAAGGTGCCGGTGAGCGCGATCTTGAGCGAGCTCGTCGAGCACGTGCGTCCGTGAGCCAGCCGGCGATCCGCCAAGACCCCGCGCTCCAAGCGCTCCTCGCTCGCCTCGCCGGGCTGCGTCTCGACGCCCACGGGCTGGTCGAGGGTCTGCTCTCAGGGCACCACCGCAGCCCCCACCACGGGGTGAGCGTGGAGTTCGCCGAGCACCGCGAGTACAGCCCCGGCGACGAGCTGCGCACCATCGACTGGAAAGCTTACGGGAGGACCGACAAGCTCCACGTCAAACGTTTCCACCACGAGACCGACCTCACCGCCCGCATCGTGGTCGACGCCTCCGGGTCCATGGCGTACGGGCCCGAGAGCACCATGAAGTACCGAGCGGCGGCCGTGCTGGCCCTCGCCGTGTCCTACATCCTGCTGCGCCAGGGAGACCGCGTGGAGCTCGTCTGCGCCTCCGACCGCGTGGTCGGCCGCGTGCCGCCGCGCCCCGGCCTCGGCCACTTCCAGGCCCTGGCCGACCTGCTCGAGGGCACCCCGCCCCAGGGCGGCACCGAGCTCGGTGAGGTGCTGACCGCGGGCATCGAGAGCCTCGGCCGAAGGCGGGTCGTGATCCTGCTCAGCGACGCCTTCGAGGAGCCCGAGACCCTCTTCTTCCCCATCCGAGCCCTGCGCGCGCGGCAGTGCGCCGTCCTGCTCGTGCAGGTCATGCACGGAGACGAGCTCGACCTCCCCTTCGAGGGTGTCCGGGAGTTCCTCTCCCTCGAGGCCCCGGGCAGCCTCGTGGCCGAGCCGCAGCTCATCCGCGCCATCTACCTGAAGCGCCTCGCCGAGCACATGGAGAAGGTCACCTACGAGGCCAAGCACGCCCACATAGGCCACCTGCTCCTGCGCTCGGACGAGCCCCTCGACGCCCCCCTCTTCGAGCTGGTCCGCGAGGGGATCCCGTGAGCTTCGTGCAGCCATGGTTCCTGCTCGGCCTCCTGCTCGGGGCGGTCCCGATCCTGATCCACCTGATCAACCGCCGCCGCGCCAAGCCCCTGGAGTTCAGCGCCCTCGAGTTCCTCATCCGGAGCGACCGGCGGCTCGCGCGCCGCCTCAAGCTCAAGGAGATCCTGCTGCTGGTGCTGCGCACTCTGCTCATCATGGCCCTGCCGGTAGCCCTGGCCCGGCCCTACATCCCGGACGAGTCTGCAATGGCTCCGGCGCCGGGAGTGCCCCGGAGCGTGGTGGTCGTCGTGGACCGCGGCCTGGACCGCTTCGCCCGAGACGACGAGGCGCCCGGGCAGGCCCCTCTCCTGCGGCGCACCATCGAAGAGGCGCGCCAGGTGCTGCGGAAGCTGCCGGCCGGGTCGACCGCCGGGGCCATCCTGGCCGATCCGGTGCCCATGCCGCTTCTCCCGCACCTCACCACCGACCGCGGCCGGCTCATCATGGCGCTCGGGGCGGTCAAGGGCCGCTACGTGCCCGCCGACGTCGCGGCCGCCGTCCGCGTGGCGCGCCTGGTCCTGAGCGAGGAGGGGCTCGAGCGCGCGGAGGTGGTCGTGGTGGGCGGCCTGAGCGACGCGGATCACGACGCCCTCTCACGCCTGCCCAAAGACGAGATCGGCTTGCGGCTGGTCCAGGTGCGCCGCTCCGAGGCGCCGGAGAACGCCCGCATAGCCTCGGTGACGCGCACCGCGGCTGAGGAGGGGGCGCCGGCCCTGGCCGTCAAGGTGGAGAGCACACGTGAGGAGGCCTTGAAGACCTCGGTCACCCTGGAGATGGCGGGCCAGGTCGTGCGCCGGCAGGTGGAGCTGCCGCCTGAAGGGGAGACGACGGTCCTCTTCGCCCTCGACGCCTCGCTGGGCGCGGGCACCGCCGCTCTGGAGCAGGCGAGCGTCTTCATCGAGCCCGACGACTTCCCGCCCGACGACCGCTTCTTCGTGCTCGAAGGCGGCTTCGAGCGCGTCAACGTCCTGGTCGTCAACGGCGCGCCGCGGGCGATCCCCTTCCAGGACGAGACCTTCTTCTTGCTGCGGGCCCTGCGCAGCCTCGGCAACGCCGGGCTCCGACTGCAGATCCAGTCCATCGCGGCGAGCGCCGTGCGGCCTGCGGACGTCGCCGGGCGCGACGTCGTGATTCTGGCCAACGTGCACCTGCTCCAGAACGACGTCGTCGCCTCTCTCCGATCGACCGTCGAGGCCGGCGCGGGCCTCCTCGTCGGGCTCGGCGAGCAGAGCGACTCCGAGTCGGTCGCTCGAATGAGAGACCTGCACGTCCTGCCGGTGCGCGAGATCCAGGGCGTCGACCCCCACCTCGGCGCCGACCAGGGCCTCTCGGTCGGGGCGGTCGACAGCAGGGTGCAAGGGGCCGCGGGGCTGGCGGGGGCGACGGGCGCGAGCCTCAGGAAGGCCCGCGTGTTCCGCTACGCGATCCTGGCTCCGCCGACCTCCAAGGGCCCCAGGGCGGACACCTGGATCCGCTTGGAGAACGGCGCTCCCCTGCTCGTGGCCCGCGGCGAGGGCCGAGGGCGGCTGGCGCTCATGACGACCACGCTGGATCTCGACTGGACCGACATCCCCGCGCACCCCGGCTACGTGCCCCTGCTCGGCACCCTCGTGACACACCTGGCCGCGCGGGGAGAGGGAGAGGCGCCCGCCCAGGTGCGCCCCGGCGTCCCGTGGACCCTCCGCCTGCCGGTGGGGACGGACCTGAAGGACGTTCGCGTGGCCGGACCGGGGCCGGAGGCGGAGCCCGTGGCGGAGATCCGCGAGCACGACGGTGCGCTGCGCGTCAGCGTGCGGGACAACCACGTCCCGGGCTTCTACCGCGTGTGGCTGCGCACACCCGACGGCCGCGAGATGGCGCGCCGCTTCACGGTCAACGTTGAGCGTGCGCCGCTCCCCGTGCCTGCCGAGCAGGGCTCGCTCGCCGCCCTCGAGCGGCCGCCCGCCGCCGGGCGCGGAGCAGGCGCCGAGATCGCGTCCACCGAGGACGTCGAGGCCGCCGGCACGCCCGTGTGGCCCTTCGTGCTTCTGGCGCTGATCCTGCTGCTCTCGAGCGAGGCGTATGCGGCCTTGAGGGTTTAGCGAGTCTGCGTCCAGCACGCAGATCACCTCGTTCGCCGTGTCTCTTCGAGCATGTTACGGTCCCGTCACCAGTAGCTGCAGGTGCGAGAATGAGTCGGGGAATCGGGCTGGTCGACGTAGTAATTGTAGTGCTGGCTTGCATGCTCGGTTGTGGCACGGGTGGGACCGGCGACGGCACGACTGACACCGCATTCGACGTCTCCCCTGGGGAAGATGTCTCGGGGGACGAGGGGAGCCGCCCCGAGGAGCTGCCGGAACCGGTCGAGACCGCAGAGCCCGGGCCCTGCTCGCCGAGCTGCGGTGCAAGGGACTGCGGGGACGACGGCTGTGGGGGCACCTGCGGCCACTGCGCCCTCGGGCAGGTGTGCGAAGGTGGGCGATGCACCAAGCCTCCTGGCTACTGCAACCTCCCCGAAGACTGCGGGGACGCAACGCTCCATGCCTGCGACCCGAAGACGGCGACCTGTACGCAGAATGGTTGCAACGGGGATGAGGAGTGCGACGAGGGCGAGACCTGCGAGCGCCAGAATCACGCCGCTCAGCTCGGAGTATGCTACCTCTCCTGCACCGGCGGCGGCGGCGAATGCCCTCCCGATTGGGACTGCTTCGTCGTCTACGAGTTGGAGAACCGGGGAGTATGCATGCCGCCCGGCCCGGGGCTGGCCGAAAAGCCCTGCGGGCGGTCGATGGTGTCAACGGGCTGCGAGAGGGGCTACGTCTGCTTAGTCGAGGCTCCGGGCCGCCTGTCGCTGTGTCGCAGCCAATGCGCCTTCTTCGACGAGGACCCCGGGTGCCCGGATGGCCAGCTCTGCGTGTTCTACGGCTCATGCCGTTCAGCCGACTCTTTGGATCCTGCCGTTGTGGGCGAACCCTGCGTCTCCGACCTGGCGACATGGGGTACGCCCTGCGGAGACGAAGGCGGCCGAGCCCCAGGCCTGTGCCTGGGCTCGGGCAGCGCGCTCAGTTGCCAACGTGTCTGCCGTCCGGAGCTCGACGATTGCCCCGGAGAGGGCATCTGCAAGCACGACTACACGTCGGGGTTGCCCTTTTGCCTCTCGGAGGGAGGTCCCTGCGAGCGGGTGGAGGACTGCTCCGTGCCCGACGAGATGCGCTGCGAGCCGAGCGACGGAACCTGCCGAAGGGATGGATGCTACGACACCAGTCAGTGTGAGAGCGGCGAGATCTGCCTCTACCAGGACCCCTACGCTTCCTTCGGAGCGTGTTACCCGGCCTGCACCTCGGGTACCGACGAGGGCTGCCCCGAGGACCTCGAATGCGTCGCGTTGGACGCGCTCGACCTGGCGCGGGCGCCCACCGAAGCATGGGACTACCTGCCTGGCGCAGAGGGGGACGCGACGCTCGCGGCGGTGTGCCTGCGGCCGGGCCAAGGCAGGCCCTGGGAGCCCTGCTCGCCCTCCGACATCGCGACCGGATGCGTCCCAGGCCACCAGTGCACTCTGGATCGCAGGGGGGTGGAGCGCCTTTGCCTCGCCCCGTGTGAAGTGGGAGTGGATGACCCGGGCTGCGAGGACGGGCAGCTCTGCGCCTATCCCGGTCTGTGCGTCCCAGATGAGACCGTGATTCCCGCCGGCATCGGGGATCTCTGCCCGGAGCCCGAGGGCTCGGAGAGCTCACTCCTCGGAGAGAGCTGTGCCTCCGACGGGAAGAGCGCGCTCGGGGTTTGCATGGAGGCGGGCGGCGGGCTTCGATGCCGCGCACCGTGCCATCCCGAGCTCCACGACTGCCGCGAAGGGGAGGAGTGCCTGGCAAGCTACACCTACGCGCACATACCCGGGATGCCGAAAGGAGTCTGTGCATCCGTGGGAGGCCCGTGCCGGAACGCGGCCGACTGCGGGACCGTGTCGGGTCTGGTCTGCGATCCCATCAGCGCCACGTGCAGCACGAGTGCGGTGTGTCGAAGCTACGAGACCTCCTGCTACCGGGGAGAGATCTGTGCCCGCCAAGCTCGTGATCTCCGAGACGAAGGCGCCTGCTACGGCGACTGCGATCCCGCGGAAGGGGAGGAAGCATGCCGCGACGGCGGCGTGTGCATCGAATCCAAGCTGCTCTACCGCTTGCTGGGGTTGGCCGTCTTTCCCGTCCCCCCCGACGCTCCGCAGCCCAAGGGCGGCCTGTGCCTGCCGGCGGGGCAGGGAGAGGCTGGGGGTGCTTGCGAGCAGTCCGTCGTGGACACAGGGTGCGAAGGTGACCTCGTCTGCGTGCGCGAGACCTCCGACACCGAAGCTCGTTGCCGCGCCCGTTGCACGGTTGGGCCGGAATCGCAGGGGTGTGGCGAGGGGCTCGTCTGCGCCGACGGGCTGTGCCGGGACGAGGCGAAGGTGGACCCAGCCGCGCTGGGGGCGAGCTGCGAGGGAGCCGGCGCCGAGGAAGACTGGCCCTGCGCACCCGAGGACGGAGAGGCCACGGGTGTCTGTGTGCGCTACGGGGTGGCGCTTCTTTGCCTTGAGCCCTGTGACATGAACGCTCCGACCTGCGGAAATGGGGGTGTGTGCGCACGCATTGGAAACCGGGGCAGGGGTCTGTGTGTGCCGGCCGGCGGGCCGTGCCAGACTGACTCCGACTGTCCGCCGTCGGGAATGGGCGTCTGCGATCCTTCCAGCCACGCCTGCGTCTACGCCAACTGCGGCGACGGCCTGGCCACGTGCGGCCGGCTCAAGGTCTGTAGGCCCTTCATCGAGAACGGGCCCGTGGGCATCTGCCTGACCTACTGCCACGACTCCAGCGAGTGCCCTGAAGGCATCACCTGCACACACCTGCAGAATACGTCCATGGGACTCTGCCTGTTGGCAGGCAAGGGCAACCCGGACGAAGCATGTCAGCCTTCCCCTTGGACGACAGGCTGTGCCGCCGGGTACCGTTGCGTCGACGATCCTACCCCTTTGTGTCGTGCGGACTGTCGGCCTCTCGCCGAGAGCCGCACGTGCACCTCGCCCACCGTGTGCACGGTGAACGGCGCGTGCGAGCACACCGCCGAGGTGGACCCGGCAAGCCTGGGCGAGAGCTGCTCACCCGATTCCGACATGGGGACGAGCTGCGCGCTGGAGGACGGCCACAGCCGCGGGGTGTGCACCTTCAAGATCTACCAGGAATACGCCGTCGGTCCGCTCTGCATCGAGCTCTGTCATGACACGTCGGGCTGCCCGGACGGCGTCAGCTGCACACGCGGCATGGTCCGCGACCGTGACGTCGGCGTCTGCGTCAATCTGTCACCCTAGCGGCTTCAGGATCTCCTCGACGTACTTCGCGAGCAGGGTGTTCGCCTCGGGGGAGTCCTCGAAGGACTCCAGGATGGTCTTGGCCTCACCGGTGCCGAAGGCCTTCTCGTAGGTCTTCAGGTACCTGCGGTAACGCTCGCGGTTCTCGGGGCCGGTGAGCTCCGGGTGGAACTGGGTCGCGTAGACCGGCTTCCCGGGGAGGCGAAAGGCCTGGTAGGGGCAACGCTCCGAGAACGCGAGGTGGGTGACGCCCTCGGGCAGGCGGGATGCGCGGTCCTTGTGTCCGAGCTGGGCGACGAAGCTCTGCGGCAGGTGGCCGAAGACCGGGTCCGCGGAGGCGGCCTCGGCGAGATCGATGACGAAGCTGCCCACCTCGGCGGCGGCGGCGTCCTGGATCACCTCGCCCCCGAGGGCGACCACGAGCCCCTGGAAGCCGAAGCAGGAGGCGAAGGTCGGGAAGCCGGAGTCGGCGACGGCGCCCATGGTGTCGATGAAGCCCCTGACCCAGGGCTCGGTGCCGTTGACGGAGAAGTGCCCGCTCCCGCCGACGAGCAGGGCGTCGACGCCGCTGGTCGCGGTCTCGGGCGTGGTCTCGCCTGAGAGCATGTCGAAGGGCTCGACGGACTCGAGCGGCACCCCGAGGCGGAGGGCGAAGGAGAGCCGCTCGTCCGCGGCCGCGAGATCGCCCGGCACGCGGGCCTGTAGCAGACGGTAACGCATGGCTCCTTCTACTCCCTCGAGATCTCCATTGTCACGCCGGGCTCAAGTCCCCCGACGAGCGGCCGATTACCTCTTGTTGAGTCAAGCTTCACGTAGCCGCATCGACAGCCCAGAGGGAAAAAAGGTGTCCGCCGCCAAAAACGGTGCCGAGCAGCAGTGCCCACACTGCCACTTCCCGCTGCGCGGTGGACAGGCACGGTGTCCCGGCTGCTGGATGCCCGTATTCGGCACCTCCACCTCCGCCGCGAGCACGCCGAGAGGGGTCGGCGCGCCCAGCTTCGCCCAGATGTCGAGCGTGAAGCGGCCGTCGGGCACGGAGGTCCTCGTCTTCGAGGTCGGCCTCGACAAAGGGAAGCCGAGCGCGGAGCCTGAGCCGACGATCGAGCACGAGGTTGAGCAAGAGCACGAGCCGGAGCACGAGCCCTCCGCGGCCGGCCCCGGGATCCTCGGCCGCTCCTCCTCCGACACGGTCATCGACGTGGTCGGGCTCGACGCCGGCTTCGACCAGTCCGAGCGCGAAACCGACCGCCTCGAGGAGCCCCCCAACGAGCTCGACGAGGGCGCGAACGAGCTCTCGCCGGCAGGCGACGGCAAACCCGCCGCCCACTCGCAGCAGCGCGCCACCCCGCGCCTGCGCCTAGTCCCCGGCGGCGCGGGCTCTCCCGTGCCGGCCCCGAACGTGTCTGACAGCGCGCCGCGCCTCGACCCGGCCGTCGCGCAGGCCCTGGCCGCCGTGTCGGTGGAGCTCTCCTCCCCGGCCCAGGCGCCCCCGGGCCAATGGTACGAAGCCGTGCACGAGGCCGAGCGCTGGCTCAAGCGCCCCCGCGTGCTCGCCCGCATCATGACCCGCATGTGGGACGCGGGGCCGCTCGACCGCCTCAGGCGCTCGCTCAGCTCCGAGCGCGCCTACCGCAGGCACCTCGCCCACACGCACAAGCAGCTCCTCTACGCCCTCTCCACCGCCTGGCTCGAGGCCGGCGCCCCCGGCAACATCGCCGACGGGATCGAAGAGCCCAGATCGCACAGCCCGTCGGAGGCCGCCCGACGCATCGATGAGATCGAGCAGGAGCGAGATCAGGCGCAGGACTGGTTCAAGCGCTGGCGGCGGCGCATGGAGCTCGCGATGCAGGAGCGGCGCCGTGAGCTGAGCCTGCTCGACCGGGCCGTCACGGACAGCCGGCGAGCCCTGGAGATGGTAGAGGCGCAAGGAGACTCCGGCGTGCGAGCCCTCGGCGAAGAGCTCAGCGAGGACCTGCGCGCGTGGCTCGGCGGCAACAGGGGCGTCCCCCTGCAGCCGGCCCTGCGCGGGCGCGTCGAGCAGCTCGAGGGCGAGCGCGACAACGCCGAGGACGAGCTCACCCGGGCGCGGGTAGCGCTCGAGCAACAGCAACAGAAGGTCACCTCCCGGTCCGCCAACATGCAGCGGCAGATCGACCGCCTGCGCGCCGAGCAGGAAGAGGCGACGCGCACCAACGAGCTTCAGCGCGCGGCCATCGGCGCCCGGCTCGAGCCCCTCGCCCACTGCTTCGCCAACGGCGCCGAGACCGCCGCGACGGTGCAGCGCCTCGCGAGCGCCCTCGCCGAGAGCGACCGACGCTTGTCCCGCCTGGCCCACCTCGACGCCGAGCTGGCCCGCCACCTCACCGGCGCCGCGGCGGCGGCCGTGGAGGAGGATGAGGTCCTGGTGGTCACGGAGGCGCACGCAGGCTGAGAGGGGCCGGCGTCAATGAGCCCTTGACCTGGCTCTTCGGTGCGCGGAGACTGCACCGAGACACGGACCGCGGTTACGTAGGCCGGAGGTGCGAGGATGAGAGCTGTGTCGAGCCGGTACCTGTTCCTGGCGGGGGTCGCGATGGCGCTCCTTCCCGCGTCCTGCAAGCCCGGAGAGAGCGAGACCGAGCCGGAGCTGCTCAGACTGGACCTCGGCGCAGGGACCGTGGGCACGTGCGTCCCCTTCGAGCCCTTCGAGGGCTACGGCACGTGCACGATGAGCGAGCCGCAGATCGAGGGTGGCGGCGTCACCGGCCAGCTGACGGGGGCGCTCGATGGTGACGAGCCCATCCCGAGCAGGTTGAGCCACCGCTCGACCATCGAGGGGTGCATGGCCGTCCACAGCCAGGGGCGCTGCGGCTGGTGCGTCGCCCACGCGACCGTGGCCGCCTTCGAGGTGATGCTCTGCGCGTCCGGCCAGAGCTCGCCCGCCGTCTCCGAGCCGCACCTGTGGTACCTGGGCAAGGGCAAAGAGGAGGTCACCGACTGCGAGGGTGGCTGGTACATCAGCGGGGCCTACGGGACCATCACCAGGTACACGGAGGACGGACAATACCTGGTGCCCTCGGATACGTGGACCTACACGACCGACGTCGAGAAGATGGCCGCCGCCCAGCCCAGCGACGAGGAGCTGCTCGAGCAGGGTCGCTACGGCGCTCTGGCGGTAGACGTCGGGCGCGTGCCGGGGAAGGACGTCGAAGCCCTCAAGCGGGCGCTCGCGGATGGGCACGTGGTCACCTACAGCGTCCCCGTCTTCCGGCAGACCGGCTGGAGCTGCGGGGGCACCTGGCAGAGCTGCCGAGAAGGGAAGTGGAAGAGCGACACGTGGATGGTGCGGGCCCCGTCGCCCGCGCCGCCGGGGAACTGCAAGTGCTCCTGCGAGGGTAGCGGCGGGTGCACGGCGTGCCCCGAGGAGCCCCACTGCCGGTCGGGGGGCCACGCGATCCTCATTGTCGGCTACGACGACGCCGGCGAGGGCCACTTCGAGTTCCTGAACTCCTGGTCCGAGAGGTGGGGTGACGGCGGCTTCGGGCGCTTCTCCTACGACATGATCGAGAAGCACGGGCACGGCGGGCGCTACGCGGTCGAGGTGCGGCAGCCCGACGATCCGGAGTCCCCGCCCGCGAGGAAGTGCGACTGTACGGAGGGAGCCTGCTGCGACGGGTGCTACTTCCGGCCCTCGTACTGGACCTGCGAGGAAGATGAGACGGTCGAGAACCGGTGCAACGGCGGCGGATGTGGGGCCGGCGTCGAGGAGCGGCGGCTGTCGCGAATGTGCTCGGGCAAGTCGGCCGAGTGCGACGGCGAGGAGAGCTGGACACCGTGGAGCCTGCGCACGGACTGCGGCGACGAGGCGATCTGCGAGGAGGGCGAGGGAGGCCCGGTCTGCGTGCGCTGCGACCACGGCTGCGAGGAGGGGAAATGCGTCGAGGCCGTGTGCGAGCCCGAGTGCACCGGCACCCAGATCTGCGAGGACGGCCTGTGCGTCGACCCGCCTTGCGAGCCCGAGTGCGAAGAGCCCCAGATCTGCAAGGAGGGCGCCTGTGTCGATCCTCCGGAGCCGAAGTGCCAACCGGCCTGCGACGGCGTGCAGATCTGCGTGGACGGAGAGTGCGTGGACCCGCCCTGCGAGCCCGAGTGCACGGGCACCGAGGAGTGCAAGCAGGGGGTATGCGTCGAGACCGTGGCGCCCCCGGAGTGTGAGCCCGAGTGCACCGAGACGCAGGCCTGCCAGGACGGCGTGTGCGTGGACGTGGCGCTGCCGATCGGCTTCATCATCGTGCAGCCGGGGGAGCTCATGATGGGCTCGCCCGAGGGCGAGCGCGGCCGCATCTCGGTAGAAGGACCGCAGCGGAGCGTGAGGATCACGCGCCCCCTCCGGGTGAAGGGCACCGAGGTGACGCAAGGGGAGTGGAAGGCCCTGATGGGCAACAACCCCTCGCACTTCGCGGAGTGCGGCGACGGCTGCCCGGTCGAGCAGGTCAACTGGTGGGAGGCGCTGGCCTTCTGCAACGCGCTGTCGAAGACCGAGGGCTTGGAGGAGTGCTACGAGCTCACGGGCTGCGGCTCCTCACCGCCCGGTGAGGACATGAGCTGCGTCTCGGTGACGGCAAGGGCCGAAGGCGGCAACCCCGTGCTCTGTGAGGGCTACCGCCTGCCGACCGAGGCGGAGTGGGAGTACGCGTACCGGGCGGGGGCCGCGACGGCGCTGCACAACGGCGAGCTCACCGAGACCGGGTGTGAGCAGGACTCGAAGCTATCGGCTATCAGCTGGTACTGCGCCAACTCCGACGACGCGCCCCACACAGTGGCCGCCAAGGAGCCCAACGCGTGGGGGCTCTACGACATGGCCGGCAACGTGCGCGAGTGGGCCTGGGATTGGTTCGAGGTGGGCTACTACGCCACCCGCCCCGACCCGGACAGCGATCCCCTCGGCCCGACCGAGGGCTCGGCGCGCGCCTTGCGTGGCGGCTCCTTCAGCACGGAGGCCAGCTACTGCCGCGCGGCGAGCCGCGACGGGGACTACCCGAACACGCGCGACAAGGACCGTGGGCTGCGCCCGGTGCGTACGGTGCTGGAGCCTTGAGCTAGTTCCCGCCCTGAAACTGCCGTTTCCGGCCGGGAGCTGTTGGCTGTGTCGGGTAGCCCGGGGTGTTACCAACCCCGGGCCCCCACAGA
>CAZQPP010000150.1:10613-15899 GCA_964594295.1 uncultured Myxococcales bacterium | reverse complement strand
GACGAGCACGTAGTCGTGCTCGCCCACGAGGTCCACGTCCTTGAAGAGGCCTATCAGCGATGCGTCGACGCCCACGGTGTTCGACGCGGGCTCACGCATCACGAAGATGTCCTGGCGCGTCGTGATGCGATCCCCGCGCTGGATCTCCAAGATCGCATCGGTGATCAGCCCGCGGATGTACTTTGTGTCCGAGCCGAGCACCCGGACCTCGCCGACGTACTCGGCCTCTATGCCCACGAACTCCCCCGTCACCGGGTGGTAGATGACGCGCTCGGCGTTCTCCCGGAAGATGGTGTAACGCTCGCCGGGCCTGATCTTCTTCGGGATGGTGAAGTTGATGTAGATCTCGTCCCACTTGGAGAGCATCGAGCGCTCCTCGCGGGAGCCCTGGATCACGCCGCTGTCGATGATCACCTGCTCGGGGATGAAGCCGCGGCGCTGGATGATGACCTTCACGTCCTTCGGGCCGAGGGCGTAGCGGCTCGTCGTCAGGCGGATGAGCTTCTTCTTCTCCTCGAGGCGCGGGGGGTCGAGGAGGATCACGTCGCCGGGGAAGATCCAGTGGGGGTTGGTGATCTGTGGGTTGAAGGCCCAGAGCAGCGGCCACTGCCAGGGATCGCCGAAGAAGCGCCCCGAGACGTCCCAGAGCGTGTCGCCCTCCTCGACCACGTACACCCGCTGGGTGCCGATCGCCTGGCCGGCCGGGATGATGTCGGGACCCCAGCGGTCATCGTCGTAGCGGGCGTCGGCCTTGTCCGGAGCGAGGAGCAGCAGCGGCGCCAGAGCCAGGAGCGGGACGAGGATCTTGGGGCGGAGCATCATCGTGCGCCTCATGAGCCTTTGATCTGCGCTCGGAACCGGCGCGCCACCTCGGCGCTGCGGGTGTTGGGGTAGAGGGACTCGACCTGCTCCAGGATGCGCGCGCCTTCGCTCGGCTGGTCGAGGTTGACGAGGCAGAGCCCCATCTTGACCATGGCGTCGGGCACCTTGTTGCCCTGGGGCTGCTCCTCCAGGATGCGCTGGAAGAGCTGGAGCGCGCCCAGGAAGTCCTTGCGGTGGTAGCGGCACTCGGCCCACCAGTAGAGTGCGTTGTCAGCCAGGTCGTGGCGCGCGTGGCCCTCGGCGAAGGAGCGGAAGAGGGCCTCGGCCCCGTCGAGGTCTCCCGCGCGGAAGGTCTCGAAGGCACGATCGTAGACCTGCTTGGGAGAGCCCGAGAGATCTCTCGGGGCGGGGCGCGCGGCGCTGCTCTTCGGGGCGGGGGGCGCTGCCGGCGGGGGCGCGTCGTCGGGCCCGAGCGCCGGCGGAGGTCCGGAGGAGCGAACGACCCTGCCGTCCGGCCCGATCGAAGCGAAGGAGAGCACCTCTTCTTGTGGCTGCTGGGCGCCGGCAGGGGCCCGGGCGCCCATGGGAGCCATGCTCGAAGCCGGCGACGAGCCCGCAGACGTTCGCCTCCCGAGGGGCGTCAGCTCCACGACCGGGAGGTTCTCCCGGCGCGCGGCCCGAGACTCGGGGGCCACCATCGTCCGCTCCGGCCCGGCGAAGCCCCGCTGCTGCGCGGCGGCTCCGCCGCCATAGGGCGCGGGGGGCGTCGAGCCCATGCGCACACGATCATCCATGAGGATCATCTGCCCCTGGAGGTCCTCCACCCGCGCGTCCATGCTAGCCATGTCCCGGCGGAGCTCTCGCAGCTCCCGGGCGAGCTCCTCGAGCTGCCGGTCCACCAACGCCTGGTTCGTGTTCTGGCAGCCGGCTCCGAGCGGCACGACCAACAGCAGGAGGATGGAGGGGAGAGCTAGGCGCAAGTCACAAGCGTCCAAAGGTCCACCTCGGAGGGTAGGCCGAAGTGGAGGGCTGTCAACAAATCGAGAGGCCTACGCGCCTTCCTGCGAACGCTTGTGATCGCTCGCGGAGCCCTGCTCGGCCAGGGCCTCGGCGACCGCGGACGCCGCACCCGCGGAGACAGCCGTGCCGCCCGGCTCCAGTAGCCTGGCACCCTGTACCGCTGCTACGTACGCCGGGTACAACGCGCGGCGCACCGGCTCGTCCATTGCGAGCAGGACCCGAACCAGGTCGGCCGGCTTGTTGCCCCGCTCGGCCGGGTGCTCCAGGCTCGAGATCTCCGGACGCACCAACGCCACGAGGAGGCGATGTCTCCATGTCGGCGCCGGCGGCTCGCCCAGGGCCGAGCACTCATCAGGGCACACCTCCCTTCTCAGCCCGGCGCGCAGCTCGAGCAAGACCGACAAGGGCGTGCGTGCCGTCCTGATGACCCGGTCCTGCCATCCGAGATCCCCCGGACGCAGGCGCTCGTGCTCCAAGACGAGATCGACCTCGATGGCCGCACGCAGCGGATCATGGAAGTGGTGAGCCGCCGCATGAGCGGCCAGAGAAGCGACGAGGTGCTGCGGAGCCAACCCGAAGGCAGGCGGATCCCCGGGCAGCGGTCGTGCGCTCCTGAGAAGGTGCTCGGTCCAGGGGCGCCTTCGAGCGTGTTGCTCGAGGTCGTAGTGCAGATCAAGCGACAGCTGGATCTCTCCCACGTACCCGGACCACGACTCCTGGTTGATCCATCGGCGGTGCAGCTCCGGGCCGGGCTCCGGGCGCGGGCGAAACCCCCTCTCCGCAAACACGCGACGCACGACAGGGAGATCTCGGCTGCTGACGAGCACGTCCAGATCGCTCATCGGACGCAGGTGCGTGCGTCCGGCATAGACGGTGCGGTGAAGGTGCCCCCCCTTCAGGAGCGCCGCGGGCCGCCGGAGGAGGCCACGTCGGCGGGTGTCTTCGATCAGCTGCACGAGCTCCGCGCGCGGGCCCGCCCGCAGAAGATCGTGCTTGATGGACCAGCGGTGAACGGGCTCGAGCTCCTCGAAGCCGGCGCTGTCGTGCCTCGCTCCTTTGCGGACTGCTTCCCAGACGAGCGGACCGAAACCTGCCAGACGAGCCGCTTCGGCAACCTCTCCGGCCGGAGCATCCGGTCGGCCGGCGGGGCCTTGGCCCAGCCATCCCCGACGCGCGAGGTAGAGCGCCGCCGCGCCTGTCGACACGGCCGTGCTTCGGGTCTCTCTGCGCAATCGTCTCTCCGCTTCTTCACGTCGCGCGGCCGTGAACCTGCCACCTCGAGACTCCCCCGACAAGGAGCCACAAGGTTCGGCCTCTCGGCTCTCCCAAGGTATTGTGCGCCGGCTATCCGGCGAGGTTGCCCATGGCCCGCTCCACCCGTCTGACCGAGGCTCTCGTTGGGCTGTACGACGAGAGCGAGCTCGCCTGGTTGAAGGAGGTCCTCGAGACGATGGGGCCGGCCGCAGCCCAGCCGTCGAGCGCTGCGGGAGGTGGACCGGGCGAGGCGGCGCTCATCGCCTACGCAGACAGCCTGATAGACCCGAAGAGCGATGCTTCACCCCTGTCCGCGGCGAGGGCGTTCGCACGTCGTTTCTTACTGGCTGACGATCTTGGGGCCTTGCACCTGCTTCCGTTCTGCCCCTGGGACACCGACCGCGGCTTCTCCGTCTTGGACTACCGCGGGGTGAGCCCGGAGTACGGAGACTGGGAAGATGTCGCCGAGCTCGGACGCGACTTCGACCTCATGTTCGACTTCGTCGCCAACCACGCTTCCATCGACAACCGCCTGGTACAGGCCTCGCTGATCGCACGCCACGGAGGTCCGCCGCTCCCCCGAGAGGCGCCTGCTGCTCTGGCCTTCGAGGAGGGCGCCGCGCCGTCGCCCGAAGAGCTGCGGAACCTGGCCCGTCCCCGGGCCACCCCGCCCCTGACGCTCTACAACGTGCACAAGCCGGCGAAGGGCCCGCCACGCGCAGCGCTCGGCCGCGCACCCGAGGGCACGAAACAGCTGGGCGGCGGGCTCACATGGACCACCTTCTCGCGCCCGCGGAACGCTGACGGCAGCGAAGCCACGCGGCAGGTGGACCTGGACTACCGCCACCCGGGCACCCTGCTCGAAGCGCTCCGCATCCTGCTCTTCTACGCCGACCACGGCGCGCGCCTGATCCGGCTCGACGCGGTGGGCTACCTCTGGAAGAAGCTCGGCTCCACCTCCCTCCACGAACCGGAGACGCACCGCCTCGTGCGTTTCCTCTGCGACAGCCTGCGCGCTCTCCGGCCCGGCGTCCGCACCGTCGCCGAGGTCAACGAGCCGCAGGAGTCGGTCCTGCCCTACCTCGGCGCGACCGGCGCACCCGAGGCCGACATCGTCTACCAGTTCACCCACTTCCCGCTCGCGCTGCACGCCCTGCTGACTGGCGACGCGCGCTGGTACTCGGACTGGCTGGAGACGCTCGCGCCCTTCGGCGGGCGCCAATTCGTCACGGCCCTCGGCAGCCATGACGGCCTGGGCCTGAAGCCTCTGCGCGGGCACCTGCCGGACGCGGAGAGCGCGCGTCTCGCGGAGGCCCTCGTCGAGGAGCGCGGAGGCCTGCCGAACTACGCGACGCTGCCCGGAGGAGAGCAGATCATCTACGAGGTCTGCGGCACGGCCTGGGCGCTGGTCAACGGAGGTGCAGAAGAGGAACCGCTCCGGCGCCGCGTGGACCGCTACCTTGCCGTGGCGGCCATGTCCCTGCTGCCCCGGGGCATCCCCGCCTTCTACCTGCACGCCCTGGTGGCGGCGGAGAACCACCTGCCCCCCGAAGGTCTGGACGAGAGCCGCAGCATCAACAGGGCCTCCCTCGATGTCTCCGTGCTGGGAGCGAGGCTCGATCGGCCCGACAGCCGCGCCAGCCTCGTCCTGAAGGGCGTCCGGCGCCTGCTTCGAGCACGCCGCTCCGAGCCCGCCTTCGATCCGGCGGCACCACCCCTTCGCCCTTTGGAGTCTGGCTGCACGGGCGTGCTGGCCGTACACCTCCCCGCCGCCGACTCCTCGCGCGACCTCCTCGCTCTGATCGACGTCAGCGGAGCACCTCAGGCGGCTCACTGCTCGTTGCCCCAGTCGTTCTCAGACGTGACTCTGAGCGACCGCCTCTCGGGCGAGCGCTTTCCCGCGGGAGCCGGTAGGATTCCGCTTGCTCCCTACCAGGTGCGCTGGTTGACGAGAGAGCCTGCAGCTCAAGGCGTGGCCCGTGGCCGACTCCCCCAGTGAAAGAGCAAAGAAGCAGCGAGAGGCGCCACGCTTCGTCTACGTGAGCACGGTGCGCGCGGGGAGCCGGAGCATCCGCGTATGCCTTTTCGGCGAAGACGCCACCGCCAAGGACGCCCCGTGCTTCTGGATGGTCCCGGCGTCGGAGATCCGCGCACGATTCCTGGAGCGGGGCTGGGACTGGGATCGGACCT
>CAZQPP010000150.1:0-10603 GCA_964594295.1 uncultured Myxococcales bacterium | reverse complement strand
CAGTAGTGCGCAACCCCTGGGATCGCCTCGTCTCGGCCTTTCACTTCTGGAGGATGGACGGCGGGCGGCGAGAGCTGCCGCGCCTCGGCCGGATGAGCGCTCTCCGGCGCGACTTCCGAGCCTGGTTGGAGACGCACCGGGCCCGCTTGTCGCCCGACGACACGCTCTTCGCACAGTGGCCTTGCCTCAGCGGTGAGCGTGGAGAGATCCTCGTCGACTTCGTTGCCAGGTTCGAGCGGCTCCACGAGGACTGGGACGTCATCTGCAGGCACATCGGCGTCGAGGTCTCGTTGCCCCACAGGCACAAGACCTGCCACCTTCACTACAGCGCCTACTACGACCGGGAGACAGCCGACCTCGTGCGCTCGCTCTGTGAACGGGACGTCGACCTGTTCAGGTACTCCTTCGAGGGGCTCTCTCCCGTGGACGCCGCCCTCGACTGGAGCCGCTTCGCGCGCGACTGCGCCCTGGCCGCGCTCCCCAGCGGCACCCGCCTGAAGGCGCTGAGGCGCCGGCTCGGGCGCGGCGCGGGTAGATCGTGACAACGCACGAGACCAACTGGGGCGGCGGTGGCATCGGCGCGTGGTCGGCCGGTGCCCCGGCGACGCGCACCCGGCCCCGTCAGGGCAGCAGCAGCTCGACCACCACCGGGCGGTGGTCGGAGGCTATGCCGGAGAGCCCGCACGCGACGGGCTCTCCAGCCTTCTCGAGGCGCCCGCCGGGGGGATCGGCGTCGACGCCGTCGTCGTCGCAGGCGTCGTAGACCTCCCCGTCGAGGATGGTGGCGCCGCGGGCCAACACGAAGTCTATTCGCCTGCCCGAGGGGATGCGGGTGTCGTCCATCCACGAGTCCTCCCGCCGCGGGTGCGCGACATCGAGGCCGCGCGCGCTCAGGACCGCGAAGGGATCGTAGACGAAGGGGTAGGCGAGGTCCGAGCCCAACGAGTAGGTCGACGGCAGGTCAGCAGGTGGGGAGGTGATGCTCCCGCCGAGGGCGCCGGAGTCGATCTCCTCGTTGAAGTCGCCGACCGCGACGACGGGCTCTCCCGGGCGCAAGGCCTCCGCCTGATCGACGACCTGGCCGAGGCGCTCGGCCTCGACCTGGCGGCGGAGCTTGTTCGCCGCGCCGAAGCCCGACTTCAGGTGCACGTTGAAGACAGTCACGAAGCTCCTGCCCTGCCGCACCTCGACCCTGACCTTCACGATGTCTCGGCCGGTCTCGTTGGCCGAAGGATCGTTCGAGATGTCGTCCGACGAGCGGGAGCTGGCCTCGGCGAAGGGGAAGCGGCTCAGGCACGCGTTGACAAGCCCGCCCGCCATGCCCGTGGAGATCCACCCCTGGAACCAGTGCCCGTAGCCCGCGAGGCGCGCGAGCCGCTCGAGACGATAGCCCTCCCACGCCTCGACCTCTTGGAGGCACAAGATGTCGGCGTCGATCCTCGACACGATGGCGCGGAGCGCGGCGAATGCCTCGCTGTCCTGACTGCCGATGGATTTCACGTTCCAGGTCGCCACGCGCAGCTTGACCGTGCCACAGCCGGGCGCGCAGTCGGAGTCAGCGCAGTCGGCGTAGCCGTCACCGTCGTTGTCGATGCCGTCGGCGCAGGCCCCGGCCTCGCCGGACGAGCACGGCGACACGGCCCCACACCCGAAGTCGCGGCAGTCGGTGTGCCCGTCGCCGTCGTTGTCGAAGCCGTCGGAGCAGACGGCCTCGTTGTCCTCGTCGCCGCACGGCGGGAAGGCGCGGCAGTCGAAGTCGTGGCAGTCGAGGTAGCCGTCTCCGTCGTTGTCGAGGTCGTCGCGGCACCTCTCGGCGGTGTCCTCGGACCCACACTGCCCGCTGCCCCCGCAGTCGAAGTCCTTGCAGTCGGTGTAGCCGTCGAGGTCGTTGTCGAAGCGGTCGGTGCAGGCCTCGTCGCCGGTCTCGGGCTGACAGGGGCCGACGCCTGCGCAGTCGGTGTCACGGCAGTCCGTGTGCCCGTCGAGGTCGTTGTCGACGGAGTCGGCGCAGGAGGCGGAGTCGGACTCAGCGCCGCCGGGTGAGGGTTCGGCGTCGGGGCCGCGATCGGGGGTAGTGTCCGGGGCCGTGGCCGTTTCCCAAGCCGTGGCTGTGTCGTTGGCCGTGGCCGTTTCCGGGGCCGTGGCCGTGTCCGTGGTGGCGTCCATGCCGGGATCGCTCCCCGGGTCAGCAGTCGACTCCGAGTCGTTGGCGGACCAGCCCGCATCGGCGGCCAGGCCTGGGGCGGTGCCACGGTCGTTGCTCCGCCCCGAGGCGTAGGGCGGCATGTAGACCGGACCCGGGCCGCTGCTCCCGCCCGTGCAGGCTGCCGAAAGCAGGGCGAAAAGAAGAAGGGGACTCCACCCACAACAGAGCTTCATTGCACAGACCTCTGCCAAGCCCATATCGGACGGCCACCGCGCGCGCCAACGGCGCATCCGCAGCGAAGGCAGAGATGGAGGCCGCGAAGCCCCGCGCCCGTGCGCGACTCCTGTCGGCCGGTGGCGCCTTGCCGCGCGGAGGTTGCTGGAGTAGCACCCTCCCATGGCCGGCCTCACTCTGGGCAACCGAACACCACTGCCGCGTTGGATGCTCCCCGCTTCGGTGCTCTACCTCCTCTACGCGGCCGCCTACATCGTCCGGAGGGGGGTAGACCTCAATGGGACCTGGACGCCCACCCTCTTCGACGACGCGCTCGTCTCCATGCGCTACGCACGCAACCTCGCCGAAGGCCACGGCCTCCTGTGGAACCCGGGGGAAGCACCGGTGGAGGGGATCACAAACCTCCTCTGGACGCTCTACATGGCCCTGCTACACAGCATCCTGCCCGCCGGAGCACCGGTGATCCTCTCCGTGCAGGCCACGGGCGCCCTGCTCGGCCTCGCCTGCGGCATCCTGGCCTGGCGTGCGGCGACCATGCTCGCACCCGAACGCGGAGTTACCGGTGCGGCCGCCTTCGCGCTCACCGTCTCGTACCTCCCGCTGAACACCTGGACCCTGCAAGGGATGGAGGTGGCTCTCCTCGCGACCCTCCTCGGCACCGCCACGATCTCTGCCTTGGAGGCACGCGCCGCGGGCCGCACGAGCCGCATCACCTGGGTCCTGCTGTCCCTGAGCATCATCCTGCGTCTGGACGCCGTCGTCCCGGCAGTCTTGCTGACGACCACGCTGGCCCTCACAGACCCCGAGCGACGCCGGTCCCACCTGGTCGCGGGTGCGGGCACGGTGCTCGGGACCACGGCCGCTCTGTCGGCATTCCGGCTCGCCTACTTCGGCGATGCACTGCCCAACACCTACTACCTGAAGCTCACCGGGTACCCGCTCTACCTGAGGCTCAGCCGCGGCCTGTACGTCACCTTGGAGTTCTTCCGGAGCTCCACCTGGGTAGTGCTGGCCCTGCCCCTTCTGGTCTCGCTGCTCTCGCGGAACCCGGGTCGCACCACAATCTGCGTCCTCTTCCTGGGGCAGCTCGCCTACAACGTCTGGGTGGGCGGGGACATGGTGGAGGAAGGCGGCGCCAGCCGCTACGTGTGCATCATCGTGCCGCTCGTCTTCGCGCTCCTGGCCGACACCACCGCCGAGCTCGCGGTGCACACGAGGACCCTCTGGGCAGGGTGCCTTCGATCCCCCCGCGCCACGGGCGCAGCCGCCGCGGCTCTCACCCTGGCCGGAATGGTGAGCTTGAACAGCTACGGCGGCGCCCGGACACTCAAGGAGGCATTGCTCCTCAAGCCGTCCTTTCACTGGGGCGCCAACCAGAACAACCTTCGCCGCGCGCGCGCCATCGAAACCATAACCACGGAGGACGCCCGGGTAGCCGTGGTGTGGGGCGGCGCCATTCCCTACTTCGCAAACCGCCCGTCGATCGACCTCCTCGGGAAAAGCGACCCGGTGATCGCCCGCTTGCCCGCCAACCTCCCCGACGAAGGCTCGCCTTTGACCAGCTTTGTGCCGGGGCACAACAAATGGGACTATGGGTGGTCCATCGGCGAGCTGAAGCCTGACCTGGTCACGCACCTGTGGTTGCGGCCAAGAGAGGCAGAGGAGCTGCTTCGAGCGGACTACGTAGAGATCCGCGTCGCTGGCGCGACCATGTATGCGCGCAAGGGCTCGACGCGCATCCGCTGGGAGCACCTACAGACCGGCGGACCGGGGGAGGCGGGCCGCTGAAACCTGCCCAGCGCCCCTTTCCGAGAGGTCACCGAATCCGGCCGCGTCCTCCGACAGTGACAGCGTGTTCGGGGACAGGCTAATTGGGCTGTGGTGAGCCAACAACGCCAGTGGATGCAGCGCGGTGCGCTGATCGTTGCCGGCGCGCTCGTCGCCCTCGGATTCGCCGAGGTTGCGGTGCGCGCGCTGAAGAAGCCCTCTCCCGAGCGCCAGGTGCTGCACCGTACCATGCTGGATCGCCCGTACCTCTACGGGCTGGCGCCCGAGCACCCCGAGATCTCGACGCGCGGGCTGCGCGACCGCGAGTTCCAGGTCCCAAAGCCCGCCGGGGTCACGCGCATCCTGCTGCTCGGCGACTCAGTAGTCTACGGTGTCGGTGTCGAGCGCGACGAGACGCTTTCGCGCCTTGTCGAGCGCCGGCTCGGGGAGATCGCGCACGGCACGCAGTTCGAGGTGCTGAACGCCGGTGTGCACGGTTGGTCACCGTGGAACCAGCTACGCTTTTACGAAGCCGAGGCGCACAGCTTCGACGTCGACGTGGTCGTGGCGGTGTTCTGCATGAACGACGTCGTCGACCCGCGCTTGCACTGGCGTTACTCGCGGGGCCTGTCGCCGGCGATCCCTGAGGACGCGGTGCCGAACCCACGGGACAGCCCGCGGGTGGAGGAAGTGCTCGCGGAGCAGGAGCGCGACCGTCAGCGACAGCGGCGCTTCCCACTGTCGTGGCTTCGCAGGTCGGCGGTGTTTCGAGAGGTGTCGCAACTCTTCAACTCTCGCCCGGAGCAGACGGTCCGGCTCGGTGGTCGCACATGGCGGACCCAGATCACCGGTGAAGACATCATCTCCATCGAGGTACTCACGAACCGGCAGTCCCCCGAGTGGAGATGGCTCGCGCGCGTCTACCGTGAGCTGCGGGACGCTGTGCGCTCGCATGGACGGGAGCTCCTGATCGCGTCTGTGCCGCTCGCAACGCAGCTCGAGCCTGACTACCCCTTCGTTCCGCAGAAGCTCCTCGCGGCGTTCTGCAAGGAGCTCGGCGTCGCTTACGTGTCGACTCTTCCCGCGCTGCTCGGCCATCCAGTCGAGGACGTGTTCCTCGGTTCGCGCATGGGTTACGACGACATATGGCACCTGACTCCCAAGGGCCTCGCTAGCGTAGCCGTGCCGATCGCCGACCATGTCGCGCGACTCGTGCTCCCGCGTTTGCAGCGCCCGTGATCCGGCGGGTCCGGGCCAACAGCCCTAAGGCCAGGAGTCCAGGCCCACGTCCACGCGCTCAACGTGTCGCAGGCCGCTCAGCGTTCGGGTGCGCTCCAGGCGGCGATGCACGTCGGCCGGGTCGGCCGGATCTCCATGCAGGAAGAACGAACGCAGGGACAGCCCGCCGTCGCCAGGCGGCAAGTAGGTGCGTTCGTAGACCGCAGCGGCGTCAGCTTCCAACACGACCGGCTCGCCGACCGGCACGAGGTGAACTGTGACCTCCGTGCTATCGCTGACGTGCGCCACTCGAGTCTCTGCTCCCTCCGGCCGCTCCTTGTCCTGGTCGGCGAGGCCGGGCTCGAGGTAGCGCAGCTCCAAGAGCATGCTCGCAGGACGCTCCCCTAGCTCACCCAGCAGCCGTGGGTGGATCTCCAGGCGCCCGCCATCTTCGTCCAGGCGCCAGCGGTGCTCGACACCTTCGAGACGAGCGAGGCGGCCGGCCAGGTGGGTGAGGTCAGGCTTCGGTGCTTGAAGACTGAGCCGGCGAACGTAGCCGGGGTCCGTCTGCGACTCCCAGGGCTCGACAACAGCCCGACCCGCCCGGGTGCGGGTGCCACGCCCCTGGAAACGCGCCTTGTAAACCGACGAGCAGTAGTTGATGGGCGGGCCCACGGCGTGCTCGAGGGAGAAAAGGACGGTGCGCAACGCCGCGAGCTCAGACTCCACAACGGGCGCGCGCGCTCCGATGACGTGGCTGTAGCCGCGCTTTGCATAGGCGGCCTGGTTGTAGGGCGTGGTGTGAAGCTGGTGGAGGTTCAGATGCGCGACACCGACTTCGCTCAGCCTCGGAAGGAGGTCGTGCAGGAGCTTCTCATCCTCGGGGATCGCCGGCACCTCGACCGTGACCCGCTCGAAGACCGAGGCAGCGAGGGCTACCTTCTCCAGCTCGTAACCGCGGGCGCTGATGTCGAAGCGGATCTCGTCCAGGCCCGCGGCGCGCATTCGCTCGAGCTTCTCCGTCGTCACCGGCGCGCCGCTCGTGTAGGCCCAGACGTACAAACCGTCGCCCAGGCGACGGCGGAGGGCCTCGACCACGCCGGCAGAGTGTTCGAGGTCCAAGAAGGGCTCGCCGCCGCTGAGCCCCACCCCGGTCACGCCGAAGTGCTCGACGCAGTCCACGTAGGTCGACATGTCCGGGAAGGTCATCCCGTCGGCCGTCGCCGGGCGTGACTCGGTCTGATCGTCGGGGCAGTAGAAGCAGCGGAGCTTGCAGAGCCGCGTGACGAACAGGCAGGACCAGCCGCCCTCCGCGCAGATCCTGCAGCCGGGCGACACTTCGCCGGTGGTGATCTTCGTTCGGGCGCAGCTCCATCGGGCGAGCTCGTCCATGCCTTCGAGTAGCTCCGTTCGGAGACGCTCAGCCTCGCGAGCTGCCTCTCCGTCCAGCCACCGCATGCTGTCGAAGCTATCGCCGAAGCTCTCTCGTGCTGCGTCAAGGGCGCGTTCTTCGTCTGAGTGCATGGGAGCGGATGATAGGCAGGATCCCCACATCGGCGCCACTGCGGCTCACCCCTCTCGCAGGTTTGACATCCTGGTGGCGCGTTGCTTTGGTCTGCGCTCTTTTGGAAGGAAACAGGCGTGCAGGAGTCGAGCCCTCGCAGAGCCGGCGCCGGTCAATCGCTCTCGTCGAAGCCCACCGAGAAGACCATCCGCGTCGGCAACGTCTCGTTCCGCATAGTGTCGGATCATCCCGGCTTCTGGCGGCACGCGGACAGGCGTTACGCCAGGTTCTACGTCCCGGGCGATGATGCCCCGGACGAGACCGTGGCCCTCCATGTGGTTCCGGGCGAGGCTCCGCACTTGCCACGGCAGGGTGCGGACAAGACGGAGATCCAGGTGGAGAGTGACCGGATCCGCATGGTACGGGGCCGCGCGGTGGGCGTGTGGGAGAAAGACAGGCACCGCGCTCGCGTAGAGCAACGGGCCAGCGACTTCGAGACCGAGGAGAAGATCCCGGACTACGCGTGCGACTCATTCGTGCGCGTGATCCTCTGTCACCACCTCCTCGACCGCGGTGCCCTCCTCGTGCACTCAGCGGGCATCGCCCGCGGTGACGACGGCTACGTCTTCGCCGGCCGGTCGGGGGCTGGCAAGTCTACCGTGGCTCGCCTGTCCGCCGACATGAGCCGGATCCTCGCAGACGACGTCACCATCGTCAGTCCCCACGGCCAGCACGGAGCACTGCTCTCCGGCACCCCCTACTGCGGTGCGCTCACACCGGGCGGACGCAACGAGACCGTGCCGCTTCGCGGCTTCTACTTCCTCCGCCAGGCCCACCGGAACCAAAGGAGACGGCTGAGCAGGCCGGAGGCCATTTCCAGGCTACTGCAGTCCGTGGTGTTCTTCGACGAGTCTCCTGATGCGACGGCGAGCATCCTTGACAACGTGGACGCGCTGAGCGCACGTGTCCCCTGCTATGAGCTCGAGTTCGTCAAGGACGCGAGCTTTTGGAGGTGCATCGATGACTGAGCCACTCCCGCGACAGAACGAAGCGGTGGCTGCCCGAACCATCGAAGGCAGCGCCTACCTGGTCGACCCGCGCACCTCCGCCTTCTACCAGCTCAACCCGGTCGCCACCCGGATCTGGGAGCTCTGCGACGGAGAGACAACGGTCGAGGGAATCGCCGAGGCTCTGACCGGCGAGTTCGAGGTGGACCTCGAGACGGCCAGGCAGGACACCGCCACGATGGTCGAGAAGTTCGTGAAGATGGGGCTCCTCCTGTGCGAGGACGGCTCCGGTGGCGGCGCAGGACAGGCCTTTGAGGATTGAGAGCGACGCGGCGGAGAAGGCACGCCGGGCGCCAATCCACAAATGGGTGGCCGGCCGCGGCGAGGTGACCCTCGAACGCGGCGACCAGGGCTCTCTTCGCGATGAGCTCATCGCGCTGGCCCACCGTCGATGCATCCCGGTGACCGCGAGCGTCGAGATAACGCTCGAGTGCAACCAGAGGTGCCTCCACTGCTACAACTTCGACCGCGCCGCTCCCGAGCCGACGGGCAGAACAGGCGAGGAGCTCAGGCCCGACGAGGTCAAGAGCCTGCTGGACTGCCTCGCCGAGGCCGGCTCGCTCTTCCTCACCTTCACCGGTGGAGAGCCTCTGCTCCATCCGAGCCTGGACGACTACATCCGACACGCCCGGCAACGGCGTTTCTCGGTCAAGGTGAAGACCAACGGCACCCTCTTGAGCGCGCACAGGGCCACCTCGCTGTACGAGGCGGGAGCGCTCGGAGTCGATCTCAGCATCTACGGGGCCGCCGCAGAGTCCCATGATGCCTTCACCGGGGTGCCGGGCTCCTTCGAGCGCACCCTGAACGGCGCCCGCAACGCCCGGCGGGCCGGCCTCGACCTCCGCCTCAACATGACACTGCACAGCGGCAACACGGAAGACGTGGAGCGTCTGAGGGCAATCGCCGACGGAATCGATGCATCCTTGGGAGTCAACCCGCACATCCGTCCGCGAGAAGACGGCTCCGTGGGTGCACGCGACTGCCAGGTGACGCGGGACGAGCTGCTTCGGCTCTACAGCGGCCCCCTGCGAGGCCTTGTCCCCACTCCCGATATGAGCCCTGTTCGCAGATTCACCTGCGGTTGCGCACGATCCACCGTGGGTGTCTCCTCTACAGGGGATGTGTACCCCTGCATCGCGGCCCCCGTTAGGGCCGGCAACATCCGTCACGAGCCCTTCACAGACATCTGGAGAAGCTCGGCGGTGATGACCTGGATTCGCGGGCTCGAGTCCAAGGACTTCGAGACATGCCGCGTTTGCCCCGACAGCCCCTACTGCCGGCGATCTCCCGGCTATGTCTACTCCACGACCGGCAACTACACCGGCCCGGAGAAGTGGACCTGCATGGAAGCCGGCGTGCTGCGAGAGGTGCACAACTCCGAGCCGACGTGCTAACCTATCCCACCGTTCCGTTGACGAGAGCCCTCCATGGCACACGAAGACATCAAGGCCGAGAAGCCGCAAGCGACAGAGAAGACTGAGAAGAAGGTCTACGAGCCTCCAGCGTGGACGGGGGAGACCGTGTTCGAGAAGACGGCCCTCGCGTGCGCTGACACTGCGGCTCCGTGCAGCCCGGTCAGTAGCTAGAACCGCGGACTCCGACAGCTCTGAACGAGAGAGAGAGTCGAGCACTTCTCCACCTGGTGCGGCGTCGGCTTATCTCGTGGTCGGCGCTTCAATGCATCCGTCGATTCGGCTCGGGGATGTTGCGTTCGTGCAGTGTTCGCGCATTCCCGCGCGGGTCGAGGATGTCGTCCTGATCCGAGGCGACACCGTCAACGTGATCCACCGCCTGCTGTGGGTTGGGCGACGGCACGTGGTGCACTCGGGTGATGCCAGCTTCAGCGGCTCCGTGGTGTCGGTGGAACGTATTGTAGGGCGAGTCGTGGCTGTGCATCGCCGGGGTCAGGGGTCGGCACCCGGCGAGATCGTGCCGGTGGCCAACCTACCTCCGAGGCGCGCCCCTCGGCTTCTCACAATGCTCACCATAGGTGCCGCCTTGGGCGTGAGCATGCTCAGAGTGCCACTGCGAAGATCACCACGCCTGCGCAAAGCCCTCGCAGTGCCCCACGCAGCCATGTGGCGGGCCATCGGTCTCTCCTACGCCTTGTGCGGGGCCGCGGCCCCCGCCTCAGGCGAGAGCGCGGACGTGCAGGTGCAACGTCTGGCGTCCCAGCCGGACGGCTCATTTCCTCGACGCTAGCCAACACTGACCCGAAGATGCTTGATCCTCCCCCGGTCTCATGAGCGGATCGGAGTCAATTCTCGTAGGCGTCGAAGCTCATTGCCTGAATCGGCGCGAAATTGGTCGGACGAGACGCTAGTGGAAGATCAAGGCTCCTTCCACAGAGTTCACCGCCGCGAGGATGTCGGCGAAGCCGTCTCCGTCGAAGTCGCCGATGCCCTGCACTCCCCACTTGCCGAACTCCGGATCCCCCGGGTTGCCCGGATGCTGCAGGGCCAGGGTCTGCCAGGGGAATTGACCGAGCGCAAAGCCGCGCTCGTCGTCGGCCACGTTTAGGCGGATGAAGATCTCGCCCACCTGCAGTGGGTTGCTGCGGTCGTAGTACCGCATGAGCAGATCCATGGTCGGAGAATCCGCTGCGGGATCGTCGAGGGGTGGGCTGATCCTGGGGCTGAATTGTGGGCCTCCGAGGATGACCCCGTT
>CAZQPP010000149.1:0-15955 GCA_964594295.1 uncultured Myxococcales bacterium | reverse complement strand
ACTACAACTGCAGGCGTGTGCCCAACGAGGACCAGGCGGACGGCGACGGGGACGGCGCCGGGGACGTCTGCGACGACGACGACGACAACGACAGCGTCTTGGACGACGCCGACAACTGCCCGAAGAAGGGCAACCGCGACCAGCTCGACCACGACATGGACCGGATCGGCGACGTCTGCGACGACGACGACGACAACGACGGCTGGAACGACACCGAGGACAACTGCGCGAGGGAGCCGAACGCGGGCCAGGAGGACCTCGACAACGACCTCATCGGCGACGCCTGCGACACGGACCAGGACGGCGACGACGATCCCGACATCACCGACTGCCGGCCGCGCGACAAGGCGGTCCACCACGCGGCCACCGAGCGCTGCAACTACATCGACGACGACTGCGACGGCTACGTCGACCCCGCGGACTCGGTGGGCTGCAAGATCTTCCACGCCGACAACGACAAGGACGGCTACGGCTCGTCATGGAACATCAAGTGCGCGTGCGACGGCGACCCGAACTTCCCCATCCCGGCGCCCACGGGCAACCCTCAGTGGGACTGCTGCGAGACCGACGCCAACGTGCACCCGAACCAGACCGGGTGGTTCACGGCCAACACCGACTGCGGGGGCAAGGACTACGACTGCGACGGCACGGTGACCCTGCGCTATCACGAGCGGGGGAGCTGCAACGACACGGCCGGCTTCTGCTCGACCACGATCCACGGCTGGCGGGGGGGCGTGCCCGGCTGCGGCTCGACGGCGGACTGGGTCAGGGCCTGCGACACCGAGTACGACTTCCCCTGGTGGGACTGCAAGACGAGGACCCAGGGGAAGACGCAGCAGTGTCGCTAGGCCGCTAACGTTCAAGCCAGGCTCGGTACGCCTCCATCGAGTAAGGCCGGCCCAGGAAGCGCTCCACGAGCACAGCCGCGTCCTCCGTGCCGCCGGGCAGCAGGATGTTGTCGCGGTAGGACTTCGCCACCTCCGGATCTAGGAGGCCCTTCTCCGCGAAGCGCGTGAAGAGGTCCTTCGCGATAACCAGCGACCACTGGTAGGTGTAGTACATCGAGCTGTAGCCCACGATGTGCCCGAAGCTCGTGTAGACGTGGGCGCCGGGCAGGGCGGGGTAGGGGCTGTACTCGCGGTAGGTGTCGGCCTCGTAGGCGTCGAGGTCGAGGTTCGCCGGGTCCTGGTTGTGCACGTAGAAGGAGTAGGCGGTGTAGAAGATCTGCCTCATCACGTGCACGCCCTTGCCCAGCTCGTCGGCGGCGCGCATGCGCTTGACGAGGTCCGCCGGGATGGGCTCCCCCGTCTCCGCGTGGGTGGCGAAGCCGGCCAGCACCTGCGGATCCCAGGCCCACTCTTCGAGGAGCTGGCTGGGCGCTTCGACGAAGTCCCACTCGACGTTGATGCCGGCCAGGCCCACCCAGGGGCTGCCGCGGCTGAGCAGGTGGTGGAGGAGGTGGCCGAACTCGTGGAAGAAGGTCACGACCTGGCTGTGCTCCATCAGGGCCTTGCCGTCGCCCTCCTCGGGATCGGGGAAGTTGCAGACCAGCGAGGCGCGGGGGACGCGGCCGCCTTCGACGCCCGTGTGGATGGGGAACATGGCCGCGTGCTGGTACTTGTCCGCGCGGGGGTGCATGTCCAGGTAGAAGACGGCGATGCGCTCCCCGTCGGAGCGCAACTCGTAGGCCTCGACGTCCTCGTGCCAGCGCGGCTCCGCACCGAGGGGCACCATCTCCACGCCGAAGAGCTTCGAGTAGAGCTCGATGATGCCGGCCTTGACCTTGGGGTAGGAGAAGTAGGCGCGGGCCTCCTGGGCGTCGTAGTCGTACTCCTCCGCTCGCACCTTGCCCACGTAGTAGAAGCGGTCCCACATCTGGACGGCCTGGGCCTGTGGGAGGTCCTTGCGCTTTCGCTCGAGGATCTTCTCCAGGTCCCTGGCGCTGTTCGGGGCGCAGGCCTCCTTGAGCTCACCTATGAAGCTGTCCACGGCCGCGGCCGACCTCACCATCTTGTCCTCGGCCATGTAGGCCGCCCAGCTGTCGTAGCCGAGGGTCTTCGCGTAACGCCAGCGCAGCTTCAGCAGGCGCTCCAGGATCTCCTTGTTCTGCGGGTAGCCGCGCAGCAGGAACTCGTTGTAGAGGCGGCGCCGCAGCTCCGCGTCCTCGGCGTAGGTCTGGATCGGGTAGAAGTCCGGGTAGGTGGTCGTCACCTTGACCTTGCCGTCCTCTCCGGGCTTGTGGGCGTCGACGAAGTCCGCCGGCAGCCCCGCGAGGGCTTCAGGCCCGTCGAGCACGATGGTCCGCACGTCCTCGCGCACGTTGCGGTCGAAGTCCTGGGCGAGGCGGGTCATCTCCTCGTGGATCTGCTTGAGCTCGGTCCGGGTCGCCTCGTCCCGGTCCACGCCGGCCCTCCGGAAGTCTCGAAGCGAGTGCTCCCAGAAGCGCCTTGCCTGGCCCTCGAGGTCTCCCTCTCCCGCCAGCTTCAGGGCCTTGAAGACCCCGCCGTCGAGCTTCACCTCGTTGTAGAGCTTCTTGAGATCCTGCTCGCAGGCCTCCGCGGCCTTCCGCACGCTCTCGTCGGGGTGCACGGAGAACATGAGCTCGGCGACCCCGGCCGCGTCGTCCAAGGCCAGTAGCAGCTCGTTGAAGCTCTCGAGGGCGTCGCCCGTGCCCTCGCCCCCGGCGATCGCGACCATGGTCTTCCGGTGCGCGCTTGCGCGGTCCATGGCGTCCTTGCACAACGTCGTGAGCTTCTGGGCGCTGGTCCAGGCGGGCTCGGCCGCGTCGAAGCCCGGCCCGTCCACGGGCTTCGGCTTCCTCAAGGAGCGCGGTGAACCGCCGCAACACAAGATCAGGCCGGCAGGCGCGAGGAGAACGAGGACGAGGAAGAGGCGGAGCATGTACGGACCTCGGTGGCTACGACAGGGGCGCCCGAATAGCAGGGCAGGGCGGTGGGCGACAACCGGCACGCGGAGCCGCTCACTGCGATCTCGAGGCGCTCCCCTTTCGGATCCACGGAGAGGCCGTTGATTGACACCCCGCACCCCCCCCGCTAGAACTTCGCCGCCCTGGTGTCGCACGGCCCGGGTCGGGTTGCGGGCACCGGCTGGTCGAGGTCCTCGATATGAGCTCCCTTTACGCGCCCTACGTGCCCATCGTGGTCATGCTGGTAGTCGTGGTCGGCATGGGTCTCGCCATGCTGATCGTCAACGAGGTCCTCGGACCGAGGCGCAAGTCCGCGAGGAAGCAGCAGGCCTTCGAGTGCGGGAACGCGCCGATCGCCAAGCCGCGCCAACGTTACGACGTGAAGTTCTACCTGGTGGCCCTGTTCTTCATCGTCTTCGACATCGAGGTCGTCTTCCTCTTCCCCTGGGCGGTGCGCTTCAAGGAGGCCCTCGCGCAGGGCAACGGGTGGCTCTACATGGGGGAGATGTTCATCTTCCTCGGGCTCCTGACCGTGGGGCTCGTCTACGTGTGGAAGCGCGGCGCGCTGAGGTGGGAGTAGAGAATGGCTCAGGCGCTGTTAGACCTGGTCTCCGAGCGCTTCGGCGCCGCTATCTTGGGCAGCCACAGCCAGGCCGGAGACGAGACCATCGTGCTCAAGCCGGACTCCCTGCTCGAGGTGGTGGAGTTCTTGAGGAACGACCCCGCCACCAGCATGGAGATGCTCGTCGACGTGACGGCGGTCGACTGGCACGGCCGGCGTGAGCCCCGCTTCGAGGTGGTCTACCACCTCTACAGCGTGAGCCTGAAGCACCGCCTGCGCATCAAGGTGCCGGTCGGTGGCGACGAGCCCGCGGTGCCGAGCCTCCTCGGCGTCTACAAGGGAGCGGACTGGCCCGAGCGTGAGACCTGGGACATGTTCGGCATCCGCTTCGAGGGCCGCGGGGAGCTGAAGCGCATCCTGCTCTACGAGGAGTTCGAGGGGCACCCCCTCAGGAAGGACTACCCGAAGCGGGGGCACCAGCCCCTGATGGACATCCCCTCCTTGGCCTACGACCTAGAAGACCAGGACGAGTGAGCCCGCGATGACCTTCGACAGCACACGGAGCGGCTCGGTGGGCGACCCGCTGCACCCGACGGACATGACCATCAACATGGGGCCGTCGCATCCGGCGATGCACGGCACCGTCAAGATGGTCCTCACCCTCGACGGCGAGACGGTCAAGGAGGCCGACGTCAACATCGGCTACCTGCACCGCGGCATGGAGAAGGAGTCCGAGTCCGGCACGTGGAACCAGGTCGTGCCCTACACGGACCGCCTGAACTACTGCTCGCCGCTCATCAACAACTGCGGCTACGTGCTCGCGGTCGAGAAGCTCGCCGGCATCGAGGTGCCGCCGCGCTGCGCCTACATCCGCACCCTGCTGAGCGAGATCGCGCGCATCTGCGACCACCTCACGGCCATCGCCGCGCAGGCCCTCGAGCTCGCCGCCTTCACCCCCTTCCTCTACGGGGTCGAGGCCAGGGAGCTGCTCTACCAGCTCATCGAGGAGGTCACCGGCGCCCGCCTGACCTCGAGCTACGCCAGGGTCGGCAGCGTGCGCTTCGACCTGCCCATGAGCTTCGAGGAGCACTGGCGTGAGGCGCTGCCTCGAATCGAGGTCCTCCTCGACGACACCCACCGCCTGCTGACCGGCAACCGCATCTTCCACGATCGCATGGCGAACGTGGGCGTCATCAGCAAGGCGGACGCCATCGACTACGGCTTCACCGGGCCGGTGCTCCGCAGCACCGGGGTCGACTACGACGTCCGCAAGGACCACCCCTACCTCGCCTACGGGGACATCGACTTCGACGTGCCGGTCGGCCACAACGGCGACAACTTCGACCGCTACCTGATCCGAATGGAGGAGATGCGCCAGTCCATCCGGATCATCAACCAGTGCTTCGAGAAGATGCCCGATGGCCCCGTCGCCATCGACGACTGGACGGTCGTGCTCCCTCCCAAGGAGGAGGTCTACAACTCCATCGAGGCGATGATGGCCCACTTCAAGGTCATCATGCACGGGAGCCGCATCCCCAAGGGGGAGGCCTACGGCTACGTGGAAGGCGGCAACGGCGAGCTCGGCTTCTACGTGGTCAGCGACGGAGAGCGCGGCCCCTACCGGCTGCACGTCCGCGCGCCCTGCTTCTACCTGATGCAGGGGCTGCGCCAGATGATCGTCGGCGACATGCTCGCCGACATCATCCCGACTTTCGACTCGATCAACATGATCGGCGGCGAGATCGACCGCTAGACTGCCTGAGGTCCCTAGAATGCCCACCCTCAAGATCGACGGACAACAGGTCACGGTCGACAAGGGCACGACGGTCGTCGACGCCGCGAAGAGCCTTGGCATCGAGATCCCGGTCTTTTGCTACCACCCGGCTCTCTCCCGTCCGGCCAACTGCCGCATGTGCTCGGTCGAGATCGGCTCCGAGGAACGAGGCTTCCGCCTGACGCCCTCGTGCCACGCCGAGGTGGCCGACGGCATGGAGGTCCGAACGAACACCGAGCCGGTCCTCGACGCGCGTCGCTCGAACCTGGAGTTCATGCTCCTCAACCACCCGGTCGACTGTCCCATCTGCGACCAGGCCGGTGAGTGCAAGCTCCAAGACCAGTACTTCGCCCACTCGACCAGCACCTCGCGGCTCCACTACCGAAAGGGACACAAGCCCAAGGCCAAGCCCGTCGGCCCGCGCGTCATCCTGGACGCGGAGCGCTGCATCCTGTGCACACGCTGCGTTCGTTTCTGCGACGAGGTCACCAAGACCGGGGAGATGCGGGTCACCCACCGCGGCGACCACGCCGAGATCACGAACTTCCCCGGCGTGGAGCTCGACAACCCCTACAGCCTCTGCACCGTCGATCTCTGCCCGGTGGGCGCGCTCACCTCGCGCGACTTCCGCTTCGCCGCCCGCGTCTGGCAGACCGAGCGCTCCCCGGGCGTCTGCGACCGCTGCTCACGCGGCTGCTCGATCCACGTCGACACCCTGCGCAACGAGGTCGTGCGCCTCGTCCCCCGCGAGAACCCCCACGTCAACCAGTGGTGGGCTTGCGACGAGGGGCGCCTCTCCTTCCACCTGCTCGAGGGCACCAGGCTCGACGAGGGCTGGGTGACCGTGGAGTCCCAGCGCAAAGAGCTTGACGCCGCGCGCGCCTACAAGGCCGTCGGCGAGGCCCTCAAGGCCGCCGTGGACGAGCACGGCGCCAAGGCCGTCGCCTTCCTCGCCTCACCCTCCTGGTCCTGCGAGGACCTCTACGTGCTCGGGCGCCTGCACGCCGAGCTCGGCGGCGAGTCCCGCATCTACCTCGGCGGGCGAACGACCCGCGGCGACTCGGACGACATCCTCATCCGCGCCGACAAGAACGCCAACCGCCGCGGCGCGGAGCGCATCTTCAAGGCCGCCAGCATCGTCGCCCGCACCCCCGAGCACCTCCGCTACGACCTCTCCCGGGGCGACGCGAAGTTCGTGCTCGTGCTCGGCGGCCAGCACGATCTCTCCGAGCCCGTCATCGAGGCCCTCGCTGGGGCCGAGCAGAGCGCCGGCGTCGCGGCGGTCCGCAGCGCCGTCATCGAGGGCCTGCACATCGCCGCCCCGACCCGCTCGCTCTTCGAGCGCGGCGGCACCTTCGTCAACTTCCAGGACCGCGTTCAGCGCTTCCGGCGCGCGCGCCTGCTGCGACCCGAGGTGCACCCACCCTGGAGGGCCCTGTGCTCGGTCGCGGAGGCGGCGGGCCTCGAGGTGAGCTACGAGAGCCTGAATGAGGTGTTCAGCGAGATGGCCGAGAAGGTCCCCGCCTTCCGCGGGCTTGCCCTCGACGCCATCGGGCCCCACGGCGCGCCCGCGCGGCTGATGTAGGTGACGACCATGTGGACTCTAGTCGGTTACGCCCTCCTCAAGTTCGCGCTCTTCGGGCTGTGCTTCGTGATGCTGGTCGCGGCCGTCCTGACCTGGGTCGAGCGCAAGCAGAGCGCCCTCATCCAGGACCGGATCGGCCCCGCCCGCGCCAACATAGGCCCGATCCGCCTCTTCGGCCTGCTGCACCTCGCGGCCGACGGCATCAAGTCCTTCGTCAAGGAGGACTTCATCCCCGACACCCCGAACCCGACGATCTTCAAGCTGGCGCCGCTGCTCGGCTTCACCCCGGCCTTCATGATGATCGCCGTCATCCCCTTCGGCCCCGGCGACCAGATGATCATCAGCAACGCGAGCTTCGGGATGCTCTTCATCTTCGCCATCTCGAGCCTCTCGGTCTACAGCGCGGCCCTGGCCGGCTGGGCCTCCAACAGCGGCTGGGCCATGCTCGGTGCCCTGCGCGGCGCCGCCCAGATGATCTCCTACGAGGTGAGCATGGGGCTCAGCCTCATCGGCATCTTCATGGTCTACGAGAGCGTAAACCTCCAGCAGATAGTCGTCGCTCAGGGGGGCTACTTCTGGGGCGTCATCCCGGCCTGGGGAATCGTCACCCAGCCCCTCGCCTTCGTGCTCTTCCTGACCGCCGCCATCGCCGAGACCAAGCGCGCCCCCTTCGACATGCCCGAGGGGGAGAGCGAGCTCGTCGCCGGCTACTTCACCGAGTACAGCGCCATGCGCTTCGCCATGTTCCCGCTCTCCGAGTTCATCGGGATCGTGGTCGTGGCCGCCGTCATCTCGGTGCTCTTCTTCGGCGGCTGGCAGATCCCCTGGGTGCACGAGATCGCCTGGCTGCGGGGATCGGGCTACCTCCTCACGGCCCTGCAGATCTGCGCCTTCGCGGCCAAGGTCATCTTCTTCTGCTGGGTCCAGCTCATGCTGCGGTGGACCCTGCCGCGCTTCCGCTACGACCAGCTCATGAACCTCGGCTGGAAGGTCCTGCTGCCTCTCTCGCTTGCCAACGTTGCCATCACGGGCATCGTGCTCGCAGCGCTGCACGGATAGGAGCCCTCGACATGCCCGGAACCACCAAGCTCGTCGACCGCCCCGCCGTGGACCTGACCCTGCGCTCCTACCTGCCGGGGATCTGGGTGGGGCTCGAGGTCACGACGCGCCACTTCGTGAAGAACCTGAGCTACCTGGTCACCGGCCGCAAGCACGGCGGCAACCCGGACCGGGATCAGCTCGCCACCATCCGCTACCCCGAGGAGACGCGCCCCTACCCCTCGCGCTACCGGGGCCACCACCGCCTCATGCGCCGAGAGGACGGCCAGGTCCGCTGCGTGGCCTGCTTCATGTGCTCGACGGCGTGCCCGGCGGAGTGCATCTACATCGAGGCGGCCGAGCACGAGGACCCCTCCATCGAGAAGGCGCCGGTGCGCTTCGACATCGACCACCTCGTCTGCGTCTACTGCGGCATGTGCGAAGAGGCCTGCCCCTGCGACGCCATCCGCCTCGACAGCGGCGTGCACCCCGCGCCGAAGTCCCTCCGCCCCGACCAGCGGCGCGGCCTCGTCGACCTGCTCGATCTCGGCGGCCCGAGCGTGGCGAGTCAGGGCGGGAAGTACGCGTAGGAGAGCTGTTAGCTATTAGCCTTTAGCTATTAGCTATTGGCCCTACGCTCCTTCGGGGCTACGGGCCGGGGTGATTTCTGGTATCCTCCGGCCTCGTCTTTGCGGGTGGGCGATGCGCCTCGTTCTTCCTTCGCTGCTTTCTTTCCCCGGCGGGTGGGTCGCCGTTTTCGCGCTGTTCTTCCTCGCCGTGGGATGCGCCGGCAGCGACGACCCCATCATCTTCGGGGACGGAGCAGCGCCCGGCTCGGCGCGCCGCGACACGGGGCCGAGCGTCCCCGGCTTCGTCGAGCGTGACACCGGCGGCAGCGCCCTGCAGGACCTGGCGCCCGAGGTCGTGGACACGGGCTTCTCGCGTCCCACGCCGGATCCAGGCCTCGACCAGGGGACGGACGACGAGAGCGCCGGCGAGGTCGCCGCGGAGCCCGATCCGGGACCGCCGGATCCCGGGCGCGACACAGCGGGCGGAGTCGTGCTCCCGACCTGCGGCGAGGAGGAGATCCAGATCGAGAAGGTCGAGGCCGCCCACGTCCTGATCATCCTCGACCGCTCGGGCAGCATGGAGGGCAGCAACTGGGAGCAGGCACAGCAGGCCGTCGGCGACGTGCTCGCGGTCCACGGCCCGTACATTCGCTTCGGCCTGCTGCTCTTCCCTCACCAGAGCGGCTGTGACGTGCCCTCCCAGCCCAACGTGGCCTTCGCCCTCGACAACGGCGACGCCATCGTCCAGCTCATGCAGCAAGAGGGCACGACCGGCCAGACACCGACTCCGTCTGCGTTGGACACCGCGTCGAGCATCTTCGCCGGCCTGGGCCCCGGAGACGGAGCGAAGGCCGTCATCCTGGCGACCGACGGGCAGCCCACCTGCCTGAACGGCTGCGGCGGCTGTGCCGCCGTGGGCGACGGCGGTTGCAGCGAGTGGCTCCTGCTCGGGTGCATGTGCTGGGACGAGCAGGCCTGCGTCGAGAAGCAGACCAGAGAAGCCGTGAGCACCCTCGCCCAGGCCGGCGTCTCCACCTATGTCATCGGCATCACGGGCTCCAGCTCCGCCCGCAACCTCCTGAACGAGCTCGCCGACCGCGGCGGCACCGCCAAGCCCGGCGACCCGCGCTACTACGACACCGGCAGCGCCACGGAGCTTGCCACCGCCCTCGGTGACATCGCGTCGAGCGTGGGGAGCTGCAGCGTGGAGGTCACGCCGCCCGTCGGCTATGACTTCATCGTCGTGCGCATCAACGGCGAGAAGGTCAAGAAGGACAAGGGCCACGAGAACGGCTGGGACCTCCTCGATGACGACGTCATGCAGTTCTACGGTGACGCGTGCAATGCCGCCGCGGCGCCGGATGCCGACGTCACGGTGACCTACGTGTGCAAGCACTGACCTTGCAGCGCCGCTCGGCCATCGCCCTGGCGCTCCTCCTCGGCTGCTCGAGCGAGGGAGGGAGCGCGGGCCCGCCTCTCGTGCCCACCGCGACGACCGACCCCGGCCCCGCCGGCAGCGCTGACGCACCCGGCCATGTAGAGCAGGACACGACCGCACCTGGTGCGCCGGATACGGCCGGCCCCGCAGACACGGGAGCACCAGACCCGGGCCCGCAGGCGATCTGCCGCCCTCACAGGCCGTGGTCCGGCGAGCGCCCCGCCTTCAGCGACGTCACCGCCGAGTCCTCCCTCGCCGCGCTCGGCGTCACCGGCATCCGCCTCGGCGCCGTCGACTACGACGGCGACGGCCTCGCCGATCTCTCGGTCAGGAACCACAAGGCCGGCGCCCGCGACGACTTCGCCCCCGGCGGCGAGCGCCAGACCTGGCTCCTCAAGAACCTCGGCGGCTTCCGCTTCGAGGACGCCACTCGCTCCAGCGGCTTCTCCGCTACCTTCGACGGAGGCGAGGGCAGGGCGACCCACGTCGTAGTCTGGGGCGACCTCGACAACGACGGCGACCTCGACGCCCTGTCCGCGGCCACCGTCGACCGCGACCTCTCCTCTCCCGACCCCGGCGACCGCACCGAGACCCTCGTCAACCAGGGAGCCGAGGGCTTCATCCTCGCCTCCTCGGGCCAGCTCCGCCACGGCGACGAGCGCCTCCCGGTGCACGCCATGTCCCTCTCCTACTTCGACCGCGACGGCCTCATAGACGTCTTCGTGGGCTTCGACCTCAACTACGCAAACCGGCCTATCCCCGTCGGCCTCTACCGCGGATACGGCACCGGCTCCTTCGTGAACGTGAGCGAGGAGCTCGGCGTCCTCCCCGACCCCGAGCGTGGCCCAACGCGGAGCTGGGGCACAACGGCTTGCGATCTCGACGGCGACGGCCTCCCCGAGCTCCTCACCAGCGCCTACGGCCGCGCCGCCAACGGCCTGTGGACCTGGCAGGGCGGCGCCTACGAGGACGTCGCGATCCCGACGGGCTTCGCCTACGACCACCGCGAGGACTGGAGCACCAACCTCAACGCCCAGTGCTTCTGCAAGCTCGACCCCGACCAGGAGGGCTGCGCGGGCGTGCCCCCGCCCCCCGACTACTTCCGCTGCGTCGCCGGCGGCTTCCTGCGCTGGCAGCACGAGCACGACCGGCACCCCTCCAGGCTGGGCGGCAACACCTTCTCCACGGTCTGCGGCGACCTCGACGACGACGGCGACCTCGACCTCATGAACCTCGAGATAGTGCACTGGGACGTGGGCGACACCTCCGACCCGAGCGAGCTCGTCGTCAACGCGGGCCCCGACGCCGCCTCCGGCCTCCCCTTCCGCTTCGAGCGCCCCGGCAACCAGAAGACCGGTCTCGAGCGCACCTGGCCCATCACGGCCTGGAACGCCGGCGACATGGTCGGCGCGTTCTTGGACTTCGACAACGACGGCCGAAAGGACGTGCTCATCTGCAGCTCCGACTACCCGGCCACCCGCGCCTTCCTCTTCCGCCAGACCGGCGATCTCGAATTCGAGGAGGTGCCCACCGCGCTCGGCGTCGACCACCCCCGCGCCCAGGGCGTCGCCGTCGCCGACTTCGACGGGGACGGCGACCTCGACATCGCCCTCGGCCACGGGCGCGCCCGCTGCGAAGGCGACGAGAGCTGCTTCGAGACGGCGGAGGTGCACATCTACCGCAACGAGATCGGCCAGGACTCGAACTGGCTCCGCGTAGACCTCGAAGGCGCCCCCGGCACCAACCGCGCCGCCATCGGAGCGCGCCTCCTCGTCACCGCGGGCGGCCGCACCCAGACCCTGGAGGTCTCGGGCGGCTACGGCCACTTCGGCATACAGCACGAGCTCACCCAACACTTCGGCCTCGGCGCCGCCTGCGTGGTCGAGCGCCTCGAGGTGCGCTGGCCGGACGCCGCGGGCAGCATGGAGGTCTTCGAGAACGTGCCCGCGAACCAGCGCATCCGCGTCGTGCAGGGGAGGGGGAGCTACGAGGTGCTGCCGGCACCGCAACCGCAATGAGGAGCCCGGATTGACTCGCGTGTGTTCCCTGGCCCTGCTGCTTTGCCTCCTTGGTGCTTGCGAGGAGGACAAGGAGCCGAGGCGCTGGATACCGCCCGGTGCGGGCGCCTATGACGTAGCCTCGAGCGCCGGCGCAGACACCTCGGTCGACACGGGCTGGGTGGCTCCGGCCGAGCCCGTGCCTTTCGACGAGGGCGTCTACGTGGTCCTGAGCACGCTGGAGCTACCGGCGTCGATACCGCTCACCCTGATCGCGGACGTTCAGCTCGACAGCCAGAGCCGCGTCGCCATGGTCGGGGCGGACGGAGACCCGCTCGAAGGAGCGCCCCAGGACACACAGGACCCGAGGCAACTGCTGGTGGACTCCACCGAGAACGGCTACGTGCTCTTCGCCACGGGCGGCCTCCGCAGGGAGCCGAGCGGCGAGCGCCGTCTTCTGCTCGGTCCCTTCGGAATCGACATGTCCATGGCCGGTATTCGCTTCACCATCTCGGGAGCCCGCGTCGACGCGAAGGTGACGCGCAGCGGGGAGACCGGCAAGGACCGCCTGCGCGGCACCTTGACCTTTGAGTCGGCGACGATGGGCGCAGGTGACAAGAGCTACGAGCTCGACGGCGAAGCTGCCTCCTTCGAGGCCGACTTCGTGCCGCCCGAGCTCGTACCCGCCGGCACTCCGAGGGTGTGCGGAGACCTCTGTGGAGACGTGCCCGCGCAGTGCGACCCGCCCGAGGGTTTCCCGGGCCACGGCTTCTGTGGGGAGGGCCCGCCGTCCGTGTTCTGAGCCCCCGGCGGCGAAAGGTCGAGTGACGGCGGCTTGGCTGCCGCGACGCGCGTCAGCGAGGCCAAGGCGCACCGATCCGGACCTCCAGGCAACCGCAGACCTCTGAAACCCATTCGGGTTGCCGCCCATGCCGGCATTTAATAGGGTTTAGTGTCGGCACAGTCGACTTTTAGAAAGGAAAACCCGGTGAACCCAAGCCTGCTTCGTGTCCTGCAAGGCGACAACCCATGGCTCTTGCGCTCCGATGCCTTCCCGGCCGAGGCTTTGCACCATCTGCCGGATCCGTATGTGCCGCGCGTCGTTCCGGGCATGGAGCGTTGGCCGGTGGCCGGCAAAGGGCACCTCGTCGTCGGGGCCAGACAGGTGGGGAAGTCCAGCTTGCTGTGGCATTGGATCGTGGAGCACGGCCGCGCACCGCTCTACGTCAACTGCGAAGCACTTGTCGTTCGGGAGTGGTGCCGCGATGGCCACTTGCTGCGCGCCGACATCGAGAAGCTGGTTCCCTCCCCCACGCCGGTGCTCCTCGAAGAGGTGCAGCACCTCGACGAAGCCGGGCTGCTGGTCAAGGGGATCGTGGACGCCGGCCTTCGCTACCCGCTGCTCGTGACGGGTTCCTCGGCCTTCCACTTGAGGTCGCGCACGCGGGAGTCCCTTGCCGGCCGGGCCCTTCGGGTCGAGCTTCACCCCTTCTCGCTTCGGGAGATCGACGCGGCCCTACCCGAGGTGAGCCTCCCCCTGCAGAAGCTCCGGCGTAGAGACCTGGCCAAGCGTCAGATGTCGGTCGGCAGCTACCCGGAGGTCTGGCAGGCGGAGGACCCCGAGCGAGTGCTCTTCGAGATCCTCGAGGCTTTTGTCGTCCGTGACGCCTCCGACCTCTTCCGCATCCAGCACGTCGGGGCGTTTCGCACCCTCCTCTCCCTCATCGCCGGACAGGTGGGCGACCTCGTGAACGTCTCGGAGTGGGCTTCCATCTGCGGTATCGCTCGCGACACGGTCGACAGCTACGTCGACGTGCTCGTCGAGTCCAACGTCCTCGTGCGGGTCCCGCCCTTCGTCGGCGGCCGTCGCGCGGAGCTCCTGGGCCGCCCGAAGCTCTTCTTTCGGGACCTCGGTATTCGCAACGCCGTGCTCGGACGCTTCCCCGCGTTCGCCCACGCTCCCGACCGCGGAAAGCTCCTGGGGAGCTGGCTCGTCGCCGAGCTTCGAAAGCACCTCTCCGGCCTCCTCCCGGCGGACCGCCTCCGCTTCTGGCGCAGCAAGGGCGGCGCCGAGGTGGACCTGGTGCTCCAGCGACCCTTTGGCCTCGTAGCTTTCGAGGCGAAAGCAGCGAGGCTCCCACCCGGCCGCCTGTCGCGCTCGGCGAGGAGCTTCATCTCGGCCTACGAGCCGGCCCGCTTCGTCGTCTTGCACCTTGGAGAGGAGCGCACCGAGCGCGCCGGAGCGACCGAGCTTTGCTGGGTCGGTCCCGAGGCGTTGGCGGAGCCGCAGGTGTTGTTGGCAGAGCCGTGAGGAGCTTCTCCGCGAGCGTCCGCGCACCAGGCCGGAAGACGGGCGGAAGACGTGCCACGGCTCCCGACGGCGCTGACAGAAGAGCCGGCCTGTGCCGACATCCGTTGGCACGGTCCTGAGGAGGTCTTCGTGGACGGCGAAGAGCGCGGGCTCTCGCCATTGAAGCTCAAGGTGCGCACGGCCGAGCACGAGGTGCGGGTGGTCTGCGCCGGCGGCGAGGATGCAGCCGCCCTCGAGAGGCCCTTTGGAGTCGGCCTCCAGCCCTGCCCGGGCGCCGCGGCGTGTACGGGTGTGCGTTTGCGCTGGTAGGGCATTAGCCACGTCCGGGCGAGCCTCGCTCTCTGACCGCGCGGCCTCCGATCCCGGGCGGCGACGTCCCGGGTGCGCGCCTCGTGCGCCGGTGCTATCCTGCGGCGCCGTGGATGACGACGCGCCGCAGGGTACCGACTTGAGCCTCTTCTGCCCGAGCTGTGGGGAGCACTACCCCGCGGGCGCGTTGGGCTGCACGAAGCACGGGGAGGGGCTCCTGCCCCTCGGCTCTGGCGAAGATCGCTCGGGGGAGTTGATCAAGGGCAAGTACCTGCTGCTCAAGCAGGTAGGGAAGGGGGGCTTCGGGGCCGTCTACCGGGCGCGGCACATGCTGGCCAGGGCCGACGTGGCGTTGAAGCTCCTGAACCCCGACAAGGCCGAGAGCGAGCACGCGCGCAGGCAGTTCCTGAAGGAGGCCCGCGCCGTCATGAACCTGCGGTCGCGGCACACGGTCGTCGTGCACGACGTCGACGAGACCGACGACTCCCAGCTCTTCATCGTCATGGAGCTGCTGCGAGGCATGGACCTCAGCGACTACGTGGGGCAGAGGAGCTCGGGAGGGCGGATGCCGCCGGCCGAGGTCGCGGGGCTCGGTGTTCAGATCAGCAACGCCCTGCAGGAGGCCCACGAGGTCGGCGTCGTTCACCGGGACCTGAAGCCCGAGAACGTCTTCGTCGACATCGACCGCAAGGGCAACAGCGTCGTCAAGGTGGTCGACTTCGGCATCGCCAAGCTGCACGAGGACCTCGCAGGGACGCTGGCGACCGGCGCGGACATGGATGGATTCGTCGTCGGCACGCCGGCCTACATGGCGCCGGAGCAGGCCCGAGGGCTCAAGGTGGACGGGCGCACCGATCTCTACTCCCTCGGCGTCATGCTCTACGAGCTGCTCACGGGGGTGCGGCCCTTCGAGTCAGAGACCTCCCAGGGCATGCTGATCGCCCACATCACCGAGCCACCACCGCACATCACCGAGACCTTCCCGGAGCTCGAGCTGCCGGGCGGGCTCGCGGACCTGGTCTTCGAGCTCTTCTCCAAGGACCCGGACGGGCGTCCGGGAGAGGCGGCGGACGTCGCGGTCAGGCTCGGGGCGATTGCGGGCGAAGAGTGGGCGCTTCCCGCGGCGGAGGTTCCGCTCCCCACGGTGGCCCCGACAACCGGAGACCGATCCCGACCGGCCTTCGAGGCAACCCTCGTCTCCGACCAGGGCACAGAGGCCATGTCCGGGGCGGAGGAGGCGCCGTCGCAGTCATCCCTCGACCCCACGCCCGCCTCGGAGAAGGCCACGGTCCTCGATGAGGCGCGCGCGGACGTCGTGGGCGTCTCGGTGACGACCGATGCGCCGGTGGAGGGCCGGCCCCGGAGCAAGCGGGGCGCTTTGGCGGCAGCGGCGGTGGTGGCCGTCGCCTGCGTCGCCGGCGTCGCGGTGCTCGTCGGCCGCCCCTC
>CAZQPP010000148.1:0-15973 GCA_964594295.1 uncultured Myxococcales bacterium | reverse complement strand
GCTCTTCCATGCTCGCCGTCGCGACGTGATCGAGGCTGTGGTAGCCGAGCCTTATCAGCTCCTCGACCACGTCGGGCGACACGGCGCCTTCCTCGACCAGGTGGAAGCGCAGCTCGCGCACCATCTCGGCGATCTGGCTCTCGGAGTGGATGTCGATGCTCCAGGCGACGAGCTGGGAGGCCAGGCGGACGTTCTGTCCGCGGCGGCCGATGGCGAGCGAGAGCTGGTCGTCGGGAACGACGACCTCGACGACCCGCCGCCCTTCATCCACCAGGACGCGGGTGACCTCGGCCGGCGCGATCGCGTGGAAGACGAACTTCGCGACGTCCGGGTTGTAGGGCACGATGTCTATCTTCTCGCCGCGCAGCTCCTGGACCACGGCCTGTACGCGGCTCCCGCGCATGCCGACGCAGGCGCCGATGGGGTCGACGTCGGGCGCCGAGCTCGCCACCGCGATCTTGGTGCGCTCGCCCGCCTCCCTGGCGATGCTCATTATGCGCACGATGCCCTCGTAGATCTCGGGCACCTCCATCTCGAAGAGCTTGAGCACGAGGCCCGGGTCGCGACGGCTCAAGATGATCTGGCGCCCCTTGGTCTCGCGCTCGACCTTCTTCACGTAGGCCAGGACGCGGTCGCCCGGCCTGTGGGACTCGCGCGAGACCTGCTCGGCCCGCGGCAGGATCGCCTCCGCGCGGCCGAGGTCGACGACGACGTTCCCGCGCTCGAAGCGGCGCACCTGGCCGGTGGCGATCTCGCCCGCCTTGTCCTTGAACTCCTCGTAGACCATGGAGCGCTCGGCCTCACGCACGCGCTGCATGATCACGTTCTTCGCCTTCTGGGCGGCGATCCTCCCGAAGGTGGAGCGAGCGGCCCGGATTCCCAAGATGTCGCCGAACTTCTCGTCCTCGGCCTGGGCCTTGTCCCTCTCTTCGGGGCGGTAGAAGATCTGGAAGCCGAGCTCGTCGCCCTCGATGACCTCGGGGTCTACCCGCCGCGCCGACTCCAACGAGATCTCGCGCTCGGCGTCGCTGACCGGGTCCACGACCTGCATGTACATGAAGAGCTCCACCTGGCCCGTCTCCGGGTTGTAGTGGGGCTCGAGCTCCCGGGTCTCTCCGAAGACCTTCTGCGCGGCGCGAAGGATCGCCTCCTCGAGCGCCTCGACGAGGATCTTCCGGTCGATGCCCTTCTCGCGAACGACCTGGTCGATTACCTGCTCCAATGAGAACATGGACATCGGACTCACTCCTTGCGACCGGCGGCCTTGCGCCGCTTACGCTCACGCTGGCTGCCCTTTGCGCCGAAAGGCGGGGGCGGAGGGACCAGGTTGGCCCTCTTGATGCAGCGGCGGGGCACCACCACGCTGTCTTCGCCCTCGGCTGAGAGCTTCAGCGACTCGTCGTCCACCGCCAGGAGCGCGCCTCTGAGCTTCCGCCGCTCGCCCATGGGCTCGCGAAGCTCGACGCGGATCTCCTTGCCGAGGTAGCGGAGGAAGTGCTCGGTCTTCCGCAGGCCGCGGTCCAGACCGGGAGACGAGACCTCGAGACGGTAACGCCCGGGGATCGGGTCCTCGACGTCGAGGACGACCCCGACCTCGCGGGAGACCGCCACGCACCTGTCGAGCGTGACCCCGCCCTCGGGCTCGTCTACGTAGATGCTTAGGCTTCCCCCTCGTCCCCCCGCAAAGCGGAGATCCCACAGCTCAAGCCCGTGGTCGCGGACCACCGGCTCGATAATATCCCATAGCTGTTTTTGCAGCGCTTCTGGGTCCATGGGAGGGGCGGGTCAAAACATGAGGGGGGGCGCATCAAAAAAAAATGGTGGGCGTGTGCCCACCAGGGTGAACACCCCTCGCGCGGGTGCAACGAAGTACGCCTCACGCACCGTGCCCGGCGCGCCACGCGGGGGAGGTGTGGCCTAGCACATCGATCTGGCTACGCCAAGCACCAATGCGGGCCCAGCCCGGTGTGTTCTCGGATTCAACACGGAGGCACGGAGAGACGGAGACACAGAGGAGGCAGAAGGGGGCGAAGCGCCGCCCGCCACCAGCTCGTCCTACTCCTCGGGAACCGGCACCAGGGCTGCAGGGAGCGCCGTCCACCGGCCGCTGCCCCAGGCGTCGCCTTCGAGGTCCAGGCTGTTGCTGGTCTGCTCCGCGTCCCAGGTCCCGTGGAACACGCCGTCGATGTCCACCTGGCCGTTGAAGTTGCCGTCGAAGTAGACGCTCACGACCTTGAAGACCCGCACCTCGCCATGGCCTATCCTCGCGGTGATCTTTCGCTCGACGGGATCGTAGTCCCCCGCGATGGCGAAGGTGAAGGGGTGGTCGCCGATCTCGCCGGCCGCGTGGCCCACGCCCGTGAGCTCGCCCGCCACGACGAGCTTCTTCTCGAGGCACTTGATCCCGAAGTTGAGGTCGCCGTCGACGAGGAACAGGCCCTGCTTGGACGCGCCCGGGAAGGAGTCGACCATGTCGTAGGCCACGGTGCCCTCGAAGGTGCCCTCCCAATCGGCGGAGATGCCGAGCACGGGGCACTCGCTGAAGCCCGAGGGGATGTTGGCGTCGAGGACCGGCGAGCTCGGTGTGTAGTCGTAGTCGGGACCGAGGTCGAAGGGCACGTAGAGGCCGTCGTCCGGCTCCTCGGCGTCTTCGAGCTCCTCCGCGTCGGCCTCGGCGTCGGCCTCGCCGGGGTCCGCGGTCTCGCCGGTGTCGGCGGAGTCGGACTCGAGCGCAGGCGCGTCGACCGCGGCGGCGCCTTCGTCCGACGCCGTGTCCTCGGAGCTGCAGCCCGTGCCGAGGCAGAGGAGGGCCAGCAGGGCGCTGACGAGGATCGAGCGAGTCATCGGTGAGCGGAGCATCGGCTGAGCATAAAGACTTCGCATGTGCCTCACCACCCCTTCAACGCGAAGGTCCACAGCTCGCCGCCGTCACCGGCGAGCACGGTCTCGTCTCCCCGGGAAGCGGCCGCGTAGATCGTACGCGAGGTCGGAGAGTGCAGGGCCTCCAACTCGTCCGAGACGCCGAGGCGCAAGAGGGTGCCCGCCCAGCCGGCGATGAGCGCGCTCCCGTCCTCGGCGATCTCGACGGCGTGCAGGTCTACGGTGCGGTGCCAGGCCAGGCGGCGCGGCTCCTCACCGTCGGGCCAGAACAACACCACACCGCCGGCGCCTGCGACGACGGACCGTCCACCCGCGTGAGCGCCGGCGAAGAGGTCGAAGGAGGTCGGCACGGTGACGGGGGACCACGCTCCGCCCTCGTCGCTCCAGACCGTGCCCTGCTCGCCGACGGCCACGAGCCCGTCCGGAGCTTCGAAGACGTCGTGGAGGTCCATGGAGCCGGGCGTAGGCTCGAGGCTCGGCTCGGCGGAGCCGGCTGAGTAGCGCAAGATGGTGCCCGCCTGGCCGGCCGCGATCACGCTCCCGTCGTCCAGCTCCAACACCGCGTAGAGATCCGCGGGGGTCGGCACCGACAGAGCGGCGACGGCCTCTCCGGCACGATAGCGCAGGAGCGTGCCCTCTCGCCCGGCCGCGTAGCGGGCGCCGCTGGCCCCGACGCAGACCCCGAGCAGGTCCTCCGCCGTGCCGGAGAGGAGCGCCCCGTAGCCGCCCTCGTCCACGACGACGAGGAGCCCTCCGTCGCCCGCCGCGATCCCCGAGTCGCCGCGGAAGGCCACGTCGCGGAGGGCACCCTTCGGGCGGGACTCGGCGTCGAAGAAGGCGCCGTCGGGGAGCTCCTTTCGCTGTAGGGCCCCGCCAGCGCCCGCGGCCACGGCCAGCCCCGCGCCGACGGCCACGCCTCCGTAGCTGCGCTGCGCGAGGAGGGGGCCCTTGACGTCGTCGAGCAGAGCCCAGGTGCCGGATGGGCGGCGCGTCAGGAAGGTGCCTTCCTCACCCACGGCCAGCAGGAGGCCGCCGCCGCCGGTGACGCCGTAGAGGCCGTGCTTGGACGCGTCGTTGCTGAGCTCCTTCTTCCACTGCCCCGTGAAGTGCAGGATGCTGCCTTCGTCGCCGACCGCCCAGAGGTTCCTGGCGTCGAGGGCGAAGACGTCCCTCAAGCGCACGTTCCCCGAAGAGGCCTGGAAGGCGACCCAGCCGTGGGTGGGGCCCGGGACGCAGTGACCGCCCTCGTCGGAGTCGGTGCAGTGGAAGCCCTCGGGGCAGGCCTGGGCGTCCAGGCCGCAAGGGCGGGTGCAGCGGAGCTCCTCTTCACCGGGCATGGTCTCGCACGCCCCGCCGGCGCAGTCCCCGGCCTCCGAGCACGGGTTGCACAAGTCGTCGGGGCCCTCGACGCAGGGCGTGGGGGTCGCGATGCGGCGGACCGCGACGCCGGCGTCCCCGACCGCGAAGGCGCTGGTGGGGCCGGCCTCTGCGACGCCGTGGAGGGTCAGGGACACACCGCTGGGCTCCTGGGCGAAGCCCCCCTTGGAGTCCATACGCACGATCACGCCCTTGTCCCCGACGGCGACGATCACGTCCTGGAGGGCCACGGCGCCGTAGAGATCGACGATGACGCCCGGATCGCGGCTGTGCCACACGCCGGCCGGGTCCCGGACGAGCCACGTGCCGGCCTCCCCGGCCGCGTGGAGCTCACCGGCGAACAGGGTCACGTCGCGCAGCGCCGGAGTGCCGGAGGCGACGTGCTCCCGCACCCAGCGACCGTCGCCGCCGCGAAGGATCGTGCCGTCGTCGCCGAGCGCGAAGAAGCCCGGGCCGACGAAGAAGCGCACCCGGTGCAGGTCTCCGCGGGCGCCGAGGGGGATGCGCTGCCAGTCGGGCTCCGGCGGCGGGCCGAGGTCCGTGGCGTCACCCTCGACGTCCTTGTGGAAGCCGCCGTCGCTCACGGTGATGACCCGGGCGTCGGTGGCGCCGGTGTCGCCGCTCGTGTCGTCGGAGGCCGCGGTGTCCTCGGCGGGCCCCGTGGCGGCGTCAGCCTCGCCGCTAGCGGCGCCGCCGCGCTCGCAGGAGAGCGCAGTGAGGAGGAGGAGGAGGAGGGAGTACGTCCACGTACACGAGGACGAGGACGGGGACGGGGACGAGTACGGGGAAGTGGCAGGGCTCACTCTACGCCCTCCGGCGGGGTGGTCTCGCCTTCACCTTCGCCTTCACCCTCGCCCTCGTCCGGCGGGCCGAGCTTGATGAAGTCGATCTCGGTGACGGACCAGGCCTGGCGGTCGTAGATGCTGATCTCGCTGTAGTCGAAGTGATCGATGTCGAAGCCCTCCTGGTAGCTCCTCAGGATGTTCAGCTTCAGCGGCGAGGCCGGGATGGCGTTGCCGGCCTCCGGGATGGCGTCGAGATCGGGGAAGGGGACCTCGCGGGTGGTCCCGTCCGTGATGAAGCCCCACACCGGGATGTCGAAGAGCCCCGGGATGACGATGCTGAGCCACTGGTAGTGCGGCTCCACCCGGGTGGACGCGGTCCACCTGATGAGGCTCTCCTCCATGACGCCGCCGTCCTCCGGGACCTCGACGTGGGCGATGGGCACCATGGGCCCGAGGGAGAGCTCGTGGTCCCCGAAGGTGAAGACGGCGCTGCTCCCCTTCGGCGCGACCACGGCGTGGATCTGCTGGTTGTAGTCCGAGACCGGGACCTCGAGCCAGACCGCGCCGTCGTAGGCCAGGACCGTGCCCCTCCCGCCCACGGCGTAGACCTCGTTCGGGCCGCGCGCGGCGAGCCCGGTCAGGGTGAGCGCCGTCTTGGGCTCGGCGACCGTGTGCTCGACGCCATCGTAGTGGATGACGGTGCCCGCCTCGCCGGCGAACCACACGTCGTCGTCGGCGACGGCGAGGACGGCTCGAAGGGTCATGGTGGTGGGCACCTCCATGATGCTCCACCTCTCCCCGTCGTAGCGCTGGACGCGCCCGCGGTTGCCAACGATCCAGATGTCGTCCGGGCCCGTGCCGTGGATGTCGTGCCACGCGTGGCCCATGCCCGGCACCTCGGTCCAGGTGCCCAGGGAGTCGCGGTGGGCGAGCACGTGGGAGCCGGCCGCCCAGACCTCGTGGCCTCCCGGGGTGAAGACGGCGCGGAGGTCCCTGCTGGTGCCGGAGCTCTCCCGCTCCCAGGAGAGGCCCTCGAAGTGGAAGACGATGCCCTTGTCGCCGACCACCCAGACGTCGTCCGCGCCGGTGCCGTGGATGCCTCGGAGGGTGCGCCCCGTGTCGCTGGACTGGCGCGAGTAGGAGGAGCCGTTGAAGTGGTAGATGGCGCCGTCGGTGCCGACGGTGAACATGCTCATCGGCCCCGCGGCCCAGGCGTCGTGCAGGTTGTTGCTCACACCGGTGCCGACCAGCCCCCAGGTGCCCTCGACCATGCGCAGCATGCGGTCGTCCTCGGGCCTCGTGATCTTCCAGCGGACCGCGTCCGACCTCGAGCCCCACCCCCAGGCGGTGGCCCAGATGGTGTAGGCGGCGTCGGCTATGTCGCCCGTGAGCTCACGAGGCTGGCCGGCCATGGAGAGGGGCTCGTCATCGTACACCCGGTCCACCACCGGCATCTGGAAGACCCCGTCCGAGCCCAGCTCCAGGTAGATGCGTCCCTTCATGGACCACATGTCCTCGACGGGCGGGTTGTCCACGCGGATGCGGCGCGTGTAGGTCAGCGGGATGTTCAGATCTACGTCCACGTTGAAGGCGATGTCGCCGGGGGCCAGGAGGTTGTGGCGGGAGATCCCCATGGAGACCGGGATGAAGGTCCCGTAGCCGCCCGGGTACATGATCTCGTCCAGCAAGGCCTCGGAGGAGGGCGGATCGTCGCGGGTCCAGAAGCCGCCGACACAGACGATGGCTATCTCCCCAGGCCAGACGATTATCGTGTACTGGCCCTGCTCGTTGACCATGGCGGCCGGGCCCGGGTTGAGGCTGCTCACGAAGACCCCCGGCTTGGAGCCGACGCAGCCGGCCACCTTGTGCCCCGGGGTGGGCACGCAGTGGTGGCCGCTGCCGAAGTTGCGGCAGAGGGCGCGCTCGGGGCAGTCGGCGTCCTCGGCACAGGCCATCAGGCAGCGCCGGCCCTGGTCGCCGCCGATGTCGAAGCAGCGCCCGCCCTGGTCCCCGCAGTCCTCGTCATCGTCGCAGTACCTGCAGTGCGCCGGGTCGTCCTCCCGCGAGCCGTAGCAGGTGCCCGGCTGGCCCACCACGTACTTGCCGAAGCCGAAGACGTTGCCCTTGACGATGGGCGGGGCGATGCCCGGCGGGAAGTCGAAGGAGGGCTCGGGGATGATCTGCAGGAAGACGGTGACGTTCTCGGCGTCGAACTCCACGACGCTGAAGGTCTCGAAGCCCTCCTTGACCGCGGTGATCATCTGTCGGCCGCCCACGTCGGGCCCGCTGAAGGTTATCTGGCCGGCGGCGTCGGTGAAGCCGCGGTAGGGGGTGCCGGTGTCCGAGCCCATCATGACGAAGACCTCGGGCAGGGGCTCGGCGGTGGCGCCGTTCAGGACGGTGATGTTCACCGCGGACTCGATCTCCTCGCCCCAGGTACCCCCGAAGGTGCTCGAGGGGTCGTAGTAGCTGTAGGCACGCTCGAGCTTCGCGGAGACGGCGCCGCCCTCCACGTGGACGTCGACGGTGCCGATCGCGCCCGGCGGCGTGCGCGCCCAGAGGTGTGTGGAGTCGACCAGGGTGAGCTCGGTGGCCTCCGAGTCGCCGACCTTCACCGTCATCTCCTCGGTGAAACCGCCCCCGAGCAGGTGGATCACGGTCCCACCTGCCACCGAACCGCGGTCCGGGGTGACGGCGAAGAGCTCGACCTCCCCGGACGCGTAGAAGAAGGCATCGGGCAACGCGGCCGAGCGGCCGGCCGAGCGCACGCGCAGGTCGGCGTAGCCTGGGCTGCCCGGGGGTGTCAGGGCGGAGATGCTGCCGTCCTCCTCGAGGCGGACCTCGGCGGCTGCGAGGGCGCCGACGAGGACCTCCGAGTCCGGACCGAAGCCCTCTCCTCTCACGACGACGGGGGTGCCTCCCGAGAGGGGCCCATCGCCCGGCTCGACGCTGTCGACCCGCAGCCCGGGCTCGTAGGTGAAGGCGCCGGCCTCTCGGTGGATGACCCCGGGGGCACGGACCTGGACCTCCACCGGCCCCGGCGCGGCGCGGGCGGGCGTCAGCGCGAAGACCACGCCTCCCTGCTCCGCGACGCCGACCACCTCGCCCGGCACGCCTCCGAAGAGCACCTCGGTGTCTTCGGCGGTGCCGAGGTCGGGGGCGGTGACGGCCACCTCGGTGCCCCCTTCGGTGGGTCCCCGGTCCGGCGCCACGTTCCTGATGCCGTAGGTGGGCGCTGCCTCCTCGAAGGTGAAGGCCCCGCGCAGCGCGGCGCTGCCCTGCTCGCCGTCGACCCGCAGATCCACCCTGCCGGGCGCGTGTGCGGGGGTGAGCACGCGCAGGACCCGGTCGTCGACCGGCTGAAGCTCGGCGGCCGGCATTGAGCCGAACCACACGGTCTCGACGCCGCTCAGGCGCTCTCCCCGGAGCTCCACGAGCTCACCGCCGGCTGCCGCACCGGCGCCGGGCACGACGGCGGCGAGGCGGGGCGCCGCCGTGTAGTGGTAGCCGTGCCGGAGGCGGGCCTGGCCGAGCTCGTTGGAGACGAGCACGTGGGCCGACCCCGGCTCCCCGGGAGGAGCGAGGCCGAGGATGGTGCCGTCGTCGAGGGCCTGCACGTCGATGGCGCGGCTGTGGCCGACGATGAGGGTCGAGCCCTGGACGAAGCCGGATCCGTAGACCACGAGCGGCGTGCCGCCCTCGACGGGCCCGCGCGCCGGCTCCACCGCGTCCACGCGGACGTCGTGGTAGTACAAGAAGACGTCCTCGTTGCGCAGGATGCGACCGTCCTCGGCCTGCACCGTGACCGACACCCTGCCCGGCTCGTGGGCCGGGGTCGTTACCTGCAGGCGCGTGGGAGAGACCAGGATGACGCGGGAGCAGGGCGTCGCGTCGAAGAAGACCGCCACGACCTGCTCGAAGCCCTCCCCGAGCAGGCTGACGGTCTGCCCGCCGGCCACCTTCCCGCGGGCGGGGAAGATCGCGTCGAAGCGCAGCTCCGGGAGCTCCTCTTCGGCGTCCGGCTCGACCTCGGCTCCGTCGGCCGCGGCGTCGGCCGGCAGGTCCGTGGGCTCGCCCTCATCAAGCTCCTCAGCGCCCGGGTCGCGCTCGGCGGGCCCTTCGTCAGGTGCAGGCTCGCCCGTGTCCCCGGGGGTCGTCTGGCTCGTGTCGCCTTCGCTGGGCGCCACGGCGATCTGGCCGCCCTCGTCGTCACCGGAGCAGCCGGCCCCGAGCAGGAGGGCAAGGAGGCACCCGACTGTGATTGCTGCTCGGCCCTTGCACATGGCTGCCTCCGCGACGAAGCAGAAGGTTTCCCAAACCGGGGGTGGCGGGGTCAAGGTGCGCGCGCCCGCGCCCGTTGACTCTGCACCCCTCCCGGTGCGACTCTTCTCCGCCGCCGGTCACGTCGCGTAGAAGGAGGGGCCATGGACCCCAGGAAGGTACGAAGCGTCGAGGACGCCAGACGCATCGTGGAGAGCCGCAAGCTCGACCACGTCAAGGTGGGGATCTTCGACGTGGACGGCGTGCTGCGGGGCAAGTACCTCTCGAAGGACAAGTTCCTGAGCGCGCTCAAGGGGGGATTCGGCTTCTGCGACGTCGTCTTCGGCTGGGACAGCAACGACCAGCTCTACGACAACGTGAAGTTCACCGGCTGGCACACCGGCTACCCCGACGCCCCCGCGCACATCGTGCCCGAGAGCTGCCGCGCCCTGCCCTACGAGGACGACGGGCTCTTCTTCTTGTGCGAGTTCACCGGTGAGGCCGAGGCCGTCTGCCCGCGGGGGGTCCTGCGGCGCGTGATCGAAAAGGCCCGGGCGATGGGCTTCTCGCCCTACTCGGCCTTCGAGTACGAGATCTTCTTGTTCGAGGAGACCCCGCACTCGGTGCGCGAGAAGGGCTACCAGGACCTGCGCCCCTTCACGCCGGGCAACTTCGGCTACTCGGTGCTGCGCGCGTCGGTGGAGTCCGACCTTCACCGCGAGAGCTTGAGGCTCTGCGAGGAGATGGACATCGGCCTCGAGGGCTTCCACACCGAGACCGGGCCGGGGGTCGTGGAGGCGGCGATAGGCGTCGACCGCGGGCTCGAGTCCGCGGACAAGGCCGCCCTCTTCAAGACCTTCTACAAGGTCTTCGCCCAGCGCCACGGCCTCATGGCGACCTTCATGGCCCGCTGGTCCCTCGACTACCCCGGACAGAGCGGCCACCTGCACCTCTCGCTCCGCGGGAACGACAACAAGATGGTCTTCCACGACGCCAAGGCCGACGCCCACATGAGCCCGCTCATGAGGCACTTCGTCGGCGGCTGCCAGGCGCTCCTGCCCGAGATGATGGCGCTCGTCGGGCCCACCATCAACTCCTACACGCGCCTGGTCCCCGGCTTCTGGGCGCCGACCGAGGCGAGCTGGGGCATCGAGAACCGGACGACCGCCATGCGCGTCATCCCCGGAAAGGCCCGCGCCCAGCGGGTCGAGTACCGGGTGGCCGGGGCCGACGGGCACCCCCACCTCGTCCTCGCCGCCGCGCTCGCATCCGGGCTCTACGGGATCGAGAACGAGATCGAGCCCGACGATCCCGTCAGCGGCAACGCATACGCCATGCGCTTCCCAAAGAGGCTCAAGCTCCCCGCCACGCTTTGGGAGGCAGCGCAGAGGCTCCGCCGCTCCAAGGCCGCCCGCGCCTACCTCGGCGACGACTTCGTCGAACACTTCGCCGCCACCCGCGAGTGGGAAGAGAGAGAGTTCAGGAAGCACGTGACCGACTGGGAGCTCAACCGCTACTTCGAGATTGTCTGATGTCATTCAGCTGCATTTCCCCCATCGACGGCCGGGTCGTCTGCGAGCGCGAGCACGCCACCCGCGAGGAGATCGGCGAGGCCCTCGACCGCGCCAACATGGCGCATAAAGAGTGGCGCCGCGTGCCCCTGAGGGAGCGTGTCGCCAGGCTGGAGCGTTTCGTGGACGCGATCTGCGAGCGCGCCGACGACCACGCCCGCGAGCTGACCTTGCAGATCGGCCGGCCCATCGCCCACTCACCCTACGAGCTGAAGGGAGGCTTCCAGGAGCGGGCGAGGCACATGCTCTCCATCGCCGAGAGCGCCCTCGCCGACGTGCCGGGGCCCGATACTCCCGGATTCCGTCGCTTCGTGCGCAAAGAGCCGCACGGCACGGTCTTCGTCATGGCGGCCTGGAACTACCCCTGGATGATCGCGGTGAACTCGGTAGTGCCGGCGCTCGCAGCAGGCAACACCGTGCTCCTCAAGCACTCGGCCCAAACGCCGCTCTGCGCTGAGGGCTTCCGCGCAGGCATGGAGGCAGCCGACATGCCCGAGGGTGTCTTCGGCATCCTCCACCTGACCCACCAGTCGGCCCTCGCCATGGCGGCGGACAAGCGCGTCGGCCACGTGGTGCTGACGGGCTCGGTCGAGGCGGGCCACGTCATGCGCGATGCCACCTCGAAGCGCTTCGTCGGCACCGGCTTGGAGCTCGGCGGCAACGACCCGGCCTACGTCCGCCCCGACGCCCACATCGAGGCCACCGCGGTCAACGTCTGCGACGGCTCCTTCTTCAACGCCGGGCAGTCCTGCTGCGCCATCGAGCGGGTCTACGTGCACGAGGCCGTCTACGACCACTTCTTAGACGCCCTCGTGGAGGAGACCTACAAGCTCCGCCTCGGCGATCCGCTGGACCCCGAGACCACCCTCGGGCCGGTGGTGCGAAGGCGCGCCGCCGACACCATCCGCGCCACCGTCCAGGCCGCCGCCTCCCAGGGCGCGCGCCGCCTGATAGACCCCGCCCGCTTCCCGAAGGACGAGCCCGGCGGGCTCTACCTCGCCCCCCAGATCCTCGTCGACGTCGACCACGGCATGGACTGCATGCGCGAGGAGGTCTTCGGCCCGGTGGTCTCGGTGATGCCCGTGCGCTCCGACGAAGACGCCGTGGCCTTCATGAACGACAGCCGCTACGGCCTGACCGCCTCGGTCTGGACCGAGGACCCCGAGGCCGCCCTGCGCATCGGGGCGGAGCTTGAGACGGGCACCTGCTTCATGAACCGCTGCGACTACGTCGACCCCGCCCTGACCTGGACCGGAGTCAAGGACACCGGCCTGGGCTGGGCGCTGTCGCCGCTGGGCTACGACCAGCTCACCCACCCCAAGAGCTACCACCTCAAGCTCAAGCTGTAGGACCGATGAGCCAGAACCCCTCCGTCCCCACAGGCAACTGGAACTACCCTACGCGCGTGTGCTTCGGCGCGGGGCGCGTCGACGAGCTGCCGGCGATCTGCCGGAGCGTCGGCATAGAGAGGCCGCTCGTCGTAACGGACCCGGGCCTGGCGAAGCTGCCCTTCGTCTCCAAGATGATCAACGCCACGCGCAAGGCCGGCCTGGGCACCGGGCGCTTCAGCGACGTGAAGCCGAACCCCGTCGGGCAGAACGTCGTAGACGGCGTCGAGGCCCTGCAGATGGGCTCCCACGACGGGGTCATCGCCGTCGGCGGCGGCAGCCCCCTCGACGTGGCGAAGGCCGTCGCCTTCATGGCCGACCAGGAGCTCCCCCTGTGGGACTTCGAGGACGTCGACGACAACTACCTCCAGGCCAAGATCGAGACCATCTTGCCGATCGTGGCGGTGCCGACCACCGCCGGCACGGGCTCGGAGGTCGGTCGCGCGTCGGTCATCCTCGACGAGGAGGCCGGGGTGAAGCGCATAATCTTCCACCCCCTGATGTTGCCCGCGGCGGTGATCGCAGACCCCGAGCTCACCGTGGGCCTGCCGAGGGAGCTGACGGCGGCCACCGGCATGGACGCGCTCAGCCACAACCTCGAGGCCTTCTGCGCCCGAGGCTTCCACCCCATGGCGAACGGGATAGCCATGGAGGGCATGCGCCTGATCTGGGACGCCCTGCCGCGCGCGGTCGTTGACGGCTCCGACCTCGACGCGCGGGCGCAGATGCTGGTCGCCTCGATGATGGGCGCGACCGCATTCCAGAAGGGGCTGGGGCTCATGCACGCCCTCAGCCACCCGCTCAGCGCCACCCACGACACCCACCACGGCCTGGCGAACGGCGTCCTCATGCCCTACGTGCTGGCCTACAACGGCGACGAGGTCGACGAGGCGCTCTCGCGCCTGGCCCGCTGCCTCAAGCTGCCGAACCAGGGGACGGCCGGAGTGCTCGACTGGGTGCTGGAGCTGCGTGAGGCGATTGGCATCCCGCACACCCTGAGCGCGCTCGGCGTGAAAGAGGACGAGGTGCTGGAGCTGGCGGCCAAGGCCGTGGTGGACCCGGCGGGCTTTGGAAACCCCAAGGACTACGACCTCGAGACCATCGCCGGCATCTACCGGCGGGCGATCGACGGAGAGCTCAAGTAGGGAAGCTGTTAGCTGTTAGCTGTTAGCTGTTAGCAAGGAGAGGAGCGTGAAGGCACTCCACAAAGCGAAGGTCGGGGTGCTGCTCGCGCTCCTCGTCGCCGGCTGCACCGCGGACTCGGGGGAGGCGACGGAAGCGGCGGCGGACGCCGGCGGCGAGGTGGCAGATGACCCCGGGGCCCCGGACGCGGTCCCGAGCGGAGACGCCGAGGGGCCCGAGATTGAAGAATCCGGCCGGGACGCCCTGCCGTCGGCCGGCGACGTGCCTCCTGTCCACGTGGAGATGCCCTCCGGGGTAGCGACGCCCGAGAACGTGTCGAGCCGCTTCGACGCCAGGGAGGTCATAGGCCAGCTCTACGTCTGGAACGCGGAGCCGGAGCTCGAGGTGGAGGTCGTGGGTCCGGACGGCGAGGTGCTGGCGAGCGCCCCGACCGACTACCAGGGCAGCCTGGTCTTCCGGGAGCTCGAGCCGCGAGACGGCTACGTGCTGCGCCCCAAGGACGACCCGGACGACTTCACCGGCCCGCTGACCGTGCTGTCCAAAGACGGCAGCCTGCCCGAGGAGGCGTTCTACTCGAGCCAGGTGCTCGGTCACGGCTTCCAGTACCTCACGATGCGCGACGGCACGAAGCTGTCGGCCTTCGTCTCCCTGCCGGGGCCGCCCGAGGAGGGGCCCTACCCGACGCTGGTGAACTACTCCGGCTACAGCCCCTCGCGGCCGGGAGAGATCGTCGCCGAAGAGGTCAAGGCCTTGTGCCCGGCCCTGCCGATCCTCTGCGAGGCGCCCCATTTCCCGACCGGGCTGATCATGGGGATCGCGGGCTACGCGGTGGTGGGCGTGAACGTGCGTGGGACCGGCTGCTCGGGCGGCGCCTACGACTACTTCGACGTGCCGCAGCTCGTGGACGGCTACGACGTCATCGAGATCGTCGCCCACCAGCCCTGGGTCAAGCACAACAAGGTGGGCATGACGGGGCTCTCCTTCCCGGGCATCACGCAGCTCTTCGTCGCCGCCCAGCGCCCACCGAGCCTCGCCGCCATCTCGCCGATGTCGGTGATCGCGGACACCGGCTCGTCGACCCTCCTGCCGGGCGGCATCTACAACAACGGCTTCGCGCTGAGCTGGATCAAGCACGTGCTGAAGAAGGCCGAGCCCTACGCCCATAACTGGATCACGAAGCTCGTCGATGACGGCGACACGGTCTGCGAGGAGAACCAGAAGCTCCACAGCCAGCTCTTCGACGCCGTCACCAAGGCTCTCGAGAACCCCTTCTACTCGGACGAGGTGGCCAAGCCTGTCGACCCGACCAGCTTCGTCCACCTCATCGAGGTGCCCGTCTTCCTCTCGGGGCAGGCCCAAGACGAGCAGACAGGCCCTCACTTCCCGGCCCTCTTCGACAAGTTCGAGAGCGCCCCCATCGCGCGCTTCACCATGACCAACGGGGTCCACGGCGACGGCTTCGCCTTCCAGGTCATCATGGAGTGGGCGAACTTCTTGGACCTCTACGTGGCCCGCGAGATCCCATCCCATCCATCCATCTTGAGCACGGTGGGGCCCATCTTCATGGAGAGGGCCTACGGCGCTCCCATCGACGCGCCTCCCCAGCGTTTCGAGAGCTACACGAGCTACGAGGAGGCGCTCGCGGCCTACGAGGCCGAGCCGCCCCTGCGCGTGATCTTCGAGTCCGGGGCCGCGCCCGAGGTCGAGGCCGGCGCACCTCAGGGCACCTTCGAGGAGCGCTTCGAGTCCTGGCCGATCCCGGGAACCGTCGCGACGCGCTGGTACCTGCAACCCGACGGCGGCCTCGGCGACGCTCCCCCCGGCCCGGACGGCGGCGCCAGCTCCTTCGAGCCGGACCCCGAGGCCGGCGGGCGCGGCACCCTGGCGAGCGGCTCGATAGACAACATCCAACCTGGCTGGGACTGGCAACAGCCGGTCGAGGGCAAGGCCTTGAGCTACACAACCGAGCCCCTCGAGGCCGACCACGTCCTCATCGGGCACGGCAGCGCGGACCTGTGGCTCAAGTCCACCGCGACCGACGCCGACCTCGAGATCTGCCTCTCGGAGGTGCGCGCGGACGGCAAGGAGTCATACGTGCAGTGCGGCTGGCTGCGCGCCAGCCACCGCAAGCTCCGCCACGACGCCACCGAGCTGCGGCCGGTGAAGTCCCACCGCTTGGAGGACATCGAGCCCATCGTCGCGGGCGAGTGGACCGAGCTCCGTGTGGAGCTGATGCCCGTCTCCCACATCTTCCGAGAGGGCTCCCGCATCCGGCTGGTGATCGACACCCCCGGCGACAGCATGGCGAGCTGGCGTTTCTTGCTGCTCGAGCACGAGGAGCTGCCGACGCACACCATAAGCCACGACGAGGCGCGCCCGTCGAGCGTGGTGCTGTCGGTGGTGCCGGGCATCGAGGTGCCGACCGAGCTTCCGGACTGCAAGGCGCTGCGCGGGCAGCCGTGCCGGGAGCACGTCGCCTACGAGAACACGCGGGTGCAGTAGCTCGGTGGGAGCGCGTTGGCAAAAAGGGGGTCTGGGCGACCGGGCAAGCAGTTAGCTGTTAGAGGTT
>CAZQPP010000147.1:11585-16068 GCA_964594295.1 uncultured Myxococcales bacterium | reverse complement strand
TAGACAGGGGTTGTCGTTCTCATCCAGCCTCAAGCGCACGCCCCCTCTGCGACAGCTCGCCGCTTGCACGATCTCCGCGCGTCTTGGGTCCAACCAGCTCCTTCTTCACGCCGCGCGTGGGCCTCGGGAAAGGGAGCCGCGTTGCGGTGCTGACGCGACTCGGTGGAGATGGGGGCTGTCGAGCCTGAAGACATTGGGGATCGAGAGGAAGGAGCCTCGGTCCTGGGAATGAGTCACAAACAAGGGCAGAAGGCAAATCCCCAGGGCGGCCACAGGCTTTTTCGCTGTGTCCCGAACGGTGCGCTGATAGGCGAGCCCGGTGCGGGGTCACGGCCGGCGGCCGACCCGACGCGTGCCCCGTCAGCTCACGCCCAGCTCGCGGCAGAGCTTGCTCCACCCCTCCTGCCGTCGGCTCGGCTCGGTGTCCGTGAGGAGCCGCACGGCGGCAAGGACGCCTTCGGGCGCCAGGTGGCGGCTCGGGAGGATCTCGGGTCGGCCCGTGAGGGCCGCGGTCAGACACCTGCCCAGCGAGAAGTGGTCGAGCCCGGCCGGGCTCGCGTCGCGATCGCCGAGCTCCGGGGCCGCGTAGGCGCTCGTCCAGGGGCTGAGCCCCATGGTGGTCATGTCCAGTGTCTTCGCCCCGTAGAAGCAGTGGAGGCGCGCGTCGGGGCCGTCACGATCCACGAGGATGGAGCGCGGGGAGAGGGTCCTGTGGTAGATGCCCGCGGCGTGAGCCGCGCATAGCGTGGCGACGACCTGCCTGAACACACGCTCTACGCCGCTCCAGGACGGCCGTGCCGCCGCGGTCCAGGAGCCGAGGTCGTCGCGGCTGAAGTGCTCGAACACGAGCTGGAAGGAGATGGGCGTGAAGGCGTGGTCGTAGAGCGCGAGGACGCCGGGCGCCCTGAGCTGTTGCACCGCGAGGACCTGGCTTCGGTAGGCGCTGTGCACTGCTCTCCACGGGATCTTGGAAGCGTAGACCGGGCAGATCTCCACGCGCACGGAGCGCCGCCAGTCCTTCTGCTCACCGAGGTAGATCTGGTGCGGGATCGGCAGGTCAGGAGAGCCCAGGCGTTCCCGTACGGTGACTCCGCCCGGCAAGGGGACCTCGGCGACCGACCTTCGCTGCGCGTTGGCGTCCACGCCCAACAGCTTCGCCAGCCCTTCCGGGGTCTGGCCTTTCTTCTTCGGGAAGGCCTTGACGTCGGTGCGCAGGCCGTCGACGAGGCGCGACAGGTTCAAGAGGTAGAGCCTGCTCTCGGCCATTCGCCCGTCTGCGCTCACGTGGAGGCCCGTCACGTCCGCCGAGTCGGGTACTACGATGCAGGAGAGAAGCTCCGGCTCGCTCATTCCCGGCTCGAGGCGGTCGAGCACGTATTTTTTGAGCACGTTCAGCTTCCGGCGGGCGATCAGCTCGAGGTGCTTCTCGTGGAGGACCGGCTCCCAGGCATCGGTCTCCACTCTTCGATACTCCCAGCCGGACTCCGAGTTGCGGTACTCGCCCGCCCACAGCCCCTTCGCGTCGATCGTGACGATCCTCCCCTTCATGAGGACGAGGATGTCGTGCTCGTTGGGGAGGCTGCGCTCGTGGTGTGGCAAGACGACGTTGTTGGTGACGATCCCGTCGAGCTCGGAGCCCGCGAGGAGCTGCAGCGCCGTGCTCTCGAATGGGTTCTCCGTGTCCCAGCGTGAGATCAGCTTCATGGCGCCGCGTTCCCGAAAGAAAGCACTACCAGGGTGGCGTCGTCTTCCGGGGGAGCGACGATGTCGTCAAAGGCCTCCGGGAGCGAGGCGTCGACCCTGCCGGCGGCGGCGATGCACCCGGCGGCGGCGAGCATGTGGTAGGCGCCGTCGGTCATGAGCGTGATCCTCTCCCGCTCGCTCGTCCTGAGCAGCCTGGTTCGCGGTTCGACAGAGGCGGACTGGCCCAGCACGCCGCCGGTCTCCCCCTCGGAGCCCGGGAGACCCGTGAGGATCAGAGGTTCCCAGCGGCTCTCCGTGGTCGCTCTCCACAGCTTCGTGTCCCCAGCCTCGGCGGCCTCGAGTCGACCGAGCACGAGATCGATTCGCACGCAAGCGGCAGAGCCGTACATCCGACTCGGGAGCCTTCGGTTCGTCTCGACGAGCCGCGCGTTGACCTCGCGGAGGGCCTCCTCGGGCCTCATGACCCGGAGCCGCGGCCAGTGGGGCGCGACGGCAGAGAAGAGGCGCTCTCGCGGGACGATCGGCTCCATGTCCGCGCCGCGCACGGGCGGCGAGCCGTCGACGAGCAGGACGATCATGGAGTCCCCGTCCGCGGACATCGACGCGAGGAGCAGATCGCAGCGGCAACCCGGCTCGTGGGGCGAGCGCTCGCGCACGAGGACCCCTACTCCGTCATGCGGTCGCATCGAGCGCCTCCTCGAGCTCGTCCATGACTGTCTTCCACGTCCCGGGCCGCTCCTCGGGTCGTCTGGCGAGCAGGTGCTGGAGCGCGCGCCACCCCGGAGTGCTCAGCCCAGTGGCGCCGGGATCGAGCCGAGCCAGCTCGTCCGGGCTCGCCCCCCTCAAGCTGTCCAAGGGCTCGCCGATGCCGAGGGCCTCGAGCACCACGAGCCCGAGCGCGTACATGTCTCCCTGAGCCGCGGGCCTCGCCCCCTCGACCCACTCGGGAGGCCAGTGGTCCTTTCGGCGCCGCACGTTGATCTCGCGGATCGCGGTCGAGATCGTCGAGAAGGACCTGCTGCGCGCGAGACCGAGGTCTATGATCTTCACCCAGTCCGGCTCGGTCGAGCGCTCGTCCACCATGATGTTCCGCGGCGCGAGATCGTGGTGCACGAAGTCCCCGAACTCGCTCTCGAGGCGATGGATGGCCGAGGCCACCCGGAAGGCCAGGTCCATGCAACGGGCCGCCGGCCATCCGGTGCCGGGGATGCGTGCCTGGAGCGCGTGCGCCAGCGTGTCACCGGGGATCCACTCCAAGAGGATCATCCCCGGGGCGAGCCGGCCGTAGTAGTTCACGATGTTGGGGTGTGAGCCTACGCGGGCCAGCATGGTCGCTTCCCGCTCGAAGAGACCGAGGGACTCCTCCATCTTCTTCGAGCCTTCGTCGAGGAGCAGGTAGTGCTTCAGCGCGTAGCGCACCTCCGTGTCGGCGGCCTTGACGGGGATGACCGCGGCGAAGCTCCCCAAGGTGATGTTGTGTGCCAGATCGCGCGTGAAGGTCCCGTCGGCTCCGGAGAACACCTGCTCCTGGTCGAGGGCGTCTGGGAAGCGCCCGACCAGCTCGTTGCGCTCGCGCATGACCGTCCGCCGGCCGCCCTCGTCTATCGCCTCGTTGAGGAGGCGGTGGGCCGCGATCAGCCTCCGCGCACCGGAGGCGGCGCGCGCCTCGACGACCCGAAGCCCCGGAATCCAGGGTCGATAGGAAGGGTGTGCGTTGCTACGAATCAGCTCCTCGATGGTCGACCTGTGGGCGACGAGCCACTCGCTGGGGACGCACGCGCCGAAGACCGTGTACGCGAGCGGATCATCGGGCGCGGAGAAGAGCGCCCGCAGGGCCGTCTCCAGGTCACGCGGCAGCGTCATGTCGGTGTCGTCGGTGGGGCGTGCCGCGTCGCTCGAAGGTGGGCTGTCGGCCGTCGAGCAAGGCCGCCGCGCGGCGATCTCGGCCATCGCCGCCCCGACCCGCCACCTCGGCAGCGTCTGCCCCCCTCGGACCTCATTCGAGGATCCTCGGCCGGATGTGCAGTGCGCCAACGTCGCCAGCGCGTAGTAGCCAACCTGCCGGGCGACCTCCGCCACCTCGGCCATGGAGGCCTGGCCGGACAGCGCCATGGGCAGGAGGTCGCCGAGCTCGGCCTCCAGATCCAGGCCGTCCTCGTCGCGCAGGCCGGTCAGCTCATCCTCGTCCTCGTCCTCGTCCTCGAGGTAGATGTCGTCGTCGATGTCTTCGGGCGCGTCTTCGCCGTCGAGATCGAAGGAGTCGTCGTCGTAGTAGCGGTACAGCTTGCTCGCGCCGGCGCCGGCGTCGGTGCTCGCCTCGGCAGGGCCGGTGGGCTCGCTCGCCGGCGCGCTCTCCCCGGCGCACGCCTCCTTGTCCTCCGGGCTCTTCTCGACATCCTCCGAGGTGATGGCGCTCTCCTCCTCCGCCGCCGTCGCGCCGGGAACCCTCTCCTGCAAGCCCGTCGAAGGGGCGGCCTCGGCGGGGGAAAGGGCTGCTTCCCTGGGTGGGGCGTGCGAGCCTCCTGCGAGCACCAGCACCAGAGTCCTCTCCTCCTTGTCCACGCTCAGCACGCGGACCCTGACCCGATCTCCGCTCTCGAGGGCACGGTCGATGCCGACCGAGGCCAGGGCCGCCCTGGTCGTCTCGTAGGGGTGCAGCAGGCCGACGACGTTCTCCTCGAGGCGCACGAAGGCGCCGGCCTCGTCGACCTTGACGACCTCCCCGGCGACCTCGCTGCCGGCTGGGCAACGCTCTTCGAGCGTGGCCCACGGGTCCTCC
>CAZQPP010000147.1:0-11485 GCA_964594295.1 uncultured Myxococcales bacterium | reverse complement strand
GGGTCCTCCGTCAGCTGCCTCGTGCCGAGCGCTATGCGCTGCTTGTCGGTGTCGACGTCCAAGACGACGGCCTCGACCTCGTCGCCCGTGCTGAAGAGCTTCGACGGGTTCTTGATCCGCTGCGTCCAGGACATCTCGGAGATGTGGATCAGCCCTTCGATGCCCGGCTCGAGCTCGACGAAGGCGCCGTAGTCAACGAGGCTGACGACTCTCCCCTTGACCTTCTGGCCCTCTGCGTAGCGCTCCGGGACCCGATCCCAGGGGCGGCCGCTCAACTGCTTCAGGCCCAGGGAGATGCGCGCGCGCTCCGCGTCGATCTTCAGGACGACGACCTTCACCTCGTCGCCTATGGCGAGCATCTCCGAGGGGTGCTTGATGCGCCCCCAGGTCATGTCGTTGATGTGGAGCAGGCCGTCGATGCCACCGGTGTGGATGAAGCACCCGTAGTCGGTGATGTTCTTGACGGTCCCCTCGACGATCGCCCCCTCTCGGAGCTTCGCCATGGTCTCCCGCGCGAGCTCCTCCTGGCGCTTCTTCAGCACCGCCTTGCGCGACACCACGACGTTTCGTCCGGCGCGGGTGATCTTTTGCACCTCCACCTCTACGGTCTCGCCCACGAGACGGTCGAGCTGCCGGACGGGTCGAAGATCGCAATGGCTCGCCGGGAGGAAGGCCTTGAGGCCGTCGAGATCGACCGTGAGCCCGCCCTTCGTGACCGAGAGCACACGCACGCGGGTCCACTGGCCGACCTCGAGGTCCCGCTTGCGCTCGAATCCGAGCGTGACCCGTGGACCGTCTCGGCCGAACGAGAGCTTCTCGATGACGACGAGGCCCTCGGCGCCGGCTCGAGTCTGACGCGCGCTGTGCTCGTCGAGCTCGCACACGACGCCGTCGTCAAGACGGACCGCGAGGCCGCCGGAATCGGCCTCTTCGACCCGTCCGCGCCTCTCGACGTGAGCGTGGTCGAAACGGATGATCTCCTTCTCCGGATCGTACTCCGCGACCCGCACCCAGACGTATCCCTGCACGCTGGGGTCGAGATCTTCGCCCGAGGCGCTGTACCCAAGGTGCCAGGAGACAACGGTCTCCTTCTCGTAGAAGCGCCTCACCCACACGGGGATCAGGTCGCCGGGGCTGATCCTCCTGGTCTCCCACGCGGTGCTCTGCCATCGGGTCAGGCTGCAGACCAGGGCGAGGTGCTCTTCGTCGGTGCCGATGATCTCGACCTCGCTGCGGATCTCGATCTCGTCCAGATCGCCGGACCCGCCGGAGCGGCGCCGACGCATCCAATCGGGCAGCGTGTAGAGCTCGTTGCCGTTCGTCAGCTCCCCGTAGGGGGCGTAGCCCCGAACGGAGAAGCGCTCATCGGGGATCTGGAAGAGCGCGCCGCGGTGGAACTGACGCAGGAAGCGGGCCTCGACGATCTGCCCCGGGGGGTGGCGCGCGCAGATCGCCTTCCACTCCGGGTCCTCGGGCGAGAGGAGGCTCACGTTGATCCTGCCGGCTTCCTCGTCGACCACGGGCCGCAGGCGCACCGGCACCCCTGTGGCCAGGTGAGCCGTCTCGAAACGGTGCCGCCAGCTCAGGTGCTCCGTGAACACGGGGGCGCGAACGCCGAAGTAGCTGATCCAGACCCACACCCGCCCGGCGTCGTCCGTGCCCGCCTCGATGATCTCCGTGTCCAGGGTGATTCGGCGCCGGGCGAGCTCCCTCATCGCGAGGAAGAACAAGCCCGGGTTGGGGAGCCGCCTGATTATCGACTCGCCCGTCTCCGGGTCGACGGTGAGGCACCTCAGGCGTGCGAGGTCCGCCTCCACGTTCATGGCCGTCAGCTCCACCGGCCGCACCGTGGGATCCAGCACCCGAAGCGAAAAGGGGCTGCCTATCGCGCTCGCGAGGTCGTAGCTCGGGCTGTTGTCCGGCTGCCGGAACCTCTTGCGTTGCATTCGGCAGGGGATGCCGCCGACCTCGGCTAGCAGCGCGTCGGCCTCACGGTCGACACCTTCCCAGGTGCCGAGGAGGCGGCTGCCGACGGTCCTCTCCGACTCGGGCCCGGTCCCTCCGTCGATGTGGAATACCCAGCGCGGGTTGGAGGTCGTCCACGGCCCTCCGCCCTGCCGGTAGAACACGACGCGGTCGCCGGCACAAAGAGTGGGGAAGAGATCGTTGGACGCGAGCGCCTCCTCGCCGCTGCCTTCGAGGCGGATGAGGACGCTCGCGACGCTGAAGGACTTCAGGACGGTGCCGACCTCCGCTTCCACGGCGGCGTGGCTCGCAGGCTCCTCTTCCGTGTCGGACAGCACCGGGCTTTCGTCCGCGCTGCTCGGCCCGAAGAGGTCATCCAAGTCAAAGCCCATCGAGCCTCCCTAGCCTTCGAGATCGGGATCGCGCGCCGAGGGGAGCGCATCGGGGAAGAGCTCGTCCCAGACGTCGACGATGGCCGCCCGTAGCCGCTGCGAGCCGCTTCGGTAGTCCTTGAAGAGCGTGGAGCGCTGTGCCTCGTTGGGGCGCTCGCCCATGCGCACCAAACCCTTCAACCCGGCGATCCGGATCTCCTCCGTGTCTCCCTCCCCGTAGAGCGACCAGAAGAGCTCCCGGGCCCTCCGGCGGTGATTTCGCCCGAAGATCTTTCCGATGTGGAACAGGGCCGCCGTGCGGTGCTCGGTCTCTCGGCCGACGTCGACCGCTATCTCGGCGAGGGCGGCGAATGCTCGCATGCTCCCGTGGCGCAGGCGATGCTGCTCGCTCTGCGTGGCGCGACCGGAGGCGACACGCTCGGCCAGCTCGTAGGTGAACGCTTCTCCCCACGTCACGTGCGACAGTCGCGCGGCGAGGCGCTGCAGGCTCTCGGGTATCTCCGAGCCCGAGGAGGCCCTCTCCAGCAGCGCCTGCACACCGTCCTGTACGCTCGACTGCCAGCCGTTGCGGGTGCGGATGGCGTGGTCGGTCACGCCGGCCACGAGGGCGCGCATCACCGAAGATGTCTCTGTCTCATCGCACCCTTCCAGGATGCTGACCATGGCGTCGAAAGCCGCTCGTTCGCCGAAGTTGACCATCTGCTGCAGGAGCCGCAGGGTGGCCTCTCGACCCTCGGGCATGTCCCTGTAGAGCACCTTCAGGCTTGGGACGAGCGCGCCACCGAAGCTCGAGAGCGCGCTCAGGAAGCGCCCCCGCGTACCGTGCTGCTCGTAGTGACGTAGATACTCCTGGTAGAGCTTGAGGAGCACCTTCTCGGTGGCCGGAAGATCCCTTAGCTTCCGGAACAGGCCCGGCGCACGCTCGCGCTCCAGCTCGGTACCTCCCACAAGCCCGTCCACGCGGGCGAGGTACTGGAGGACCGCGTCGAGGTGCTCGAGCTGCTGGTGCCGAAGCACTCGCTCGGCCACGGAGATTCGTATCTCCGGGTAGCCGCGCTCGAAGCGCTCGAGAGCCCGGATCTCGGCGGAGGAGACCCTGCTCATCTCCCGAACCAGGATCGCGGCCCGGCGGACCTGGGGGAACGCGCTCCATTGCGCGTCCTCGAGGACACGACGGAGCTTCCGTCGCCGGGGGCTGCGATCATGGCACGCTCGGTACCCGTGCTGAATCCAGAAGATCACGCTCCTCTCGACCGCGGAGCCCGCGGGGACCGACCACAGCAGATCGAGGAGACCGTGGGCCAGCCAGTAGTCCGGCTTCCCCTTGATGTTCTTGTGCAGCCTCCCGAGCTTGTCCTGGATAGGCTGATCGGGCCTCTTCCTCGCCCTGAGCAGGATCTGCCTGAGCCGCCTCATCAACGCATCGGGGACGGCCGCCTGCGCTCTGCGCACGCCCAGGATCTCCGCGATGTCCTCGGCCCGCTGCGGCGCCCTGTTGGAGCGATCACGGCCGCCCGTCATGACGAGGGCTCGCGATCGGGGAGCAGGGCAGGCACCTGCTCGTGCTCGAGGTCGACGCCGGGCACGAGGGTGACGGCCACGTCCCCGTGGTGCTCGTTCTCTCCGTCGTTCACGAGGAAGTCGAGGAGGACCTCGCGGTTTCGTGAGACCTCGACGTGTACGCTCACCGGGAGCCCCTCCTCGAGGATGACGTCGGGGAACTCCACGTGCTTGCGCGCCAGGGGGGCGAGATCCGGCTCCTCGACGGACGCCCCCTCCTCGCCGCCGGCGAGGTGCGCGTCCTCATACCGGCCGATGTAGAGGTTGACGGCGAGGCTGCGGGAGTGGAGGGGCATGCGGAACAGGTCGGCAAACACCTCCGGAGGGTGAGGGAGCTGGAGGTTCGGCGGCAGGAGCTCCCGGAAGCCTGCGCTGGTCTCTATGTAGATGCCGTCGAACAAGCGCTCCTTCACCTCGACGTGGAGGCTCCCGAAACCGGCGATGTCCGCTGCCCGGATAGCGGCACCACGTGCGACCGAGAGCATGGGCTGCTCCACCACGGACACCGGGCGGCCTGTCACGATCTCCACGGCGTGGCGGACGATTGGGAGCTTGGCCGTCCCGCCCGCGAGCCAGAGCTCGTCCACGCCCGAGAGCTCGACAGCCTTGCCCAGGTTGGCGGCGGCCGAGTCGAGGCACTCGTGGATCGGACGGAAGAAGCCGAACTCCCCCCGCGCGACGCCGGTCTTGCTCATGGGGAAGTACTCGCGCAGCGCGGTGGCCAGGTCCGCGCCGGTCAGCTCGGTTCGCCACCTACGCCGGCCCTGGATCGGCTTGGGTATCCACCGCAGCTCCACGGGCACCTTCACGTCGGGCCACTCCGCGAGGGCTCGGCCTTGGAGCGCGTCGGAGAGGTCTCGCTTGGCCTCTTCGGCCCGCGCCACCAGCTCCGTACAGAACTGGCGCTTGAGATTTTTTTGGGCCCTGCGGTTGCTGTGCCTGATCGAGCGAAGGGACTGCCCGGTCTCGCGCTCGAAGCGGTCGAGGAGCAGGCCGGCGATGTTGAGGTCGAAGTCGTCGCCTGCCAGCTCGTTGAGCCGCGACTGGCCCACCATGTCGAACACGATGCCCTCGGCGGCCTCTCTCCCCGCCACGATGGAGACGTCGAGGGTACCGCCGCCGATGTCCACCACCATGCTGAGCCGCTGCTTTCCGCTCCCTCCCACGGACGAGTCGGCCAGCACCTGCGCGAGCAAGGCGGCCGCGGGCTCGTCGAAGAGGGTCACGCGGCCGAGGTCGAAGCCCGCGAGCTGCGCCGCCCTCAGCGTGGCCCTCCTCGCCTCAGTCCCGAAGGAGGCGGGGACGGTGATGACCACCTGCTCCGGCTGGCCCTCGAAGCGCCGATCGAGCTCCCTGCGTACGAGCGTGAGGATGGAGGCCGAGACCAGCTCGGGCGTCCACGAGACACCTGCCGCGGACTTGCTCCAGGTGCGTCCCATGAACCGCTTGATCGAGGTGAAGGAGCGCCCCTGGCGCAGCTTCATCGCCATGGTGGCGACCCCACCGACGAAGATCCGCCACTCGCCGTCGAGCTCCTGAGCCGTCAGCGCGGACGCGAGCTGTGATGCCTTGCGGGCGCCCTGCTCCGTGTAGTCGTCCATCTGCTGGAGGATGGGGATGACCTCGGGCTCGGACGCTCCTTCCTGCCAGACCGCGCACACCGTATTGGTCGTGCCGAGGTCTACGCCGGCACAGTACCTCGCGCTCACCGGCCACCCCCACGTCCACGCCGCGACGGGCGCAGGAGCGCCGGCAGGACCACGGTGCCGGCGATCTTCACACCACGGCGTTCAACCACGAAAGCGCCGCTGGCACGCATCCGACCCGCCACGTGTGTCATGGGGGCGTACTCCGCGCAAGGCAGCGAAACCTCGACCCGCTGGCCGGGCTCACCGAAGATCTCGAGCTGCGGCGAGGCGATGAGGGTCCTGCACCCGAGCGCGAGGTCCCGAAGGATGCCCTCGCTCCGATCGGCCGCTCTCTCGAGGGAGCGCAGGGGATCCTCGGGGAGCCAGAGGAGCGGCTCCAACATGCGCGCTACCAGCTTCGTGAGGTCGTCGCCGGCGGCACCCTCGGCCACCCGGGGGGAGGGCGAGGGAGAGGCCGGAGGGGGATCGCCGCTCGTGGGCGCACGCCCCTCGGTCGCGTCCGTCTGCGAGGAGCGTTCCTCCGCCGCCTTGCGGAGGCCGCGCACCAGGAAGTTCTCCGAGAGCGCCGGTTGCTCCGGGCGCTGCCTTGGGGCCGGCGTGTCGCTGCCTCCCCGAAGCGTCCGGAGCAGGCGCCTCCAGTAGGCGAAATAGGCCGCCCTCAAGGTCCCCTCGTTGTCGGCCTTGCCTCCCGCCCAGGCCAGCACCGCGGCGACCGCCTGCCGTGCCTCCTCCGCCTCGAGCGAGGTGTCGAGGCCGTGCTCGGTCATCGCATCGGCGAGCGTCGTCGGCCCAAGCGCGAAGCCGGACGGGCGGCCGTGCCGTCCCATGACCTCGAGGGCCGAGGTGAGGACGACCAGCCCGAGGGCCAGCGTGGGGAGCTGCCCCGGCGCGGTACCTTGGGCTTCATCCCGCTGGGCCGGGCCCTCACAGCGAGCGATCCCTCGAACCAGCTCGCACAGGGTCACCTCGGAGCGCTCGTCGATCCCCATCTCGGCGCGCATCCCGTCCCAGTCCTCCGCGGACAGGGCGACCGCGCGCTTGCTCTTGCCGACCCGGACGTCGTCGGGCAACGGGCTGCCCTGGGCGAGGGCGCCGAGCCATCGGCTCAGCATCGCCCAGATCAGCTCCTGGCGCGCCCAACTCGACGGTCTCACGCCGGCATCGCTCAGGCCTCTCCCCAGGTCGCCCCGTTGTCTCTCCAAGATCGTCAGGGCTACCGCGCTGGGTGGAGTTGTTGGACGAACATCCACTGTGTGGGAGACGGTAGCACCGGCTCGGTTGCCGAACAAGGGCACCCTCGAGGCCTTGGGTGGTGCTCACGACGCGTCGAGCACCTCCTCCGGCCGCCTGATCCGTGCGCCGCCCCGCTGTGGCAAGGCGGATCAGATGTGCGACGCGAATTCGTTGAAGACGATGCGCTGAATGTACTTGGAGACCGCGTCGACGATCTGCTCGGTGAGGTGGTTCGGCATCCCGCCCTGGGACTTCAGCAGGTCGCTCATCACGTCTCGGCCGCTGGTGAGCGCCACCGCGATCAGGCGCTCGGGCGCCTGCGCCTTCAGCTCCTCCAAGAAGGCCTCGCCGTCCGCGGCGGTGACTCGGTCGACGCGACCCTTGAAGCGCTCGCGAATGAACTCCACCGTGAAACGGTACAGCTGGTGGAGGAGGGCGACGATCACACGCCGCACGGCGACCTTCGCCAGGTAAGCGGTCAGCGCCTTGCCCGAGAGCTTGCGCTGGACTCCGGCCTCCTCGCGCATCTGGTCGGCCCGCTTCTGGCCGCCCTTGCGTTTGCGCTTCGGGCGATTGGCGAGGTTTGCCTCGCGCCTGTCGGCGCGCGCGTCGAGGCGATTGGCTTCGGCGCCCGCCGCCTCGTGCTTCTTCCAGTCCTCCTTCTCGTTTGACCAGGACTTGGCGTAGTCGGTGCCGAGCTCTTTGACCGTGCGCGAGAGGATGATGTCTATGGAGCGCATCAGGGTCGGTGCGCTGTGGCCCGCTGCGCACTCCACGGTGATGTCGTTGACCGCCTTCCAGGCTATCCCGAAGACCATGCTGCTGCGGTCGATGGACCTGTAGACGTTGGTGATGAACTGCCCAACCTCCACCGCCTTGTTGGCCTTGTCCGCGGTCTGCACGACCTTCGCGGCCTGGGTCGCCCGGCGCGCCTTGTTGGCTTTGTTGAGGGTGTCCGCGGCCTTGGCGACCTTGCCCGGCGCGGTCGCCGCCTTCAGGATCGCTCCTCCGGCGACCACCTGCCCCACCTCGCCGCCCACGCGGCCCACCAGCGACGTGCCGGCGATTACCTCCTCGCGAAGCTCCTCGCTCGATTCCATGCCCTCCGCGCCGGCCAGCGCCGCTATGCCGCCCGAGGCCATGTAGTCGTCGGCCCGCTCCTTGAGGAACTCGCCGGCGGAGTCACCGACGCCGAAGGGGAGCGACTGCAGCGCCCCACCGGTCGCCGAGGTGATGCCCGCCGGCAGGTCGTTGACCGTCTTGCCGACGACCTCTTTCCAGATGTTGGGCGGCGGCTTGGGCGGCCGCTCGACGTCGCGGCGGCCGGTCTCGCTCAGCCGCAGGTAGTTCTTGTAGGAGAGCAGGTTCTGCTCGGTGAGCTCGAAGAAGAGGTCGTCGAAGACGCTGCGGGCGAACTTCATGCCCATGGTCCGCGCGGAGCCCTTGTTCAGGGTCTTCATGCGGCACTGCAGCACCAGGCGGTCGAGGTACATCGTGCGCGAGACGCGCCGCTCCGGGTGGATCCCCTTGTCGGCCAACTCGCGCAGCTGGGCGTTGCGCTTGTTGTCGCGCACCAGCCACCTGTGGAAGGGGGCGAGCATCTTCTGCTCTTCGGCGTCGCTGATGTGCCACTCCATCAGGACGCCGGCGATCTTCTCGACGTCGCGGCGCATCGCCGCGACCTCGGCGCTCGAGACCCGGCTCAGACGCTCGAGCTGGGCCCGGGTCTTCGGATCGATCTGCTGCTTCTCGGGCTTTGCCTGCACGCCCTGCTGCCGCTCAACCTTCTCGCCGGCGCGGTTCGCCTCGACCTCGGCGCGCGCCGCGCCGCCGGCGCCGCTGTCGAAGTGCAGCTGCGGTCCCCCGGCGGAGTGCTGAGAGACGTGGGTCAGCTCGTGCGCGAGCAGCGCCTCGTTGCGCGCTTGCCCCGGGGCCACGGCGATGGTGGAGCCGGCGGCCAGCGCGCGGGCGCCCTCGGCGCGGACGAAGTTGGGCAGGCCCTCGACGAGGCGCGCGCTCCCCGGCTCGGCGCCGGTGATCTCCGCGGCTCGCGCCTCGAAGGAGGGGTCGAGCGCCCGCCCGAGCTGCGAGTCGCCGATGAGCCGCTCCATCATCAGGAGGTCTGCGGGGCTGATTCGCTCTGACGCGACGGCGTCCTCGAGGAACCCGAGCAGGGCCTGCGGGTCGCCCGACAGCCGGTGAGCTTCGGGCAGCAGGCGGTCGCTGCGGAGGTCCACGCGCTGGGCGCGGCGGTGGGGGCGGCGCTCGAGGCCGCGGCGGCGGGATCTGAGCTTCTGGGCGGCGCGCATGGCTCTCCGCGGGGTGGGGGCGGCAGGGCCCGGGCCCTCTCTGGTTAGCAAATTTCACGCCGATTCGTCCCCCGGAGTGCTGTCGCGCCGGTTCTTGACCTGCCGCTGCCGGCAGGCGGATCATGCGGCGACTGGAGGCGCGCCATGGCCGACGAGCAAGCACAGCTCACACACGAGAAGTACCTCGAGGCGGAGGTGCTCCGCCTGAAGCTCCTGGCTCGCGAGCGCATCGGCGCCATCGAGGGCGAGCGGCCGGAGATCTTCGAGGCGGTCGACGAGGTCGTCGCGGCGGAGCGCGCGCGGGCGCGCGTCGAGGTGGTCGACGAGTCGGACTTGCCGCCGCTGCTGCAGCTCGCTGCCCGCTTCGAGCTGAGCGACCTGGAGCTGGACGTCCTCGTCGCCGCCATCGCGCCGCACCTCGATCCCGACGTGGCGCCGCTGTATCGCGAGATCCGCGGCAGCCTGCTGGCCGAGCGAGTGGACGGGGCGCTGCTCCTGAACCTCTTCAGCGACGCGTGGGGCGACGCCCTCGAGCTGCGCCGCGCCATCGGCCCGCAGGGCGCCCTGATGCGCCAGCGCCTCCTGCAGGTGGCGCCCCTGCCGACCGGGGCCAGCGCGCTCCAGGCGGCCATCGAGATCCGCGATCGGGTGCTGCACTTCGCCCTCGGCGAGGAAGGCCTCAGCACGCTGATAGCGCCCTTCTGCCAGGTCGAGCAGCCCGACGTGACGTTGCGCTCGGTGGTGCTGCCCGAGCGGGTGCTGGCGCCGGTCCTCGAGCTCGCCGAGCACCACGGCGCCTTCGCCGCCCGGCTGGCCGAGTGGGGCTACGACCCGGTCCTCACCTACGGCCGCGGCAGCGTGCTGCTCTTCACGGGCCCGCCCGGCACCGGCAAGACGCTCCTGGCGCGGGCGCTGGCAAACCACCTCGAGACACCCCTGCTGCGGGTCTTCGTGAGCAAGGTGCTCAGCGCCGAGGTGGCCGCCGAGGACGTCTTGGACGAGCTGATCGTGGAGGCACGCCTGCGCCGCGCGCTGATCCTCTTCGACGACTGCGCCGCGCTCTTCGCCGGGGGCGGCCCGGTGCTCTCCGCGCTGCTGGCCTTCCTCGAGCAGTTCGAGGGCATCGCGGTGCTCGCGACGAACCGCACCGACCACCTCGACATCGCGCTCGAGCGCCGGGTCTTGGCGCGCGTGGACTTCCCGCGCCCGGACGCCGACGCCCGCGAGCTCATCTACGAGGCCCTGCTGCCGGCCGACCTGCCGATCGCCGCCGACGTCGATCTCTCCGCCCTCGCGGATCGCTACGACTTCACCGGCGGCAACATCAAGAACGTGGTGATGGTCGCCCTGAACAAGGCGCTGGCGCGCGACGGGGAGAAGCCCGTTGTCGACATGGGGCTGCTCGAGGAGGCCGCCCTTGCGCAGCTCCGCTACCGCCTCGACGACTACGCGGTACGCACCGAGGTGACCCTGGACCTCCACGACATCATCCTGCCCTCCAAGGTGAAGGAGCAGGTCGCCGAGCTGCTCGCGGCCTGCCGCAACCACGACGCGGTGATGCACGGCTGGGGTTTCGGCGAGCGCCTGGTCACCGGCCGCGGCATCGTGGCGCTCTTCGACGGGCCGCCCGGAACCGGCAAGACCCTGTGCGCGGAGATCCTCGGCAACGAGCTCGGCCTGCCGGTGTCGCGCATCAACATCCCGTCTGTGGTCTCCAAGTGGGTCGGCGAGACCGAGCAGCGGCTGCAGGACATCTTCCGCCGGGCCCGCGCCACGCGCACGGTGCTGCTCTTCGACGAGGCCGACGCCCTCTTCGGCCGTCGCTCCAGCCAGGCGCAGTCCTCGAACGACCGCTACGCCAACATGGAGGTCAACCTGCTGCTGCAGGAGATCGAGCGCTACGACGGCATCGTCTTCCTGACCACCAACCTCTTCGGCGCGCTCGACGACGCGCTGCTCCGCCGCATCGGCTTCCGCATCAGCTTCCCCGAGCCCGACGCCGAGCTCCGCGCCCGCATCTGGGAGACCCTGCTGCCCAAGCGCGCGCCCCTCGACGAGGACGTCGACCTCGAGGCCCTCGGCGAGCGCTTCGATCTCGCGGGCGGTCGCATCAAGAACGCCGTGCTGCGAGCCGCCTACAGCGCTCTGCAGGACGGCCACGGCGCCATCGCGCAGCGTCACCTCGAGGGCGCGGCGGTGCAGGAGTCCAGCGCCGCGGGCAAGGTCGTGCGGATAGCCGAGAAGGCTGACGATCAGGAGCCTGGCCGAGCGTGAGGAGACGTTCTACGGAGCCCACCCTCGAGGTCGCGACGCCCTAGTCCCAAAACAAGCGATTAGCCCTTAGCCGTTAGCCATTAGCTCAGGCATTCCCGTTGCT
>CAZQPP010000146.1:0-16166 GCA_964594295.1 uncultured Myxococcales bacterium | reverse complement strand
GCGTCGGGGCCCGCCGCCGCCCCGCGCCGGGCCCCCCCGCCGGCCCCGGCGGCGAAGCCCACGGCCAAGCCCGTGCCCAACTCGCCCGAGGCCGCCCCCGCGGAGGTCAAGCCCCACGAGTCCTTCCAGTCCGGCCGCATCAAGCTCACCCGCGCCGACCTCGACGAGTTCACCAAGGACCTGAGCGGCTCCGGCCCGCTGACGGCGGACTTCGAGACGAGCCTGGGCACGATCTCCTGCGTGCTCGCGACCGACGGCGCCCCCAAGACCGTCGCCAACTTCGTGGGTCTCGCCCGCGGCAAGCTCGCCTTCAAGGATCCCAAGACCGGCAAGTGGACCAAGCGCCCCTTCTACGACGGGCTGCGCTTCCACCGCGTCATCCCCGACTTCATGATCCAGGGCGGCTGCCCCCTCGGCCGGGGCACGGGCGGCCCGGGGTACAAGTTCGACGACGAGACCAGCGCGAGCCTGAAGCACAGCAAGGGCGGCGTGCTGTCCATGGCCAACGCGGGCCCGGGCACCAACGGGAGCCAGTTCTTCATCACCGAGCGCCCCACGCCGCACCTCGACCGCCGCCACTCGGTCTTCGGCCACTGCAAGCCCCTCTCGCTCATCAAGAAGATCGCCCGCGTCCCCAAGGACCCCGGCGACCGCAGCCGCTCCAAGCCCGCCGAGCCGGTGATGCTGAAGAAGGTGGCGATCCACAAATAGGGAGCGGCTCGCACCCCCGCCCTCTGCGCCTCTGCGCGAGCCTCTTCTCGCTCCGCTCCTTCCTGCCTTCCCCCTTCCTGCCTTCCTGAGAGGGATTCCACCCGCCGCGGTCCGAAGCGTCGCGGCGCACCTCAGGCTTCCAGCCGCACCTCCGCCTCCTCCGTGCGCTCCGGCCGCCTCATCGCCAGCGCGGCCTCGACCACCAGCCAGACGCCGAGGGTCATCAGGATCAGCCCGACCACGAGGAGCAGGGTGTCCGCGCTCGGGCCCGCGGCGAAGCGCCGCAGGTTGCCGGCCATGGCGAAGATGGTGCTCACCATCATGAAGAGCGCCGGCAGGGCCGTCGGCCATGAGGGCCAGCCCCGGTGGCGCAGGTAGAGCGTAGCCAGGATCAAGGTCAGGCCCGCCAGGAGCTGGTTCGTCGTGCCGAAGAGCTGCCACAGGGCCAGCGCCGCCGGCCTGCCTCCCACCTCGTAGAAAGCGAAGAGCGCGATGGCGCCGCACGCGAGGCCGGCCGCGACGTAGCGGTTCCCGGTCAGGGGGATCTTGAAGGTCGCGCCGATCTCCTCGATGTTGAAGCGCAGCAGGCGTGTCGCCGAGTCGAGGGTCGTCAGGGCGAAGGAGACCACGACCATGGCGATCAACGCGGCGGAGAGGTCGGCGGGCAGGCCGAGGCTCGTGAGGAAGCTGGTGGTCCCCTGGATAAAGGCGTCGATCTTGGTCGCCAGCCCTTGAGCTGCGTTCCAGCTCGCGTAGTGGGAGTGCCAGAGCTCCTTGCTCGCGAAGCCCGCGGTGCAGGCCATGACCGCCAGCAGACCGAGCAGGCTCTCGCCGATCATGCCGCCGTAGCCGATGGGCCGCGCGTGGCTCTCCCGATCGAGCTGCTTCGCGGTGGTACCGGAGCTGACCAGGCCGTGGAAGCCGCTGGCCGCTCCGCACGCCACGACGATGAAGACGAAGGGCAGGATTGACGGCGCCCCCTCGGGCGAGGGCACGAAAGCGGGCGCCGAAAAGGACGGCCTGCCCCAGAAGAGCCCCACGTAGGCGAGGCCGACGCCGAGGTAGAGCAGGAGCGAGTTCAGGAAGTCGCGGGACTGGAGCAGGGCCCAGACCGGCAGGACCGACGCCAGGAAGGCGTAGGCGAGCAAGATCCAGATCCAGGTCCCCGCCGACGGCCACAGCTCGGCGGGCAGCCCCGCGGTAGGCAGCCGCACACCAAGCCAGATGGCGAAGAGCTCTATGGCGAAGCCGGCTGCCGCGACCGGGAGCAGCGGGTAGCCCTTGCGGTAGAGCAGCACCCCCGCGATCACCGCCACCGCCATCAGCACCGCCGAGGGGAGCACGGCCTGGGGGTAACCCGCGCGCCCGGGGGCGAGCTCGACCGAAAAGAGGCGCGAGATGACGAAGACGAAGACCCCCATCGCGAGGCTGATGCCGAAGAAGATGATCAGGTGGAAGAGGGTGCGGGCCCGCGGGCCGATCACCCCCTCGGCGACCTTGCCGACGCTCAGGCCCCGCGCCCTCACGCTGATGACGAGGGCGCTGAAGTCGTGCACGCAGCCGACGAGGACAGCTCCCAACACCACCCAGAGCAGCGCGGGCACCCAGCCCCAGATCACTGCCACCGCCGGGCCGAGCATGGGCGCCAGCCCCGTGATGGAGGCGAAGTGGTGCCCGAAGAGCACCTCCGGCCTCGTGGGCACGTAGTCGACGCCGTCGCGGAGGCGATGGGCCGGCGTCTCGCGCGAGTCGTCGAGGCGGAAGACCCTGCGCGCGAGGAAGCGCGAGTAGAGCCCGTAGGCCAGGCCGTAGGTTGCGAGGGCACAGAGGGTCGCGATGGCCGGGCTCATGGTGGGTCTTCTAGTCCAGCGCCGGATGGGGCGGCAAGCGAGCCTACTTGGCGCCTTTTCGTCTTTGCGCGAGGTTCTTCCGACCACGACGCGCGGAGAGGCGGTGGATCTTGGGTGGCGAAGACGGTTGCCCGTGAGTTGGCAGCAAGCTAGGCTGCCCACGCACGAAAGCAGGTGTCGGGATGCGTCGGTCTCTCTCCTCCCTCTTCCGGATCGGCACGATTGCAGCCTGCCTGGTCCTCCTCTTCGGCCTTGGAGCGGGATGCAGCAAGGACGAGGGCGCGGTGACGGCCGAGCCGGATCCGGGACCGGCGGACGCCGGGCAGGACGTGCAGACAGCGGACACCGAGCCGGCCGAGGACGTCCCGACCAAGCCGATAATCGGCTTCGACGAGGGCGACGTCTACGTGCCCGAGGACCAGCGCAAGAGCTTCGGTGAGGTCTGCGAAATCAACGCCGAGTGCACGTCCAGCTTCTGCGTCCCCCACGCCCACGACACCGTGTGCACCCAGTTCTGCGACGAGAGCGAGTGCCCCGATGGGTGGCAGTGCCGGCAGATCGTGCAGCCGGCAGGAGACTTCATCTCCCTTTGCATCTCGGACCTGTGGGCCCTCTGCCGCGCCTGCGTCACGAGCGACGACTGCATCGCCCCCGGCGGCGGGGGAGGCACCTGCGTGGAGTACCCCGACGAGGACGGCTCGGTGCTCATGAGCGCGTGCGGGGCGCCCTGCGCCGAGGACAGCGACTGTCCCGAGAGCTACGCCTGCGAAGCGGTCACGACAGCCGAGCAGGAGAGCAGCCTCCAGTGCAAGCTGAAGCAGGGGACCTGCTCCTGCAGCCCCCGCGAGGTCGTCCTCCGCCTCGGGTCGGCCTGCACGGTCGTGAACGAGCACGGCTCCTGCCCCGGCATGCGCAGCTGCGGCGCGGACGGCCTGTCAGCCTGCGGGGCCCCGGCGCCCTCGCCCGAGCTCGCCGACGGCGTCGACAACGACTGCGACGGCGACACCGACGAGGACATCTGCACCTGCGGCGACGGTGCCTGCGACCCGGCCTGCGACGAGCGCGTCGAGACCTGCCCCAAGGACTGCTGCGTCTGCGGCAACGGTGTCTGCGACGGAGGAGAGATCTGCGGCGAGTTCAGGGAGGACGCGACTACCTGCCCCTGCGACTGCACGACCTGCGGCGACGGCGTCTGCTCGCCTTGTGGTGAGAACCCGACCAACTGCAGCGACGACTGCTGTCGCACACCCGAGGGCTCGACCGGTTGCGGGGACGGCTTCTGTCTCGGCTTCGGCTGCGGAGAGAACCCCGACACCTGCCCCGACGACTGCGGCACGGCCTGCGGAAACGGGATCTGCGACAGAGGAGAGAGCCCCTTCTCCTGTGCCGAGGACTGCAAGAAGCAGGTCTGCGGGAACGGCGTCTGCGAGCCCACCGACAACGGCCCGGACGAGTGCCCGCAGGACTGCAAGGGTTACTGCGGAAACTGCGAGTGTGAGCCCGGGCGCGGCGAGTTCCTGTTCAACTGCCCCACGGACTGCGGCTCCTGCGGCGACGGCTTCTGCTCGACGACCTGCGAGCACCTGAAAGAGAGCCCCGAGACCTGCCCCGAGGACTGCTGCGAACCCGAGCCGGAGGTGTGCGGGAACCTGATGGACGACGACTGCGACGGCCAGGTGGACGAGCAGAACGCGGACGGCTGCAAGCTCTACTTCAAAGACGAGGACGGCGACACGGAGGGCGTGACCAACGACTCGCTCTGCCTCTGCCAGAAGGCCAGGCCCTACACGAGCACGAGCCCCGGCGACTGCAACGACAAGGACCCGAACGTGCGCCAGGGGGAGCCCGAGGTCTGCGACGGCTCGGACAACGACTGCGACGGGGAGACCGACGAGGACTTCGGTGTTGGGCTGCGTTGCGAGATGCCTTACGAGGAGCGCTGCTTCGAAGGCGTCCGGGTCTGCGACGGTCCGACCAAGACGACCTGCCAGAGGGCGGCCGCCAAGGCGAGGAACACCATCTGCGACCCCTACCTCTGTCTGGACGGCTTCTTGCAGCTCGCCAGCACCTGCGACGGGCACGGCAGCTGCGTCGCCCGTGAGAAGCTCGACTGCGACGGCTTCCAGTGCCAGGACAGCGCCACCTGCAAGACCACCTGCGCCGCGGACAGCGACTGCCGCGGCAGCTACTTCTGCAGCGAAGGGGCGTGCGCGCCGCTGGCCTCCGAGGCCTGCGAGAGCGACGCGGACTGCGACGACATGGACCCCTGCACCGACGACCGCTGCGACCTCCAGAAGGTGTGCGCCCACCTGCCGGTCCCGGCCTGCACGGGTGAGGTGGACTCCGACGGGGACGGAATCCCCAACAAGGACGACAACTGCCCCGAGGTGCCGAACAAGGAGCAGGAGGACGCCGACTCCGACGGCATCGGCGACGCCTGCGACCCCTGCACCGCCACGGGCGACGAGAGCTGCAACGGCCTGGACGACGACTGCAACGGAGAGGTCGACGAGGGCTTCATCCTCGAAGGGGATCTCGCCATCGGAGATCCCTGCGACATCACGGACCTGCCGTGCATGCAGGGCAAGGTGACCTGCGCCGCGGACGGGGCCTCCGCCGAGTGCACGCGCGACGTGCCTCGAGAGGAGGGGGTGCTCTGCGCCGAGCCCATCTGCCAGAACGACAAGCTCACCCCCGCCCGAGTCTGCGACGGCGAGGGCGGCTGTCAGCCTGCCACCGAGCGCACCTGCGAGCCCTTCGGCTGCTCCGAGGACAGGAGCGCATGCAACACCACCTGCGCGCTGCACGAAGGCGAGGACAACCCGCACAAGGACTGCGCCGCCACGGCCTACTGCCTCGACAGCATCGGCGCCTGCGTCCCCCGGCGCTTCGACGGCACGGTCTGCTTCTTCGGCCACGAGTGCCTGAGCGACCACTGCGTCGACGGCGTGTGCTGCGACGACGAATGCCATCGCTCCTGCTTCTCCTGCAACCAGCTCGGCAACGAGGGCACCTGCAAGCGCGTGGACGGCCGCGACGACCCGCCCACGTGCTGGGGCCTGAAGACCTGCAGCAAGGACGGGGTATGTCTGGCGAGCAACGGCCTGCCCTGCCTGGGCGACACCGGGTGCGCGTCGGGCAAGTGCGTCGACGGGGTGTGCTGCGACGACACCTGTGACGGGGTCTGCAAGGCCTGCGACATCGAGGGCCGCGAAGGCAAGTGCACGGCCGTCACCTCGGGAGAGGACCCGCCTACCTGCGAGGCCCCCTTCCGCTGCGGCACGGACGGGCACTGCAAGAAGCCGAACGGAGCGGAGTGCGAAGACGGCACCACGTGCGAGAGCGGCTTCTGCGTGGACGGCCGCTGCTGCAACGGCCCGTGCGACGGAGAGTGCCAGACCTGCGCCGCCTCCTGGAGCCTCGGGACCTGCAGCCCCATCGACCTGGGAGAGGATGAGGGCTGCTCGGATACCCACACCTGCTCGCAGGGCGCCTGCAAGGAGGTCAACGGCTCCGAGTGCGCCCACTTCAGCGAGTGCGCCTCGAGCATGTGCGTCGACGGGGTGTGTTGCGAGGAGCCCTGCGTCGGCGTCTGCCGCAGCTGCAACAACGCCGAGGGCAAGTGCCTCGCGGTCGCCGACGGCAAGGACGAGACCTGCGACGGCACGTGCAAGGAGGGCCTCTGCAAGAGGGACGACGGCGACTCCTGCAAGACGGGCGACCAGTGCGCGTCGGGGCATTGCGTGGACGACGTCTGCTGCAACGAGGCCTGCAAGGGTGAGTGCAAGGCCTGCGACCTCGCAAACCAGGCCGGAACCTGCTCCACGGTCACGAACACCTCAGACGACGCCTGCTTCGGCACGACGATCTGCGACGCCGCCGGTGAGTGCAAGACCAAGCCCTACGAATCCTGCACCGCCGCGAGCGAGTGCGCCGGGGACACCTTCTGCGTGAACAAGATCTGTTGCGAGAGCTTCGGCCGCTTCCACCGCTGCGGGGCCAACCTCATCGCCGACTCCCAGACCGAGCTGCTCTGGTATGACCTCGAGCTCAGCGACCCGGAGCCGCCGTTGGGGGCCGCCGGCAAATGCCAGTCCCTCGTGCTCGCCGGCGTCGGCGGCTGGGATCTGCCGGCTCTCGACGGGCTCCGAGCCCTGGTCAACGGCTGTGCCGCAACGGCGACCGGCGGCGCCTGCAACGTGCCCGGCGCGTGCGCCGAGACAACCTGCGCCGACGCAGCCTGCGACGGCTGCACGCTCGGAGGCGGTGACGCGACCACCGGCTGCTACATGGACCCGATCTGGGAGATCCACTGCGGCTCGGTCACCCGCTTCTGGAGCTCGACGAAGAAGGGCGGCGGAACGGGCACCTCATCCGCCGACACATGGGCCGTCGACTTCGCGAGGGCGAAGGTCGAGCTCCTCGACGGAGCCTCGGCCACCGCCAACGCGATGTGCGTGCGGCCACTCAAGGAGGAGGAGACTCCCACCCCGTAACGCCACGTGACGGCTCGGCCTCGAAGCGGGGGTGCCCCCTCGGCGGGAGTCGCCCTCCGGCGCACTCTGGACACGGCCTGGCTCGTGCTGGCCGTCGTCCTGCTGATCCACGGCCCGGAGGTCTCGCGGCTGCTCGTGCGCGCGAGCTACCTCGGGGTCAGGAGCGAGGAGCAGGCCGGAGCCCTGTCTCCGCCGGGGACGGTCCTGGCCCTCGAGGGCGTCGTAGACGTCGAGAGCGCGTACACCTGCCCGCCCGGGTGGCTGGAGATCGGCGGCGTCCCCAACGCCAGGGAGATGAACTTCGCCCCGGTGAAGCTGAACGACAGGCTAAAGGCCTGGGTGCTCATACCGCCGCGCTACGCCGCCCGAAGCGGCGACGGGCTCGCCCCGCTCCCTCCCCTGCGCTCCCCCATCGTCCGCGTCGGCCTGGAGTCCGCTGCCGGCTTCTCGCCGGACGACCTCGAGCGCCTGATCACCCAGGTCCGCGTATGCCCGGTCCGCGGCGTGCCCTCCACCCTGCTGCTGCCGGAGGAGAGGGTGCTCCTCGGCGAGCTCGTCGCCACCGGTGCGCAAGCTCAGGCGACCCTGGGCGACGAGGCGCTCGAGCTCAGCAAGCTGCTGGCGCCGCGGTGGGCGGTGGCGCTGATAGCGATCCTCGTGTTCAGGAGGCTCCCGTGGCGGCGGCGGCGCCGGGAGAGCGCCGACCAGCGCATACCGAGCGACACCGTGAGCCAGGCCCGCGCCCGCGTGCGCCGCAGCGGGTGGGCCCTCGTGCTCAGGACCTCGGTGGGGGTGCTCGTGGTGGGCGCCGCGCTCGTCCTCGGACAGGATGTGCGGGACGTCTGGGCGAGGGCCTCCGCGGCGGGCCACGACCAGGAAGCCGCCCCCGGGCAGCTCCGCTACGGCCGCATCACGGGGGTCAGCGCCTCCAGGACCACCCTGCTCTGTCCGGCCTCCGCCCTCGCGAGCGCCGGCCTGAGCTCGGGCGCCGGCCAACGTCTCGTGCTCTTCCTCCAGCGCATGGGGACGCTCCCGCCGGCCCTTGTCTCCATGCCCTACGACGGCCCCATGGACGCGATGGGCTACTCCCTCGCGCGCCACCGGGATCTGGCGGTGCACGTCCACGGCTACTACCTGCCGGTCAGGGAGCCCGTCAGGCTGCGAGCACACGAGGAGGGCTGCTCGCCCCTGGCCGACAGGTACGACGGCGCTCGGCCGACGGCGGTGCTCTTTGCCCTCGATCCCTTCGAGCCGGCCGTCTACCGCGACGAGATCCTCGGTCTCGCCCTGCTCGCGCTGCTCCTCGGCGGCTCGGTCGGCTACCTCTGGACCCTGCTCCGCAACCTCATCGAGGTCAGGCGGGAGCGGCGGAGGAGCTCCGCTACCTCCTCAAGATGAGCCGCAAGACCGCGGCCGCCGTGACGGCGTGCTGGATCACCGGCGGGGCGTAGCTGCCGTCTTCGAGCTTGCCCTGCGGCCCGAAGCCCGGCCCGCCGTCGAAGAAGTCGTAGGCCTCGTAGAGGCCCTCGTCGGCGTGCTCGTCCAGCATGCCGAGGACCCGGTCCCTGAGGCGCTCCGCCTCGCCGGTCCGGCCCGACACGACCAGCGCCCTCCACGCCATGTAGGCGTGCCACGGCCACACCTGGCCGCGCATCCGGTGTCCGTCCTCGTGCACGTTGAGCCTGCGGTCGTCGTAGGCGAGCGAGGGGACGGCCATCATGTACGCGGAGCTCCCGTTCCAGGTCCCCCAGAGCCCGTTTCCGTCGAGGATGTGCTCCGCCGCGGTCTCGGCGGCTGTCTTCGTTGCGAGGTGAAGCGCCACGGGGACCGTCCCCGCCGGGGAGCGCACGTCCGACGCCACGGCGCCCGTGTCGGTGATGATGCGATCGGCGAAGAGGCCGTCCTCCTCGACGAGGAAGTGCTCCAACAGGTCGGAGCGGATCTCCTCGCCGCGCTCGCGCAGCGCCTTGCCGTCGGCGTTGAGGGCCATGGCCTCGGCGATCTCGGCGAGATCGAGGTAGGCCCTCGACATCCAGGCCGTGCGCACCAGGTCGCAGATGTCCTCCACGGCGCCGCCTTCGAGGGGGACGAAGCGAGGGGAGTCCTCCCAGCCACCCTCCACCGGGTCGGCGTCGAAGAAACCCACGTCCCGGCTGCGGTGATCCTCGAGGTAGCCCAGGGCCCGCCGGAGACCGTCGAAGACGGGCTCGACCTCGATCACCGTGTAGATGCCCGGGTTGGCCGCGACCGCCTCGGCCAGCGCCCAAGGGCCGACAGTGTGGGCCGTGCGCTCCCCTTCGCCGAGGGCCTGCATGTTCTCGTCGAAACGCAGGGGCAGCCGATCGCGGTTGCGCCTGACCGCGCGGGCCATCAGCCCGAGCTGCGAGATGGGCGCGTCGACGTCGAGCAGGGCGTAGCCGGCGGCGATACGGGGCAGATCGTTTCCGTCGAAGCGGACCTGCACCGGCTTGGCGGCGACGGCACCCCACTGGGAGCCCATCGCTCCCCGGGGCGCGTAGCGCGAGTGGCGCAGGGCGTCCACTGCGAGGCGGAGGAGCCTCTCGTCCCTCGCGCTCTCGGCCTCACCCGTCGCGGCGAGGAGACCCTCGAAGAGGGCCTCCTGTGCGGCGCAGAGGCCCGCGCGCAGGTCCGAGCGCGAGCGACGGGCGTAGGCCTCGATCACCGCCTCGGCGTCGTCGTCGCTCTGCCCGCTGGCCACGAGCCAGATGAAGGTCCCGGTCTCGCCTGCGAAGAGGCGCTGCCCGTCTCGGGCGACGATGGAGACGCTCCCTCCGGTCGGGCTGCTCGCGTCGAGCCCCAGGGGCTCGGTCCCCGCCGAGGCCCCGGCCGCGTAGTGGAGCTGGAATCGGCGGTGCACCTTGGCCGCCCCTGACACCGCGAGGCGACGCTCGGTGCCCTCGCCGAGGACCTCGGCGTAGGTCGGGCAGCCGCCGCTCTCCACGGCGTCGAGGCGCTCCCGCGCGGGGTGAGGATCGCAGTCGAAGACGAGGCGCGATCGCACCTGGCGCGGCTCCGAGCCCTCGTTTCGAACCGTCACCCTGAGCGCCGTGAGGTCCGTGCTGACCGAGCACGCCACCGCCTCCACCTCGCCGAGCCCTGACGCCTCGCCGGTCTCGGTCACGCCCCACACGTCGAGCTCCACGGCGCGCTTGCTGACCGCCAGGGTCTCGTCGGACCCCTCACCGAGGATCTCCACGCGCGAGCGGTCCACTATCTGCCCCCGGCGGGTCGCCGCGTTCAGGGCGCTGCCGTGGACCAGGACCAGCACCCCACCCGGCTCGGGCTCGGCCGCCGAGTCGTCGACGACCACCTTGAAGCCGAAGTGGGAGCCGTGGTCGGCACGCATGCCTCCCTGCACCAGGTGGGCCACCGCGAAGGGAGAGCCGCTCACCGGTACGGCCACCTGGTCGCGCAGCGGCCCGTGCTTGGCCCCAGAGCGCGGGAGCGGCGGCGCCACCACTGCCGCTGGCTCCGTGGGCTCCTCCACGCGGGTGCAGGCCCCGAGGGCGAGGACAGAGGCAGCGAGCAGGGCAGCGATGGTGAGACGCGTCAACACGGCCCTAACGTAGCAGCGTCCGGGCAAAGTTCCAGCCGGTGGGTGCGCCGGTGCGGGATGGGGATCGATCCTGATAGGCTCCGGCGCCCCTACCCCACGAGCCTCGCATGCACCGGTCCCTGCGTCACTGTCGCGTCTACCTCTCCCTCGGCCTGGTCTTGACGGCGGCGGGCTGCGCCTCGGCACCGTCGCCGGCCGTCACCCCAGCCCCGGAGGCCGCCACGAGCGCGGCGGCGTCCGAGCCTCGCGTTCTCCCCGGCACGACCTGCAACACCCGCCGCTCATGGGTAGAGGGCCTCTCGCAGGAGGCGAGCGCGGGCGCCGACGACGTGCTCTCGGAGCTCGATCGCGCCGGCGTCACGGTCCCCGAAGAGAAGCGCGCGCCGCTGCGCAAGGCCGTCGAGGGCAGGCTCTTCTGGCGCACGGTGCGCACGCTGATCGTGCACGGCGCGCAGAACAACGGGGCGATGATCGAGCTCGAGTCGGTGCGGACACGCGACGGCCGGCCGCTGAAGGTCTACCGAACGGGGATGACCCCCCTGCCGGCCGACAAAGGCTCGTGCTTCCGCAGCCTCGTCGAGCAGGCCGGCGTCCGCCACGTGGTGAACCTCTACGCCGGCCCCATGGCTACCGGCGACCTCGAGAAGGCCGAGAGGGCCGTCGTCGACGAGTCAGGCGGGAGCTACTTCCTCGCTCGCGACGCCGACGCGGAGCTGCGGATGTGGCGCGACCTCCTCCGCGAGGAGCCTTCGCCTGAGGACCTCGCCTCGGCGTCGGCGACGGTGGCCCGGATCCTCAACGAGCACGTCCTGCGCCCGGGCGGGCAGGCACCACGGGGACACGCCCACATCCACTGCGGCGGGGGCATGCACCGCACGGGCATGGCGATGGGGCTCCTCGACCGCTGCGTCAACGGCGCCCCGACAGAGAAGATCGTGGCCGACTACAAGCGCCACGTGGGGTGGACGAGCCCGGAGCACCCGGGGGGCTACGAGCAGGGGAACGTGGACTTTGTCCTCGCCTTCGACTGCGGCCTGCTGAGGCCCTGAGCCCGGAGCCCAAATCCACCACCTGTGGATCTCGCGCAAAGACGCCAAGACGCCAAGTAGCCTCGTGTGCATCCTGAAACTCGCGTTTCAGGATGCAGCGATTAGCGATTAGCGATTAGCGGTTAGCCGGAATGCAGTGATCTCAGGTGCCTGGCTAACGGCTAACAGCTAACGGCTAACAGCCCCCGTCCTGAAACGGGAGTTTCAGGACGGGAACTAGCCTCGCTTCGCTTGCCCGAAGAGGCACGCCGGAGACCCAGCGCCTGCTCTTGGCCGGCACCTGCCGGGTGCCGACCCCTTCGCGCCTTTGCGCCTTTGCGCGAAGCTCTTCCGACTGCCCTGCACGGAGAAGCGGTGGATCTGGGGGAGACGCCCCGGTAGCCGCGAAAGCCCGCGCGTGTTAGAGCAAAAAACGAACCAGCCAGGGATTCACGCGTGCCCGAGGGCGAGGAAAAGAAGGTCCGCAAGCCGCCCCGGAGGCCCCCTCCGGATGCGGACGGCGCCTACCTGGGCAGCGGCTACGGCGCCACGAAGACGGACTGGACCTCCCCCTTCCCCGATCCCGTCGAGCACCACAGGCTGGTCGCCTTCCGCCGCCTGACCCTCGCGCTCGGCAACGAGTTCGAGCTCGACAAGCGAATCCAGCTCGCTATCCGGGAGATCCGCTACATCCTCGCGGCGGAGCGGGCGACCGTCTTCATCTACGAGCGCTCCACCAAGACCCTCTGGACGCGCGTGCACGACGGCCAGCAGGTGCACGACTTCGAGGTCGGTCTCGGCTCCGGCATCGTGGGCCGCGTAGCGAAGGACGTCCGCACGCTCAACATCAAAGACGCCCGGAGCTACGAGGGGCACGACGACAGCTTCGACAGCCTGACCGGCTGCCAGACCAGGGCCGTGCTGGCGGTCCCGATGACCGACGGCAACCGGGAGCTGCTCGGTGTCATCCAGGTCCTCAACAAGAGGGGCGCCGACTACTTCGACGTCGACGACGAGAAGCTCCTGAGCACCCTGGCCCAGATCCTCGCCATCAACGTGGAGCACAGCGTGCTCTACGCCCGGGCCAACGAGCACCTCGCGGCCCTCGCCCAGACGCGGGCGCGCCTCGAGGAGAAGGTCAAAGAGCTCGAGCTCCTCTACTCGGCCAGCCGCGAGGTCGCCCAGGCCCTCGGGCCGCGCGACCTCGTGCAGCGCATCGGGAGGATCCTGCTCGACAGCCTGCCCTACGGCGCCGCGGCCATCGTGTTCGCGCGGGAGGGTGCGAGCTGCGCCTGGCCTTGCGCCGTGGACGGGCGGCACCACGAAGTGGAGGGCAACGGAGGTGAGATCGCCCTGCCCCCATGGCTGAGCGGCACGGACGAGGAGCTCACCAAGGGGCTCTCGGACATCGGGCACAACCTGCTCAGTCGAGAGGACGCGCCGGCCGTCGTGCTGCGCTTCCCACGGAACCACTACGTGCGCGGCGCCCTTGCCCTCTACGGGGCGCGCCATGCCGGCCCGGTCTCCCAGGACCACCGCAAGGTCTTGGCCGTCGTGCTCTCCCAGCTCGTCAGCGGCCTGCGCCGAGCCTTCGAGGTCCAGAGCGCCCGTCACGAGGATCGCCTCCTCACCATCGGCCGCACCCTCTCGGGCGTGCTCCACGACCTGCGCACCCCGATGGCCGTGATCAACGGCTACTCGGGCCTGCTCAAGCGCGAGCTCGGGCCCGAAGATCGTGAACGCTACGCGGACGGCATCAAGGCCCAGCTGGGGCGCATAGAGGCAATGACCCGCGACGTGCTCGCCTTCGCCAAGGGAGCCGTCACCATCCTCCCGGAGAAGGTCTACCTCCGCAGCTTCATGTCCTCCCTCGAGGAGGCCCTCGGCACCGCTTACGAGGGGGAGCCGGTGCGCTTCGTCTTCGACGTGGCCGACAGGGGCACGGCGCGCTTCGACGAGCTCAAGATGCAGCGCGTCCTGCTCAACCTCTGCCGGAACGCGGTCGAGGCGATGCCCAAGGGCGGCACCTGCACGGTCAGGGTCGCCCGCCAGGGAGAGGAGATCCTCTTCGAGGTCGCGGACGAAGGCGTCGGCATCCCCGAGCACATGCGCGAGCGCATCTTCGACGCCTTCGCCACCCACGGCAAGGAAGGCGGCACCGGGCTCGGCCTCGCCCTCGTCCGGCGCCTCGTCGAGGCGCACCACGGGCGCGTGGAGGTTCAGAGCGCCCCAGGCGAGGGCACCCTCATCCGCATAGTCATCCCCGCCGAGTACGACGGCCGCCGCGAGCCTCCGCCCGCCCCGCGACAGACCGGAGACGGCGACACACAGGCGGGCGCCGTGACGGCCGAGGCGCCCGACGCCGCAGACGAAGCCGAGGCAGCGCTGCAATGACACCCCTCGAGCTCGTGCTCAAAGGCGGGATCCTGATGGTCCCCATCGCGCTGCTGAGCGTGCTCGCGGCGGCGATCCTCTTCGAGCGGCTGTGGACCCTGAGGCGCTCGCGGGTCGCGCCCGAGCCCTTCTTCCGGCGCGTGCTCGGCCTGCTCCACTCCGGACGCCACGACGCGGCCGAGTCGGCGTGCGCCGCCGACGGGAGCGCGCTCGCCCGCATCTTCCTGACCGCCCTCAAGCACCGCGGCCTCACGCGGAGCGAGCTCAAAGAGGTCATGGAGGAGGCCGGCGAGGTCGAGGTGAGCTGGATGGGGCGCTTTATCGAGGGCGTGGGCACTGTCGCCGCGGTGGCGCCTTTGGTGGGCTTGCTCGGTACCGTCACCGGCATGATCCGTGTCTTCCAGGAGGTCGCCACGGCGGCGGAGCCGCGCGTCAGCCAGCTCGCCGGCGGCATCTGGGAGGCCCTGATCACCACCGGCGCGGGCCTGACCGTGGCCATCCCGGCCTACCTCGCCTACCGCTGGCTGCAGGGCATCGTCGACGCCCGGGTGCGCACCCTCCAGGAGTGGTCGCTCGAGGTCCTGGACGCCTTGCACGAGCCGAGAGCGCCCGGGCACACACCCGCGCCTCCTCACGCCGCCGGCACACCACCGGCCCCCGAAGACGCGCCTTGAAGTTCCGGCGCCGCGAGAACCGCGCCCCAGCCTCGCCCCGGGTCGACATCACCTCCCTCGTCGACGTGGTCTTCCTGCTCATCATCTTCCTGCTCGTGAGCACGACCTTCAAGAAGAAGGAGCTCGCCTTCGAGATCCGCCTGCCGCGGGCCGCCGCGGAGGAGGTGGTCGTGCGGGCCGACGCCGCCACGATCTTCGTCTCCAAGGAGGGCAAGCTCGCGTTCCTCGACCCTGAGAGCGGCGGAGGCCCCGTGGACGGAGGCGCGGAAGACGAGATCATAGAGAAGCTGCGCGGCTACCTCAACGACCACCCCAACGCGCCGCTGAGGGTGCAGGCCGAGAAGGACACCGCCTACCAGCGCGTGATCGACGCCGTCTCGGTGGCACGAAAGGCGGGGGCTTCAAACCTGCAGCTCCAGTACGAGAAGGTCGAGGAGGCGCCGCCAGAATGACGAATCCGGTCACTCGGGCCGCGGGCTGGGTCCGCGGGGCGATGGCCGCCGTGGACGAGGAGTCCGGGGCGCTCAAGCGTGGGGGCGTGCCCGACCGCAGGGCGGCGACGGTGCTGCTCGTCAGCGCCGTGGTGATGATCGTCATGCACTACGTCGTGCTCTCCGGAGACCTCCAGCGCTGGGCGGCCGAGCACGCGGTGCGCCTCAGCGGGCGCGACCCGGACGTGCTCAGCCTCGAGATGCTCAACCGCATCAGCCTCTACGAGCACATCTTCTGGGCCGCCGGCTGCGTGCTCATGTACCTGGTCGTGCCGGCGCTGGCGGTCCGGCTCCTGCTCAAGGAGCCCCTCGCCGCCCACGGGCTCACCCTGAAGGGTTACGCACGCCACGCGCGCGTCTACATGCTGCTCTACGTGCCGGCCGCCGGCGCCGCCTTCGCCGCCTCGTTCTCGTCCGAGTTCCAGCAGATGTACCCCTTCTATCGGCACCCGGGCACCCTGGCGGTGCTGCTCGGCTGGGAGCTCCTCTACGCCGCCCAGTTCTTCTCCCTGGAGTTCTTCTTCCGCGGCTTCATGCTGCACGGCCTGAAGCACCGATACGGCTCGGCGGCCCTGTGGATCATGCTCTTCCCCTACTGCATGATCCACTTCCCGAAGCCCATGGCCGAGAGCGTGGGCGCCCTGCTCGCCGGCCTGGTGCTCGGCCTGCTCTCGCTCCGCACCGGGAGCGTGCTCGGCGGCGCGACCATCCACGTAGCGGTCGGCCTGACGATGGATCTCCTCGCCCTCTGGCAGCGCGGGGAACTGGCAAGGTTGCTAGCTATTGGCTATTAGCCTTTAGCTGTTAGCAAGAAGCTCGGCGGGACCACGATCGTGCCTACAGCCAACATCGAGCGACAACGGGTGCAAAGCGCGGTACGCGTCAGCGTGACGAGCCAAGCACGCAGCTAACGGCTAACAGCCAACAGCCAAGAGCTCCCCATGC
>CAZQPP010000145.1:0-16233 GCA_964594295.1 uncultured Myxococcales bacterium | reverse complement strand
GTCATCGTCGCCTTGAAGGCGATCCAGGCCGTCGTCCGCCGCTACGTGCGCGGCCTGGCGAAGAAGACCGAGACCAAGATCGACGACCTGGCGGTGACCCTGGTCGACGAGACCAAGTCCTTCGCCCTGATAGCCGTCGGCGCCTTCGTGGCGCTCCGCTTCTTGAAGCTCCCGGCCGAGACCGACCACGCCATCGCGGTGGCCGCCATCGTCCTGCTGCTGGTGCAGGCAGGCTTGTGGGCGAGCCGCGCCATCCGCTTCGGCATAGACGCTTTCGTCGCCGAGCGCGCCGAGGACGACCCGGCCGCGGTCAGCGGCATGGGCGCCATAGGGGTCGTCGCACGCATCCTCGCCTGGTCGCTGGTCCTCCTGCTCTGCCTGGCCAACCTGGGCGTCGACATCACCGCCCTGGTCGCCGGCCTCGGGGTCGGCGGCATCGCGGTCGCCCTGGCCGTGCAGAACGTGCTGGGCGACCTCCTCGGCTCCCTCTCCATCATCCTGGACAAGCCCTTCATCCGCGGCGACTTCATCATCGTCGGCGAGCACATGGGCTCGGTGGAGCACATCGGCCTGAAGACCACCCGCCTGCGCAGCCTCAGCGGGGAGCAGCTCGTCTTCGCCAACAGCGACCTCCTGGGGAGCCGCATCCGCAACTACAAGCGCATGTTCGAGCGGCGAATCTCGTTCCAGATTGGCGTGACCTACGACACCCCGGCCGACAAGCTCGAGGTCATCCCGGGCATCATCAAGGAGGCAGTCGAGGCTCAGGAGCAGGTGCGCTTCGACCGCGCTCACTTCATGACCTGGGGCGACTTCGCCCTCATCTTCGACATCATCTACTACGTGCTCGTACCGGATTACGCGGTCTACGGGGACATCCAGCAGGCCATCAACCTCACTCTCTATCGCCGCTTCGAGAAGGAGGGCATCGAGTTCGCCTTCCCGACGCAGACCGTCTACGTGCACAAGGCGGACCTCGAGTAGGAGCGCGTGGCGCCCAGCGCCAAAGCGCTCCTCCCGTGCCCTTGCCCTTGCCCTTTCTTCTCCCCACCCCCCCCACACGCCTCTCCGTCCTCGCCGTTGCCGCGGCCCTCCTCGCCTGCTGCGGCCGGGAGGGAGCGGCCTACGACCAGCCCGCGCTCCCCTCCGAGATCGCAGCCGAGCTTGGGCTCGACGCCTACGTCGGCCTCATCTCCCCCGCCGTGGAGTCAGTCGACGGCGCCGTCACCACCTACACCTTCGACCCCGCTCAAGGCCCCATGTGCCTGCGCGGAGAGCCCTTCCGCATGGGCGTGCGCGACACGGGCGGCGAGGACCTCGTCATATTCCTGCAGGGCGGCGGCGCCTGCTGGTCGGAGTTCTGCCTCGCGGTGACCGCCGCGCCCCCCGGTGTCTTCTCGGCCGGGCTCTTGGACCCCGAAGACGAGCAGAGCCCGGTGCACGGCTGGAACGTGGCATACCTGCCCTACTGCGACGCCTCCTTCTTCACCGGAGACGCCGACCACGACGACGACGGCGACGGCACCGACGACCGCTTCCACCGCGGGCTCCACAACCTGACCGGCGGGCTGACCGCGGCCGCCGAGCGCTTTCCCGAGCCGCGGCGAATCCTGCTGGCGGGGAGCTCCGGCGGAGCCTACGGCATGCTGCTGGCGCCAGCGCTGGTCCGCAGCTTCTACCCGGACGCCGAGCTCTTCATCTTCGCCGACTCCGGCCTCGGCCTCGCTCGCGCCGACGATCGCTCGTTCATCGACACCATCTTGCGCGAGTTCAACGTCGAGCGCTTCGTGCCGCCGGACTGCACCGACTGCCGCCGCAACGGCCACCTCGCCGCCGTGGCCGGCTGGTACCTCGACCGCGACCCGGACGCCCGCGTGGCGCACTTCAGCTCCTGGTACGACACCATCATCGGCCGCACCTTCTTGCAGGTGGAGGCCACCGAGCTCCGCGACGCCATCAAGACCGAGACCGAGCGCCTCAGCGCCGCCCACCCGGAGCGCTACCGCCGCTTCATCGTCGACGGCATCCGCCACACGACCCTGCTGGGCAACCCGGCGGGCATCGTGGGCACTGACATCAGCAAGGTGGAGCTCCCCGAGGGCGCTCTGCAGACGCTGCTCGGCGGGGGCCTCGAGCTCGGCAACATCCACGAGACCGAGCTGGAGGGCATCAGCATAGCCGCCTGGACGGCGGCGATGCTCGCCGGGGACAAGGCGACCTGGCGCGATCTGGTGGAGCCGCCGGGGGAGCCTGGTTATTAGCAGCGTTCGGGGAAACGCGAGAGATTTCTCCACAAGTCCGGGAGAAGCATGGAGCTTTGAACAGGATGTGCAGGATGAACAGGAAGGGAAGCCTCTTCATGCTGCATCCCAATCCTGTCTATCCTGTCTATCCTGTTCAGCCACCCTCTCTGTTTCCCAAGGGCGCTTGCTCGGACTTGTTGAAGAGTTACAAGCGCAGCAGTGCTAGGCGACTTCAATTGCCAAGGAATTGAGCTTTCCCGAACGCTCCTGGGGCGCAGGACACCTGGTCCATCGGTCACCTGCCGCCGAGCTTTCGGCTACAGACCGCTCACCCCGTAGAGCTCGGCGGGCTGTAGCTTCTTCTCCACCCCCTCGGCTCGCCGCGCCTCGGCCCTGGCCTCGGCCAGGTCGTTCATCGCCGCGAGGATGGAGATCCAGGAGGCCCTCGTCGGGTCGTTGTCGAGGCCTCCGGCGGCGTTGGCGACGCGCCCGAGCAGCACGAGGAAGGACTCCACGCTGCCGGTGGCGACGCGTTTGGCCGAGCTGAGCACCTGCAGCGGCGCGCTCTCGGCGGCGGCGGCTTCGAGGGCGCCGCGGGTGTAGAGGTGGTAGGACCAGCACAGGTCGAGCACCAGCAGCCGCGTGCGCGCGGGGCGGTAGCTCGCGGGGTCCGAGAGGGCGTCGAGGGCCGGCTGGCGCGCGTGGGCGTCGAGGTAGACGAGCTCACCCCTGGAGATCGCGCGGCGGATGACCGCCCGCTTCTCGTCGTCGGAGTCCCGCGCCGCGAGTGACGAGGGCGGCAGCAGCTCCACCCGCAGCTCTACGTCTCCCCACGCTCCGGTGTGCCTCTCGCCGCCCCCCTCGAGGCGCACCCTCTCGAGACCGGCCGCCTCGAGGGCCGAGGAGAGCCTGCCCATGCTCCAGAAGCCGTTGTCCTGCGGCAGGAGGGCGTCGTCGTCGCTCATCTGGCCGAACAGGGCGATCACCTCCAGGACCCCGTCGGCGGCGAAGGCCTCGACGGCCGGGCGGACGAGATGAGGCCCGCGCCCGGGTGCGAGCGCCGCGGCGGGCATGCTGCTCACGCGCACCTCGCAGAGCCCCGCTTCACCACCCTCGACGGGTACCCGCCAGGTCGCGCCGTCGAGCCTCTCGCCGAGGGGAGCTACCCGGGCTTCGATCCCAAGATCGCGGGCGGTGAGCAGGCCGTGCGCCCGCACCTCGTAGGACGCGGCTCCCTGGAGGCGCTCCCCTCCTGCCTGCACGAGGGTCTCCATCAGTGTCTGCGCCGGGTCCATGGGCAGCGGCAACCCGCGAACGCCCAGCCAGCCTTCCACCTGCGCGAGCTGTGCGGCGACCCCGTCTTCGAGCCACGCGGGAGGGCCGCTCCTGCTCCCCGCGCAGAGCGCTTCGGCCCGGCTCGAGGGCGCGGGGACGGCGCCGCGAACGCTCACCGTCACCTCGGCGGCGCGGTCGCTCAGGTATCCGGTCGGGCCCGGCGGGAAGGGCTCGTAGGGGGGAGATGGGCCGCACGCGAGCGTCGCGGCCGAGCATAGGAGCAGGAATACGCCAGTGAAGCGTTTGCCGGGCATGGTGCGGGCCGAAGGTGCAAGCTGCGTGCCGGGGGTGCCGGGCGACACCCGCGGACGGAGCCTTGCTACCCGCCCCTCGCTTGGCTACAAGGCACCGACCCTTCTCAGGAAGCTCAAGCTGAGGTCCGCAATGCGCCTTCGTGCAACCCTCATCTCGGTAGCCCTGCTCTTCGCCGCCGCTGCGTGCAGCGACTCCGGAGACGAGACGATCACCGGCCAGGACACGCCGCCGGCCGGCCAGACCGACAACGCCGGTGGACCCGGTACCGCGGACTCGGTCACGCCGGGCACGGACGCCGGCGGCGGCGACAGCGGCGGCCCGCCTGCCGGCGGCTGGGTGCGTCCCCAGGACAGCACCGCGGTGCGCTTCTGCATGGACGACAGCGCGAACCAGACCTACGAGAGCGGCCAGGTCCTCTGGACCGGCTCCTGGATCTGGAACGCCGCGGACAACACGATCACCTACACCTCGTCCTGGCTCCCGGAGGAGGGGCCCTACCCGCCGCTCTACGACGACGGGCCGTTCTCGGCCGGCGGTCACGAGCCCGAAGGCGCCGTGGCCGGCGACCACGTCTTCTGCGGCGAGGTCTGGGTCATGCCCGACCCGGTGGAGCCTCTCCTGTTCGAGTACGGCGTGCTGGACGAGCTCAAGAACTGGATCTGGATAGGCCCCAACGGCCAGTTCACGGTCGAGCCCGGCGACCCGGCGACGATGATGGTCGACCCCCTCATCCTCCCGCCCTTCGGGACCTTCGACCTCAAGGTGACCCTCGACCTGGCGTACCTGCACGAGGAGTTCGCCGGCACCACAGCCGACGAGTACGACATCTTCATCAAGGGGACTATGAACTCATGGTTCCCAGCGCAGCTCCTCGACGACGGCGAATTCGGCGACGCGGCCGCGGGCGACGGTGTCTTCACCTACGTGCACTCCAACTACCTCGGGTCCCACAACGGCCGGCTGCTCGCGGGCCAGGAGGCCCAGTTCGTCTTCGTCTTCGCCCTGCGCGAGCTCGGCGAAGGGCCCGAGTCGGGCCTCGAGTACAAGGTCGCGGGCGACGCGGTCCCCGACGGGGTGACGGCCTACTCGGACTTCCCGGCCGCGGGCGGAGGTGTCTGGGTGGAGGAGCTCATCATCCAGGCGCAGGACTCCAGGGGCAACACCATGAACACTGCCGTCCTCATCGGCGACGAGACGGCCGGCACCCTCTGCGATCCTGGCGGCATCGACTGCCCGGGCGAGGAGGCCTGCGCCGACTTCTACTGCGGCGGCGCCAAGCCCTGCGACCCGGCGAGCAACCCCTGCCCGGAGGGCCTGAAGTGCGAGGGCGGCAAGTGCGTGCCGGAGGTTGTCGAGCCCGAGTGCTCGGATCCCGACAAGCCCTGCCCCGAAGGGGAGAAGTGCGAGGCCGGCAAGTGCGTGCCGGAGGTCGTGGAGCCGGAGTGCTCGGACCCTGACAAGCCCTGCCCCGAGGGCAAGAAGTGTGTGGACGGCAAGTGCGTCGACGACGTCGTGCAGCCGCCCGAGGAGATCGACGAGGCGATCGTCCTGCAGCCCCACACCGCCAGCGTCTTCGTGGGCGCGCCCCTGCCCGACCTGCGCGCGCGCGTCACCGAGGCCGGCGTGACCGACCCGGTCGGCCGCGCCACCCGCATCGAAGCCCAGTTCGGCCTGGCCCTCCCCGCGGTGGCCGACGACGACGAGGCCGGCTGGGGCTTCCAGGCCGCGACCTACGACGGCGAGGACTCCGGCGGCGAGATCTACGTCGCTGTCGGCGGCGCTCCGGCCGAGCCGGGGCTCTACAGGGTGGCCTTCCGCTTCCGCGTCGACGGCGGGCCCTGGGCCTACGCGGGGCGCCTCGGGACCACCGAGAGCCTCGACTCCTCCTCCCTCGGCGAGCTCGAGGTCAAGGCCATGCCCACGGACCCGGTCGTCGACTCGCTCTTTCCGATCGTGGGCGCGATGAAGGGCGGGACCGAGGTCACGCTCAAGGGCGCGGCCCTCGACGCTGCCACGCTGGAGCTCACCTTCGACGGCACGCCAGGGGTGGTGCAGCCCTCCGTCAGCAGCGCCTTCGAGGTCGTGGTGGTAGCGCCCGCCCACGCGGCCGGGGTCGCGGCGTTGGCGGCCAGCCAGGGCGGCCACGCGCTGACCCTTCCGGTCACCGACTTCCGCTACGTGCCCCTGAACACCCCGACCCCCGACGGCCAGGTGATGACCGGCGCCGGCGCCGAGTGGCCCGACTCCTACCTGCTCTCGAGCAACGACGTGACGAGCGACTGGTCGGACGCCAACCGCCTCGACGCCCTCTACGCCGGCTACGACGACCAGTTCCTCTACGTGGCTGTCAAGGGCACGGTCCAGGCCGACCACGCGGACAACGACAACGCGATAGTGGTCTACGTCGACGTCGACCCGGGCGCGGGCACGGGCTTCCCGGCCATGGGTGCGCTCGAGGACGCCACCCCCGCCAGGAGCATCGACGACGCCATCAGCGACCTGATCGAGTCCGGCCCCTCGGGCTTCGGCGCCGACTTCGCCTTCGCCACGGTGGACATGGCCTCTCATGGCCTCGGCATCGACCTCGGCGGCTCGACCCACGCCGGCTGGCGCAAGCTCACCGGCCTCTCCGGCCCCGGCGACCTCGCCTGGATCGACGGCGAGGTGCTCACGAACGGTGACGCGGGCGGAATCGAGGCACGCATCCCGCTCACCACGCTCTTCGACGGCCCGCCGCCGGCCGGCGCCAAGATAGCCTTCATCGCGCGCCTCGGCACGGCGGACGGCGCTCACCGCAGCAACCAGGGCCTGCCCCCGGTACCCGACGGCGGCTCACCGCAGCAGCCCGGCGATTCCGTGCTCTTCGACCTGGGGATCACCCAATGACGGCGGCCACGCTGAGGGGGACCGGGATGACGATCGCGGTGCTCGCCCTGCTGGGCTGCCCGCGCACACCATCCGAGGAGGATCGGCTGCCGCCCGCCGGCCAGGGCAGCGACGTCGCCGGAGTGCCCTTCGACGTGGCCGGAGGCGTGCCCGACGGCTGGACCGCAGGCATGGACGTGCCCGGCATCGACCTCGCGGGCCTCGGGGGAGGTCGAAAGGACCGCGGCGGGACGACCCCGGGTCCTGACGGCACGACCGTGACGCCCACCGACCCCGGCGTCGGCACCGACACCCCGGTCGGCGCCGACCCCGGCCCGATAGAGCCCGAGGGCCCGCCCCAGGTGGTCAGCGCCTTCAGCGCCGACGGAGAGACCATCACCGTGCGCTTCAACCGCATGATGGACGAGAGCACCACCTCCGACGCCCAGAACTTCGAGATCCGCGACAGCCGAATGGGCACGCTCGAGGTGGCCATGGCCATCGGCGAGGGCAAGTTCTCGAAGCTGATCCTGGCCGAGGGATCGGCGCCGAACCCCTCGCTGACCTACAAGGCCCTGGTCAGCAACGTGAAGGCCCACGACGGCATCCTCCTCGACCCGCAGTTCAACAGCGCGCCGGTCAAGCGGACGCTGTACCTTGCCATCGTCTGGCACCAGCACCAGCCCCTCTACCTCGACCCGGTGCGCGATGCCCTGAGCGGCCCGTGGGTGCGCAAGCACGCCACCAAGGACTACTACGACATGGCCGCCATCCTGGCGCAGTACCCCGACGTGCACGTCAACATGAACCTGACGGTCGTGCTCCTGCGCCAGCTCCAGATCTACCTCGACCGCCTCGGCCCCTACGTCGACGAGGCGGCCCACACGGTGGACGAGGCCGGCTTCCTCGCCGCCTGGAAGGGGCGCACCGACCCGTGGATCGATCTCCTCCTCGAGGACACCCCCGGCCGCAACGACGCCACCAAGGAGCAGCTCGAGCTGCTCTACCAGGGGCCGTGGGCCTGCGTCAGCACCTCCGACGCCACCATGAGCCGCTTCCCGGAGTACGTGGAGATCCGCGAGATGAACCCGGGCCTCTACGACCGCGAGCAGTTCCTGCGCCTGAAGATCTTCTTCGAGCTCGCCTGGTTCGACCCCGACTTCCTCAACGGCCCCGTCACCCTGCCCGACGGCAACGTCGTCGACCTCAGCGACGTGCTCAACCGAAACGGCAGCACCTACACCCTCGCCGTGCCCGCGAGCGAGGAGCTGGCCAACCGCCTCGTCGCCGACAACTACCTCGTCATGAAGAACGTGGTCCCCATCCACCGCGAGCTGGCCTGGAACCCCGAGACCCGCGAAGGCCAGATCGAGCTCCTGACGACGCCCTTCTACCACCCCATCCTGCCGCTGATTAACCACACCGACAGCGCCCGCGCCGGACAGCCCTGGGACAGCCTGCCCGACCCGGCCTACTCCTACCCGGACGACGCCGCCTACCAGGTAGAGCGGGCCCTCTCCTACTTCGAGCGGGAATTCGGCGTGCGCCCCCGCTCCATGTGGCCGGCCGAGGGCTCTGTCCACGAGGACGTCATCCGCATCTTCGCCGAGCGCGGCGTCGAGGTGATCTGCACCGACCAGCAGGTCCTGGAGCGCAGCCGCGAGAACGCCCGCGCCTGGTTCCCCTACCGCGTCGACAGCGACACCGTGCAAGGAGACGGCGGCGACCAGTCGGACGAGATGCTCATCGTCTTCCGCGACACCGAGCTGAGCAACGGCATCGGCTTCCGCTACCAGTCCATGACCGGCCACGAGGCGACCAACGACCTCTTCGGCCACCTCGGCAACATGGCCCCGCGCTTCGGCGCCGACGACCGCCTCGTCACGATCATCTTGGACGGCGAGAACGCCTGGGAGGAGTACCGCAAGGAGCCCGACGGCAAGGGCTTCTTCCACGCCCTCTACGGCCGCCTGACGGACTCGGACCGCGTCGGCGAGATCATGCCCGTTGCCCTCACCGAGTACATCGACGGCAACCCCGACCGCGGCATCCCGCCCCACCCGATCCACGACCACACCGAGCTCGAGCCCCTGTGGGGAGGCTCCTGGATCGACGCCACCTACGCCATCTGGATCGGCGAGACCGAGGAGAACATCGCGTGGTCCTTCCTGAAGCAGGCCCGCGAGGACCTCGGCAACGCCCAGGTTCCCCAGCCCTCCGCGGCCCTCCCGCCGCCCGCGGACCTCGAGTCCGAAGAGGGCCTCGCCTTCCAGGCCTGGGACGCCCTCTACGCCGCCGAAGGCTCGGACTGGTTCTGGTGGTACGGCGACGACATGACCAACCCGTCGAACGACGACTCGCCCTTCGACCTGGCCTTCCGCACCCTGCTCGCCGGGGCCTATGACTTCGCAAACCGCTGGCGGGCCGCGCGCTCGCTCCCGCCCATCGCGGTGCCGGACTTCCCGCCCATCATCCAGCCCAAGGCCAAGGCCCTCTCGGGCCCCTACACCGAGCCGCCCACCATCGACGGCAAGCTCGTGCCCTCCGAGGCCGAGTGGAGCACCCAGGGAGCCCTCTTCTTCGACAAGGACAGCTCCGGCACCATCGCCAACGCCGACGACGACATCGGAGTCGCCTACTACGGCTACGACGCCGACGCCTTCTACATCGGCATAGTCTTCAACGAGGTGGTCGCGGACAAGCTCGGCCAGCCCTACCACGTCAGCGTCTACTTCTCGCAGAAGCACGTGGTGGACGCGGCCACGGGCCAGGCGACCCAGGAGCCCCACACCGCCACCGGCCGCCACGGCGAGGAGCTCATCTTCAAGGCCGGCGGCGCGGCCTACGAGCTGCTCTTGGACCTCCAGCCCGGCTCGGTGCAGCCTCGCTTCTACAAGGTCACGGCCGCCGGAGCGTGGCTCGAGAGAGACGGCACCGGCATCGAGCTCGGAGGCCCCCTCCCGGGCGGCAAGATCATCGAGCTGAAGGTCGCCCACGCGACCCTCTCCAGGGACCCGACCGACCCCCTCGAGATCCAGGTAGTGGCAGTCGAGGGAGCGCTCACCGCCGGTGCGGACGCCATCATCGACGCCGCCCCCAACCTCGACCTCGGCGCCAAGGCCATCTTCGAGGACCCGACCAACCAGGTCTACGTCTCCTTCCAGGTGGACGTCAGCGGCATCGACGGCAGCTACCTGCCCCCCGTCAACAACCTCCCCGCCCCCCGCGGCAAGGGCCCGGTCGACATCTCGGGCCACCGGGCCCAGCGCGCCAACTGGACGCCGAACAAGATCCCCATGCTCGACGACGGCCAGGGCGACGACGCCGTCGCCGGCGACGAGATCTGGACCCTGACCCTTCCCTTCGAGCGCGGCGTCCTCCTGCGCTGGAAGTACACCATCGGCATGCCCAAAGACGAGGACCGCTGGCCCGGCACCGAGGAGTACCCCCTCACCGAGCGCGGCCTCACCATCCCCAAGGACCCGACGCTGAAGAAGATCGTTTTGAAGGAGACCTTCGGCGACCGCCCGGCGCCGACGGGTACCTTGGCCGGCGGCACGGTGATGGAGGAGGTCCGCTAGCTCGCGGCTCAGCCGCTACTTCGGCTCGCACCCTGCCGAGACACAGACACCGCTGCCGGGCCCGCCTCCCGCGTCGCAGGGGGTCTGGTCCTCGACCGCCGAGAAGGAGCAGCGGCCCTCCGCGCCGCACGAATCGGTCGTGCACTGCCGCCCGTCGTCGCAGTCGCCTTCCCCCTCGCAGACCTGGACGTGCAGGACCGTCCTGACCGGCCGCATGCCGCGGTACTGGTTGGCGGTGAGAGGGTTGATCTTGTCCCGGAAGGCGGAGCGGCAGCTCGTCACGACCGCATAGATTGAGCCGCCCCGGGTCACGCGCTTTTCGCCGTCCTCCGGACCGGGAGGATCGCGATCGCCGTCCGGGCGACTGCCGTAGTAGTCGGGATCGTGCCAGTCCCAGACCCACTCGTAGACGTTGCCCATCATGTCGTAGAGCCCCCAGGCGTTGGCCGGCTTCTCTCCTACCTGGTGCATGAGCCTCCCGGAGTTCCCGCAGTACCACGCCACCGCAGAGAGGGTCTCGTCGAGGTCGCAGGCCGTCGCCGCCGGGTCGGCCGCGCCGCCATAGAACGCAGTCGAGGTGCCCGCGGCGTACTCCCACTCGGCCTCCGTCGGCAGCCGGTAGCCTTCGCACTCAGGGCCGAGGAAGGAGACGGTGCCGCAGCTGTAGGCGCTCCCGCAAGAGGCATGACCTCCCTCACAGCCAGCGCCCGGCGTCCCGGTGCAGTCGCTCAGCTCGTAGCACTCGTCCAGCTCCTCCTGCCTCGATCGCTCGTTGCAGTAGGCGAGAGCTTCGTACCAGCCGATTCGCTCCACCGGGCACTGCTCACCGCAGGTCAGGTCGAAGGCCGGGTTCGAGCCCATCACGGCCTTCCACTGTGCCTGCGTCAGCTCGGTTGCGCCCATCCAGAAGCCGCGGCTGATGGTCACGCTACGCTGCGGGCCTTCGTCGTCGCGCCGCCCGGCCTCGCCCTGCGGCGAGCCCATCTCGAAGTCCCCCGGGCTCACGTAGACGAAGCCCTCGGGCCCACAATCCGCCGGGCAGCTCTCCATGCTCTCGCTCTCCTCGCAGACCCCGTCGCCGCAGCGCTCGTGCTCGTAGACAATCCCCGTGGAGCAGCTCGACGTGTTCTCCCCGATGTCCGTCGCGGTGGCGTACAGGGTGGTCGTGCTCCCCCGCTCCACCGTGACCTCGACCGAGAGCTCGCCGCTCGTCGGGTCCGCCGCTCCGGTCGCCAGCGGCTCTCCGCTGCAGTCGACGGTGGAGTAGACGGCTATCGACGAGCCCGCCTCGGCCGTTCCGAGCACCGAGACGGTGATGCTCACCCCTGGCGACTCCGGGTCGGTGCCGCTCAGCTCGGGCGGCGCCGGCGGGATCAGGTCCGCCTCGCACACGCCGGACACACACACGCCGCTGCCGAAACCCTTGCCCGCGTCACATCGAACCTGGTCCTCGACCGGCGCGAAGGCGCAGCGGCCGTCTGCGCCACAGCTGTCGGCCGTGCACAGCCGCCCGTCGTCGCAGTCGCCGTCCTCCCCGCAGATCTGGACGTCCACGGCGGTCCTGACCGGCCGTACACCGCGGTACTGGTTGGCGGTGAGAGGGTTGATCTTGTCCCGGAAGGCGGAGCGACAGCTCGTCACGACCGCGTAGCCCGAGCCGCCTCGGGTGACGCGCTTCGCGCCGCTGTCCGGGCCGAGGGGATCACGGTCTGCGGCGGGGCGACTGGCGTAGTAGTCGGGGTCGTGCCAGTCCCACACCCACTCGTAGACGTTGCCTATCATGTCGGACAGACCCCACGCGTTGGCCGGCTTCTCACCTGCCGAGTGAAGGACCCTCCCCGAGTTTCCGCAGTACCAACCCACGGCGGCCAGGGTCTCGTCGAGATCGCAGCCCGTCGCCTCGGGATCGGCCGCTCCGCCGTAGAATGCGGTCACCGTGCCCGCTCGCGCGGCATACTCCCACTCCGCCTCCGTAGGCAGCCGATAGCCTCCGCACCGGGGGCCAAGGAAGGTGACCGTGGCACAGCTGTAGGCGCTCCCGCAGGAGGCGTGGCCCCCCTCACAGCCGGCGCCCGGCGTCCCGCTGCAGTCGCTCAGCTCGTAGCACTCGTCGAGCCCCTCCTGTCTGGATCGCTCGTTGCAGTATGCGAGCGAGTCGTGCCAGCCGATCCGCTCCACCGGACATTGCCCACCGCAGCCGACATCGTAGGCCGGGTTCGAGCCCATGACCTCCTCCCACCGTGCCTGCGTCAGCTCTGTTGCGCTCATCCAGAAGCCTCGACTGATGGTCACCGTCCGCCGCGGCCCTTCGTCGTCGCGGCGCCCGGCCTCGTCCTCCGGCGAGCCCATCCAGAACTTTCCCGGCTCCACGTATACGAAGCCCTCGGGCCGGCAATCCGATGGGCAGCTCGCCATCGTCTCGTCCTCGTCACAGCTCCCGTCGCCACACGGCTCGTGCTCGTAGGCGATGCCGGCTGAGCAGCCCGAGGTGTTCTCACCGACATCCGTCGCTGTCGCGTACAGGGTCGTCGTGCTTCCCCGCTCCACCGTGACCTCGATGGAGATCTCTCCGCTCGCCGGGTCCGCCGCTCCCGTCGCCAGCGCATCCCCCGTGCAGTCTTCCGTTGAGTAGAGCGCTATCGACGAGCCCGCCTCGGCCGTCCCGAGCACCGAGACGGTCCTGCTCACGCCGGGCGACGCCGGCTCCGTTCCGCTCAGCTCGGGGGGCGCCGGAGCGACCACGTCCGCTTCGCAGGCCCCGGACACGCAGACTCCGCTGCCAAACCCCTTGCCCGCGTCACAGCGCGTCTGGTCCGGGGCCGCGCGGTGCCCGCACGCTCCAGCCTCGCCGCAGGTGTCGGTCGTGCAGGGATCGTCGTCGTCACAGCTCCCGCACGTGCCCCCGCAGCCGTCGTCGCCGCACTCCCGGCTCGCGCACTCGGGGCAGCAGATCTGACGGCAAGCTCCGTCGGCGCCGCAGAGCGCCGGTGCCGGCCCGTCGCAGCCCTCGCAGGTCCCACAGACGCCGCCGCAGCCGTCCGGCCCGCAGGCCTTCCCGTCGCACTCCGGCTCACAGGGCTCGCACTTCCCCTGCTCGCAGCTCTCGCCCGCCGCGCACCAGCCGCAGCTTCCTCCGCAACCGTCGTCGCCGCATCGCTTGCCCGCGCAGTCCGGAGAGCAGGCCTGCAGCACGCACGCGCCGTCCTTGCAGACGGCCGCCGCAGCGCAGGTGCCGCAGCTCCCTCCGCAACCGTCCGCACCGCACTGGCGCTGACCGCAGCCGGGGTTGCAGACGCCGTCGCAGGCGTCGCCGAGGCCGTCCTCGTCGGTGTCAGCCTGGTCCGGGTTGCCCACCGCCGGACAGTTGTCGGCCCCATCGAGGTGGCCGTCCCCGTCGGTGTCGGGTGCCTTGGGATCGAGACCTCTCCCCGGTTCCAAGACATCGGGGAAGCCGTCGCCGTCGCAGTCCCCGGGCTCGGGGCAGACCTCCGGAAGGCCTGCACAGTCGGGGTCGCCGGCATCGCAGCAGTCCGCCGGACACCTGACCTTGGCTTCACGGAGCCCCTCACACAGGCTGCACACACCATCTCCGCAGTGGCCGCAGTCGCCCGGACAGGTCTGGTAGGCCTCCCCCTCGGCGGGGTCGCAAGCGCAATCGCCGCAGAGCTCGGCGCAGTCCTCGGGACACCCTGCAGCACCCCCGTCCGACGGCTCGCACCGGCCGTTGCCGCAGACCTCCCTCGGGCAGTCCGCTTCACAGGACAACGGCGACTCACCGTCCCCGCAGCTCCCGTCTCCGCAAGCCGAGCCGCAGTCCTCGGGGCACGAGCCCGCGTCCTCGCCGCAGGCAGCCCCGGCGCAGAAGCCGTCACCGCAGCCTTCGCTCCCCGACGGCGCGCGACAGCAGTCCTCCGGGCAGGTGAGAGGGCTCTCGCCGCAGGGCGAGCAGACGTCGTCGCCGCAGCGCGTGCAGTCGCAGGGGCAGGTGTCGAGGTCCTCACCCAGGTCCGACGCACACCGACCGTCTCCGCACGCGCACACGTCGCCGAGGCCCTCGTCGGTCTCCCCGTCGCAGTCGTTGTCCCGGAGGTCGCAGGCCGCCTCCTCCTCCTCGTACAAGGGGTGCTCTCCGTAGGTCTCGGCCGTGCACTCCAGCCAGGCTCCGGACTCGCAATCCGAGGAGCGCTGGCCGCGGCACACGCCGAGCTGAAGAGCACACAGCGGCGCCTCGTCCGTGCACTCTCCGCCGTCGATCGTGTCATCGCCGCCGGGGTCCGCGGCCTCGTCGCTGCCGGGATCCGTGGCCTCGTCGCTGCCGGGGTCGCTGCCGGGATCCGTGGCCTCGTCGCTGCTGGGGTCGCTGCCGGGGTCCGCGGAGTCATCGGGTTTTGTCTCGAGGTCATCGCCGGAGCCCGTGTCGCGCACCTCGCCTCCCGCGCCGGTGTCGGGTTGAGCAGAGTCCGTCCCGCTGTCGCCGGCCACGTAGCCGCCGACCTCCACGCAAGCCGGCGCTGCCACGAGGATCGAGAGCGCCAGCGCCAGCGCCGGCCCGACGGCGCTCAGCCCGTGGCGAGCGAAGGCGCTCTCAGTTGCGGGCATCTGGCTCGTCTTCTGGCTGCTCATCTCATTCCTCGGAGGCCGTTGTGCGAAGGGGGCCGTCGTCATGAAGGCGAAGATCAGGTCGGTCAGGGCGCCGTGGAGCGGGCCGGGCGAAGGCCCCGGTCGTGGCGACGGGTCTCGGGCGGGGACGCAAAGCGGGAGGCTGCTCGGGCACGCGCCGCCGCGGCCAGCCAGGCGCCCCCGCGCAGGACGCGGCCGTCACCCGACTCGGCACCGAGAGGGTCGGCCTCCGGCCTGTCCGCGTTGCCGTAGTAGCTCCCGTCGTACCAGTCCCAGACCCACTCCCACACGCCGCCGAGCATGTCGTACAGCCCCCAGGCGTTCGGCTCCTTCCCGGCAACGGGGTTGGTGCCGCAGAAGTCCGACTCGTACTGCTTCTCGGCCCACTCCGAGCAGGGGTAGCCGCCCTCGTAGCTCACTCCGCAGTTCCCGCCGTACCACGCGATCGGGTCCAGGTCCGGGGCGTCGCTCTCTCCGAGTATCGTCAGCCCCCCCGTGTAGACGGCCGTCGTCGTGCCCGCTCTCGCCGCGTACTCCCACTCGGCCTCGGTGGGCAGGCGGTAGCCCTCGCAGTCCAGGCCGACGAGCCTGACCGTGTCGCACGAGTAGTCGCCCTCACACGAGGTGACCCCGCTGCCGCAGGCCCCTCCCACCGTTCCGGAGCAGAAGGTCATGACATAGCAGGGCTCCAGGCCCTCCTTCCTGGAGAGCTCGTTGCAGAACACCGCGGCGTCCCACCAGCTCACCGTCTCCACGGGGCAGTCGTCTCCGCACGAGGTGAAGTAGGAGGGACTCGTCCCCATCACCTCCCTCCACTCTGCCTGGGTCACCTCCGTCGCCTTCAGCCAGAAGCCCTGTGTGATCTTGACCGTCGTCCGGGGCCCCTCGTCGAGCTTGCGCCCGGGCTCGTCTTCGGGCGAGCCCATCTCGAGCTCTCCCGGCGGGATGTAGACGAAGCCCTGCGGCCCGCAGTCCTGTGGGCAGGCCGCTGCATCCTCCCAGGCGGTGCTCGTGCCGTCGCCGCAGACGGCGGCGATGCACGCACCCTCCAGGCATTTCCCGCTCTCGCTCCCACCTCCGGCGTCACAGGTGATCCCGTCCTCGTGGGGCTCGAAAACGCACCCCGCCACAGCGTCGCAGCGATCGGATGTGCACTCGTTGCCGTCGTCACAGGACCCGGCGTCTTCACGCTGACACGCGACGACAGCGCACGCGTCGGAGTCGCTGCACTCTCCATCGTCCTTCGTGTCCTCGCTGCCCGGATCTGAGGCTTCGTCGCTGCCGGGGTCGCGCTCCTGCCCCGAGCCCGGATCACTCACCTCGTCTCCTGCGTC
>CAZQPP010000144.1:217-16283 GCA_964594295.1 uncultured Myxococcales bacterium | reverse complement strand
TTCGACCTGCCCGAGGCCGAGTCCGAGCTCGTCAGCGGCTACAACACCGAGTACAGCGGCATGCGCTTCTTGTTCTTCTTCTTCGCGGAGTGGGGCAACCTCTACGTGATGGGAGCGCTCGCCGCCTTGCTCTTCTTGGGCGGGTGGCAGGTGCCCGGGGTGAGCCCGGTTCAGATGGAGAGCTCCTTCGCCCTGCAGCTCCTCGGCGTTGGGGTGCTCATGGCGAAGGTGCTCGCCATGGTCTTCGTCATCATCTGGGTGCGCTGGACCCTGCCGCGCATCCGCATCGACCAGATGATGGCCATGTGCTGGCAGTACCTCATCCCGGTAGGCTTCGGTTGCTTCCTGGTCACGGCCGCCTGGATGGCCTTCGTGCCCGCCGTGGTGCAGACCGGGGTCAGCTTCCTCCTCTTCGCGGGCATCGTCGCCCTCCTGGCCTTGTTCGTCTCGCGAGTGCGCTACAACCTGCGCGCCGCCCCGCTGTCCGAGAAAGGCTTCTCGGGCGAGCTCCCATTCTAAGAGAACGCGCAGAACATGAGCACGGCACCTCCAGCCTTCGCCCCGGGCGACAAAGCCACGACCACGAGGGCCTACTTCTACAAGCTCAAGGACGCCGCCACGTCGACCTTCGAGGGCATGGCGGTCACCTTCGCGAACCTCCTGCGCCGGCCCATCACGGTGCAGTACCCGGACCGCCTCCCGGACAACAAGCGCTTCGCCGACATGCTCCCGGTGCGCTCACGGGGGTTCTTGGAGGTCGACACGGCGATCTGCACGGCCTGCCGCCTGTGCGAGCGCGCGTGCCCCATCGGCTGCATCCAGATCCTCCTGCAGAAGCGGGCCGTCGAGGGCTCCGAGAAGCCCGTGCGCGGCATGGCGGCCTTCGACATCGACCTCGGCAAGTGCATGTACTGCTCGTTGTGCTGCGAACCCTGCCCCACCGGCGCCATCCGCATGAGCACCGAGTTCGAGGCGGCGGACCCGGATCTCGAGGTGACGGTCTTCCGGTTCGTCCCCATCGGGGGCTTCGCCATCCCCGCCAAGGCAGGCAAAAAGCGTGAGTTCGAGACGCCGCCCGCCGGTGAGATCGCTCGCCAGACCATGGAGCGCATGAAGGCCGAAAACACGCGCCTGTTCGACTACATCCGTGTGAAGCGGGCCGAGAAGGCTGCAGAGGCCGCCAAGGCAGCAGCCGCCGCCAAGGCCGCGGAGGCCGCCGAGGCTGCAGAGGAGACCGGGGAAGCCTGAACCGACCCGCGCAGCGCCGGCCGAGGCCTGCTACTCCTCGTGCTTCCTCTCCTCCTTCTCCAGCCCGGACATGGAGTCGTCCGCCCGGTCGCGGACCTCCTGCTTGTCGTCCTTCTTCTGAGGCCCGCCACAGGCGGGGAGGGCTGTGAAAGCGAAGAGAGCCAGGATGGAGAAAACCAGGGCACGGATCTTCATTCGTCGGACTCCTTCAAAGTTCCAAGGCCGTAGAGCGCGGCCGTGATGCGGCCCGCGGCCTCCTGCTCGAAGCGAGAGGCGACCGCGCGGACGAGCTTCGCGCGGGCGCGGGCGTCGCTGGTGTGGGCGGCCTTGCCGGCTGCGTTGAGGCTGACGAGGGCCACCCCTTTTCCGCGCTCCTCCAGGTGTGCGGAGAGCGAGTAGCGGAAGCGGAACCAGCCGTCGTCGGATGGGTCCGCCTCGACCGACAGGCGTGCGCGCAGCTCGTAGCGCGCCTCCGCCTTGTCGGGAGTTATGGGCACGCCGTGCTCGCTGAGCACGGCCCCGAGGGCCTCGGCGACCTCGCCGGCGAAGGCTGCCGGCCCGGTGAGCTCCAGGCGCGTGGCCAGGTGCCTCGCCCTGAGGGCGTCGAGCTCCACGCGCACCCTCCCTGCCTGCTCGGCGCTGTCCTCGGGGAGCTTCAGCCCGCCCGGCGCCAGCACGGCGGCCCGCGCGACCAGATGGCGCATCTCGTCGAAGCTCGTCAGCGCTCGGACCGCCGCGCGGAGACGCTCACGCGCCCTCGCGGCGCCGTCGAGCGCCGTCGCGGAGTCGCGCTCGAATAGCGCCAGCTCCTCGTCGAAGGCCGCCCTCTTCTTCTTGAGCCAGGCGATCTTGTCGAGGATCGCGAGAGCGAAGAAGCGCCCCCCCGACTCCTCGACGCGAGCCACCTCGCCCCCCTCGAGGGTCTGGCTCGCCTCCACGCGCGTGCGGCGCCGAGAGAGCACCGACCAGGTGTCCTCCTCGCCGTGCTGTGCGTAGTCCTCGGTGGTCTGCTCTTCGCTCTCGACGTGGGACTCCACCGTGCGCGCCAGGGAGCCTGCCGCGGCATCCTTGGCCTGCTCCGCCGTCAGCCCGTCTCCGGTACCGACCAGGTATCGGCCGGGGTCGTAGAGCGAGCGCCCGCCGTCCTTGATCCACCGAGGCGGCTCCCCCTCGCTGGGCGCAGCGCGCCGGGGCGTGCCCCCGCAGGAGAGGAGGAGGAGGAGGGCCGTGGCGGCGATGATGGCGGTCCTGGTCATGGTGGGCGTCACGTCTCCTGACTCAATACGGCGTCGGCAACGATCGCCAGGCCGGCCGCCCCGGGCCCACCTCGACGACCCCCAAGGAGCGATGCTCTAGCACACGATCATACTTCCCGAAGACCCTCGCTGCGACCTCGTAGCGCCCCGCCGGCAGGTCGAGGCGCGCGAGCTTGAAGGAGGCTGGCAGGGTGTGCCAGCTCCGCAGATCGGCCTCTTCCGAGGCGGCCATGACGGCTCCGCTGATGATGGTGGTGAGCAGGCCGACGGCCTCGTTCTTCGTCGCAGCCTCGGCCGCCTCCCCCGCTACTCGGGCCAGCACGAACTTGACTACGGCCCGCGCGATCATCTTGCCCTTGATGCGCGCCATGCGATCTTCGAGGTCACGTTTGGCGAGGGTCGCAACGTCTTGAACCATCACGGTGGGGGCCGCGGCCACCAGCTTGTCGGTGCCGGGCTCGTAGACCTCGACGACGGCGTGGTGGGCTTCATTCTCCCGCCGCACCAGCTTGGGCCACGCGACGACGACCGTCTGGCCGACCAGGCTCTGGGCGGCTGACATCGCGCGATGGACCTCCTGGCCCTCGTCATCTGCCACGGTCTGGTCCCGGACGAAGACCAGGCCCTTGCCCACGGTGATGGAGAAGGTCCGCTGCACCTTCACCGGGCCCTGGCCGACGGCCTGCACGACGACGAGGGTGCCCGTGCCTCTCGACCGCCTCTTCGGATTCAACCTGGGAGGCGGCTTGGGAGCCGGGGCGACGGCGGCAGGCGGCGTGAGCTCCTTGGAGACCGCCGCCTCCTCGCCCGCCGCGACCTTGGGCTCATCGGCCCTGGAACCGGCCACCACCGTGACCTCTTCGTCCTTCTTGTCCGCAGCGGGCTCCTTGGCCCCCGCAGCGGTCTTGAGCAGCTCGGGCTCCTTCTTCTCGGCCCCCGCCTTTGGAGCTGGCAGTGGCTGGGCCTGCCTCCGCAGCGCGGCCTTCTTTCGGCCCTGCTTGAGCTCGCGGGGCTCCGGGAACCACTTGGCGACCTCCGGCGCACAGGATGTGTACTCGCTGCCGAGGCGCCGGCACAGGCGCACGCCGGCCCCACCCAGCCACGACGGAGGTCGCACGCCCGTCAGGCCGTGCTGCCGGGCGTAGGCGCGCGCGGACGCACGGTAGGCCACCACCGCCTGGTCAACCTCCCCTGCCGTCTCGTAGAGGAGCCCGCTCAGGAGGTGCGCGAAGCCGTCGTCGGTGTAGCCGCGCTCCCGGCCGTAGCTCTCGTTCATCAGCCGGAGCTTCAGGTCCACCTTGCGCGCCTCGACGAGGGCCTCGTCCATCTCACCGAGCAAGGCCGAGCTCAGGGCCCTGACGATGTTGATCTGGACCTTCTCGAACTCTTCACCCTCGAAGGGGTAGACGTTGTCCGAGGTCAGGAGGGAGGCGAAGTCCCGGCTGAGGTGCTTGGTGTAGAGGTCCTCGATACGACGCTCGGCCCGCTCGAAGGCGGCCTCGCTGCGGCGGATCAGCTCCTCGCGCCGCTCCCGCTCAGCCTCGGCGGCCGCGTAGTGACAGAGCGTGCCCACCGTGAGGTCGTAGAGCACCTGGTCCCGCTCGCCGTAGTCCTTGCGGTGCTTCTCGAGGTAGGCGACGGCCTGCTCGAAGCGGCCGCGGCGGACCTCCTTGTCGACACGGTTGCGGTGCTTCAAGGAGAGCCCGCTGGCGCAACCGGCCGCGAAGACAAACAGTATGACAGCGCAGGCCGAGGGCCCGCGGAGGATCACCGGTTCCCTGCGCTGCCGCTCACGGCGCGTAGGCATCCCGCTCGACGACCTTCTTGATCCGGGTCTCTCCGATCCAGACCTTCTCGTTGGTCTCCATGTCCAAGAGCTCCAGGTTCACCTGGTACCAGCGGACCGCGAGGCCGCCGGCCTGGTCGACGATGCTGTGCACCGCCCCCTGGAGCAGAAAGCTCGCCGCGTGCTCCTTGTCCGGGTCTACGGCCGTCTCGTCCGACGCGTGCTTCGCCTGGTCGAGGCGCTCCTCTCTGAGGTACTCGCGCTCGTCGCGGCTGGCGACGAAGCGCACCTCACCGGAGTTGGTCAGCTCACGCTCCAGCGCCTTGACGAAGGTCGCGGTGCTCAGGTGCTCGGAGGTGCGGTTGCGCACCCTGCCCACGACCACCCGCGGCGCCCCGTCGTGGGCCTTGCGGAAGCGGCTGAGCCAGGGCTGGGAGAGCAGGTCCTTGACCATCTCGCCGGCGACCTTGCGGGCGTCGGTGTCGTTCCAGTAGCCGGAGAGGTCGACCTCGGTCGCGTCGTCAACCCGGTGGACCCGGGGCCCGGCGCTGCCGCAGCCGGCGAGCAGGACGAAGGCGAGGAGGGCGGTGAGGCCCGAGCGCAAGGTGATCAATGCCCGCCCCCGTGGCGCTCCTCCTCGGCGCGGAGCTCGTCGTGCACGCGCGCGGCGTTCTTGCGCACGTAGTCGCGGATCTTCGGGCTCAGCTGCTTCATCTTGGTCACGAGGTCCTCGACGGCCTCGAGGTCGAGGCGCGCGAGGGCGTAGACCGTGTTGGTCTCCCGATCGCGCCAGCGGTCGACGATGGCCACACCCGAGAGCGATCCCGCGGAGAAGGTCTTGACCGCCTGCTCGACGTGCTGCTCCTCGCTGCTGGCCTCCATCTCCCCGGCCGTCGTAGAGGCCTGGTAGTCCTTCATGAGGGTCGCGGAGTAGGTGTCGAAGAACTTCTGCATCTCCGCCCGCGCCCGGTTCTCCGCCGTGCTGCGCGCGAGCGCCGTGTTCTTGATGCCCGTCACCATGCCGACGGCGTAGAAGATTCGGCGACCGTCCTCCATGACGGGCCCCGCCTGGCGGTTGGTCCACTCCGGCTGCTCGTCGCGTTCGAAGTCCCGCGAGGCGCCGCCGCAGGCGACGAGTAGGGTCGCAAGGCTCAGGGCGCACAGGCCCGTCAGGACGATTGTCTTTGCTCGCATGTTGGCCATCCTGTTGCTGGTGGGTTTCCCGCCCTGTTGGGTCTCTCTTGGCTTACTGCGGAGGGGCGCCGGCGACGCACACACCGACGTTCTGTGAAGGAGCGAAGCTCTGGCAGTTCTCGCCCTCGGCGCAGCCCTTCACTTCGGCCGACAGGTCGCAGACCTTGGTACAAGCGCTGTTGATGCAAAGGTACCCGGCGGTGCAGGCGTTGGCGTACTGGCATGGCTGCCCGGGCTGGACACCCATCGAGTCCACGCAGAGGTACTTGTTCTCGCCGGTGGACTGGTCTTGGAGGAGGAAACAAGCCTGACCCTCCTTCTCGCAGTCCTGAGCGAGAAGGTTGCAGGTGACCTCCGGGGGCTTGGGCACGCAGAGCTTGAAGGGTTGATTCTCAACGCCCGCACACGTGAAGCCCTCGATGCAGTCACCCGGGACGTTGCAGTAGGTGTAACAGAGAGGGTCCTCGCTGATGCCGGGGAGCGTGGAGCATTGCCCGAGCTTGCAGCCTTCGGCCCCGCCACAGGTCTCACCGGGCCCGCGCGGGCCGCTCCGCGCGCAGGCTATCTGTCCGGCTTCGTTGTAGGCGCAATGCGAGCCCTGCTGACAACCCGATCCGGTGATGGGATCGCAGAGGCCCGCGGGCGCGTCACCGACGATCGGGATATCGCCAGGCTGGGGCGTGCCCTTGTCGCCCAGGATGGTGGCGTCGATGGGCGTCGGGGTGCCGCCCGGGTCAAAGGTGGGCGTGCTCCCCTTGTCCGTCGTGCTCGGCGTGCCGGGGATGTCCTTGGCCCCGGGTATGCCCGGCCCGGCACCGGAGGTGTCGGTCCCGCTCGTAGCTCCACCATCCGTCGTCGTCCCACCCGGGGGCACATAGCCGTCGGGCCAGGTGCCGCTCCCTCCGTCCGAGGAGCAGGCCGCGAAGGGGAGCAGAGCCATCAGCGCGAAGCAGATCCCACCCATCCGCATGATCTCGACCTCGTATTCGAAACGCGGGAGCGCACTGTCTAGCAAGATCCGTATGCCTTCGCCAGCCAAGGGTGTTTTGCTCGCGAAACGCCAGCCAAACGCGTTTCGCCATACGTCGCCGGCCCCGGACGAAACACCCCACCCGTTTATTCAGCCGTTGCGCCGAGAACCTCGCACACGCGGGCATAAGCGCGGTGCAGGTGGCTCATCTGCTGGCGCACGGAGTCGAGGAAGGGCTCCGCGTCAGGGCCGTGCCCCAGCGACGCTCCGACGCGGGAGGCCAGCGCCGATCCCGGGTCCAGCACCTCGCCGGGCCTGTCACCGAACCAGCGCAGGCGGACCAGCGCTCTCAGCACTGTGCGGAACGCCTCGCCGAGGCCCTCGAGGCGAAGCCCGGCCAGCACCTCCGGAGGGCTGCGGCCGAGGCGGTCGAGGAGCGCGAGGGTGCTCGTGCCGCGCCAGCTGGGATCCGCGGGCCCGAGGGTGCGCTGGAGGAGGCCGCAGAGGAAGTCCGCGGTCACGAGCCCGCCCGGGTCCAGCTTCAGGTCCAGCGCGTGCCCCGGCCCGGTGCGGCGCTCCGCGATCATCTTCTGCCGCATTGCCTCGACCTCACGGGCCGTGGTCTCGTGGTCGAGCCCACCGGGCAGGTACGCCAGCTCCTCCAGAAGCTCCTCCGCCCCGGGCTCGGCCGGCACCGCCACGCGGGCGCGCAGCACGGCCAGACGCTCCCAGACCTCCGCCTCCTCGCGGTAGTGCCGGCTCAAGGTGGCCATCTCCACCACGAGCACACCCTGGTTCCCGCTGGGCCGGAGGCGCGTGTCCACCTCGTAGAGGGGGCGGCCGTGGCGGGGAACTCCGAGCCAGGTCACCAGCCGCCGGGCGGCCCTGAAGACCCGCACCGGACCGGCGGCCAGCCCGGCGCTCCCGTAGGTGCCCACGAGGTCGATGTCGCTGCCGGCGTCCGGCGTCTTCGCCCCGTGGCGTCCAAAGACGAGCCAGCTCAGCCAGGCCTCCGAGCCCTCTCGGCCAGCGGAGATCTCGGCCGCCGGAGCCACCCGCCCCAGCACGGCGTCGCTCAGGTCGGCGAGGCTCCCGCACACACGCTCCACCGAGGCCAGGTCGGCCAGATCGGCCAGCCCGACCCGGAGCAGGACGAGATCCTGGACGCGCCGGCAGGCCTCGAGCAGCTCCTCGGGGCCGGCCTCCTCGGGCGCGGCGCCGGCGTCATCGAGCAGCTGCTCGATGCGCGACCGCCCCGGCAGCGCCGAGAGATCCCGACCGTAGAGGATCTCCTGCATGACGTTGGGGCTGTGCAGCACGATGTGGGCGAGGCGCGGCGAGCCTCCGAGGAGCGTCCCCAGCAAGCGCGCTCGCGCGCCGGTCCCGCCAAGTCCGAGCAGCACCGAGGGGCGCTTCGTGTAGACCTCGGCGAGGAGGCGCAGGTGCAGGACCGCGAGGTCCGGGTCCGGCGCCGCGAGCGCGGCCCGAAGCAGGCGCGCCGGCGGGCTGTCCCCCGAGGGGTCGGGGGAGCGCAGCGGGCTCGCCGGGTGATCGAGCAGCCAGCACAGGTGGGGGCGGCTGCCCTCCGGGTCGCGGAAGCCGAGCGCCGACAGCGACCCCGCCGGGCGCTCCCTGTCCATGAGCGAAGGGAGCTGCTTGAGCACCGAGGGCAGCGGGTCGTCGGGCTCGTATGCCCACGGCCCCGGCACCGAGGTCGACGCGGGCGACACGAGGCCGTCGAGCATGGCCGAGACCCGGCTCGCGTTCTTCGAGACGGCGCGATCGAGCAGCGAAGGCCTCTCGTAGCCGCCCCACCGGGCCAGCGCCTCGTACTCGGCCGGCTCGGTCGGCAGCGTGGCCGTCTGCTGCTCCTCTCGCATCTGCAGGCGGTTCTCGAGACGGCGCAGCAGGAGCCAGGCGTCGACGAGGAGCTCCCCCTCGCGGGCCGTCAGGATGCCCCCGTAGACCAGGCGGCGGATAGCCGTCGTCGTGGAGGCGGTCTGCAGCTCGGGCTGGCGAGCGCCGAAGATGAGCTGCAGCGTGTGCACGAAGAGCTCGATGGCGCGAATGCCGCCCTCGCCGAGCTTCAGGTCGTAGCCCGGCTCCCCGGGGGCGCCGCTGCTGCGGTCGCCCTCGGCCCAGACGTCTTTGAGGTTGCGGAGCTCGGAGAGAGCCTTCTCGTCCAGGTGCCGGCGGTAGACGAAGGGGCGCAGGGTGGCCACGAAGTCACGGCCGAGGCCGAGGCTCCCGGCCACCGGCCGCGCCCGCAGCCAGGCCATGCGCTCCCAGGTGTGGCCCCAGGTCTCGTAGTAACGCTCAGCCGCGTCGACCGAGTTGGAGAGCGCCCCGGACCTCCCCTCGGGGCGGAGGCCGAGGTCGACCCGGTAGAGCCCGGTCGCGCCGCGCCGGTCTATGAGCTTGACGGCCTCCCGCACGAGGCGCTCGTGGAGCTCGTGGAGCGTCGTCGCGCCCTCTCCGACCCGACCCTCGTCGCTGTCGTAGAGCACCACCAGGTCCACGTCGCTGCAGTAGTTCAGCTCCTCCGAGCCGAGCTTGCCGAGCCCTATGACGGTGTGCTCGCAGGGCCGACCGGCGGCCGACAGGGGCTCCCCGTAGCGCTCGACGACCTCCGCGCGAGCGATCTCGAAGGCGGCGGCCACCGCCACCTCCGCCAGGGTGCTGAGGTCGGCGTTCACCCCGAGCACAGGCCTGCCGAGCGCCTCGTCGGCGGCCAGGCGGAGCCAGGCGCGGCGGTGCCAGCGACCGAGCGCTGCCGAGGCCTGTGAGCCGCCGGCGTCCAGAGGCAACTCCGAGAGGAGGCTCCGCCTCAGGCCGGCCGGCGAGCGATCCGCCGCGACGCGCCGGATAGGCACCGGCTCGGACACGATGGCAGGATCCCGCTCCATGAGGCGGCGGAAAGGCCCCGACGCCCCCGCGACGGCTCCCGCGATCTCCACGTCCTCGGCGCGCAGCGAGCGGTCGAGCCCAGCGGCGACGCGCAGCATGCCCTCCGGGTCGGGGAGGCTCTCCGCGAGGGGGTCGAGCACGCGGCTCCAGGATGGAGGCAGGTCGGCCACGTGGCTCACGATAGCACCCTCTGCGCCCACGCGTTTCCCCTCTTCCTCTGCGCCTCCGAGCCTCTGCTCCTCTGCGTATCCCCCCTCTTCCCCGAGCATTCCTCTTGACAACGACCAGCCTAATACACATTATGTCAATCGACTTACTTAGGATTCCACCCGTCGTGAGCATCTCGCAAAAGACTCAGTACGCGCTCCGGGCCCTGCTCGAGCTCTCCGTCGCGCACGGCACCGGGCCGATGAAGATCCACGCCATCGCCTCGGCTCAGGCCATCCCGCCGCGCTTCCTGCAGATAATCCTGAACGAGCTCAAGCAGGTGGGCCTGGTCGACTCGCGCCGCGGCTGCGCGGGCGGCTACGTGCTCGCTGTGTCGCCCACCGATCTCTCGGTTGGCGACGTGATCCGGCGCCTCGAGGGCGAATTCGACCCGGTGGCCTGCATCGACGACCCGGGTGAGGCGACGTGCCCGCAGCGCCGGAGCTGCGTCTTCGTACCCATGTTCCGCAAGGTCAGGGACGCCGTCAGCGCCATCTACGACAACACGAGCTTCAAAGACCTCGCCGACGAGAAGCGCGCGCGGGAAGAGGTCTTCGTGCCGAACTTCGCCATCTGAGGACCCAGGTCGTTCCAGCGATGTCACACATGCACCACGCCCACCCCCACCTCCCCGAGCTCGTCGATCTCCCGGACGAGGAGCCGGCTCCGCTCCCTAGCCCCAGCCCTCAGGCCATCCCAGAGCCTCTGCGCGGTCGCGCGGACCTGCGCCGCTTCGACGACGTGCGTGAGCTGATAGCGAGCGAGCACAACCCGACCCCGCTCGTCCGGCTGAAGCACACGATCCCGAGCGGCGTCGAGGCCTTCTTGAAGCTCGAGTGGCTCAACCCCTTCGGCTCGGTCAAAGACCGAACGGCCTACTTCCTCCTGAACGGCATGGAGGAGCGTGGCGAGCTCGAGGGCAAGCGCCTCGTGGAGCCCAGCTCGGGAAACACCGGCATCGCGCTGGCGGCGCTGGCCACCCTGATGGGCAAGAGGATCACCGTCACGATCCCCGACGGCGTCCCCGAGGAGAAGAAGGTCCTGCTCCGCATGCTCGGAGCCGAGGTCTGGGAGACCCCGGACGACCTCTGCCCCATAGACCACCCGAAAGACGGAGCCATCGCGCTCGCCAACTCGCTCTACAAGGACGGCAGCGGCGAGTACGCCATGCCGAACCAGTACGCCAACCAGGACAACGTTCGCGCGCACTACGAGACCACCGGGCCCGAGATCTGGCGCCAGACTGAGGGACGGGTACGCACCTTCATCGCCGGCTACGGCACCTGCGGCACTCTCACCGGCGTCGGCACCTTCCTGAAGGAGAAGGACCCGACGATCAAGATCATCGCGGTGGAACCGGAGAAGGGTCACCGCCTCGCCGGAATGAAGAACCTGCAGGAAGCCAAGACCCCCGAGATCCTCGATCCGAGCGTCATCGACCAGGTGATCCGCGTCCCGGACGAGCCCGCCTACTCCACGACCAAGCGCCTGTTCCGTGAGGAGGGGCTGATCGTCGGCCCGACCACAGGCGCCATCGTGGCCGCCCTCAACCGCCTCGGAGAGAAGACCGAGGGCCCCGTCGTCGGCGTCTCCCCGGACAGCGGCTTCAAGTACGCCAGCTTCTTCACTGACATCCTCGGAGAAAACGAAGGGACGCCGGAATTCTGAGACAAGGCGCTCGGCTACGAGGCGCCTGCCCCGCCAAACGCCTGCCCGCAGACCCGAAGGGAGGGAACCAACCATGCAAGCAGCCATCTCGCTTCCAAACACTGACTTCACGGCAGACAAGGCCCTCGACTGCACCGGCGACCTCTGCCCCCTGCCGGTCTACAAGGCCTCGAAGAGCCTCGCCGGGCTCCTCCGCGGGCAGGTGCTCGAGCTGAAGTGCACAGACCCCGGCTCCCTGCGCGACATCCCGGCGCTGGCAAACCAGGGCGGCCACGAGCTCATCGCGACGCGGGAGGCCGAGCCTGGCGTGCACCTGTTCTGGCTGCGAAAGGGAGGTGTGTCATGAGCGCCGCGCCTGCCCTCGAGGAGGCTATCGGGGGCGACGCCACGCCCGAGGCGGCTCGAAAGCGCAAGCGCCTGGCGCTGGTCGCCTCCAAGGGCACCCTCGACCAGGCCTACCCGCCCCTGATCCTGGCGACCACGGCCGCCAGCCTCGGCTGGGAGGTCGGCATCTTCTTCACCTTCTACGGCCTCGACATCTTGAACAAGAACAAGAACGAGAAGCTCAAGGTCCCCTCGCTCGCCAACCCGGCGATGCCGGTGCCCGTGCCGAACCTCGTCGGCGCCCTCCCGGGCATGACGGAGGTGGCGACCTCGATGATGAAGAGCTGGATGAAGAAGGCGAACATCCCCGAGGTGACCCAGTTCATCGACACCTGCAAGGAGATGGAGGTCCAGCTCTTCGCCTGCTCGACCACGATGGGCGTCATGGGGGTGTCGGAGGACGACCTGATCGAAGGAGCCGACATCGCCGGCGCCGCGGCCTTCCTGGACTTCGCCGCAGAGGCTGAAGTGCAGATGTTCATCTGAACGAGGTCTCATGAGCTCCTTGCCGACAGGGCGCCTCCTCGCCGGGGCGCTGCTCTTCTTCTTCTCGACAGCAGCCACCCAGCTCGGTTGCGCCTCAGACGGCTCCTCCAGCGGTGTCCCGGCCGGTCTCCCGGCGCAGGACGCCACGTCGGCGGCGCAGGCCGACCCCGGCCCGGCTCCGCAGGGCAGAGATCTCGGCGGTTCGGACGCGGCCTCCGAGGGCGCCCCCCCCGACACGCAGGCGCAGCAGGCGGCAGACACTCTTCAAGACGCGGGCCCGGGCCCCGCCACAGACCTTCCTCCGGACACGGGCCCGGGCCCCGCAACAGACCTGCCGGCCGACGCCGGCCCTCCTCCGCCTGCGGACGCGCCCGCGGACGGCGGCCCTCCTCCGCCCGAAGACGTGGCTGCGAACGACGCACCTCCCCCGCCGCCGGACGTACCCACAGACGACGGCCAGGCACAGGCCGCAGACACAACCCCGGACACGCCGGCCGGTCTCTGCCCGTGGCCCGCGCCCGGCGGCGTCACCACCGGCGGCACCGTCGCCGACCTGTCCTTCCCAACCTGCGCCGGCGAAGAGGCGACCACCCACGAGCTCTGCGGCAACGAGGTCTCGCTGATCTTCAACTTCGACGGTTGGTGAGGGTCCTGTCGCTCGTTCGCCCGGGAGGCGAACACCCTCTTCGAGAGCTACAAGGACCTCGGCCTCGGCTTCTTCTTCGTCGTCAGCGAGGACGGCAACTTCATCACCGCCACCGACGCCTACTGCTCTCAGGTCGGCAACCAGTACGGCCTGACGATGACCCTGCTCCGCGACCCCGACAAGCTGATGAGAGGCTTCAACAACGGGGGCGCGGTGAACAGCTTGTACGTGCTTGTCGCTGCTGACGGGACGATCCTCCGAAGCGGACGCTATCCGCAGCTCAGAGCCTTGGAGAACGCAATCCGCGCCGAGCTGGGGCTGCCCGCGCTCTGAAACCGCAAAGCCGTGTTGGACCGCCCCCGGGCGGTCTAACCGGCGGGCACAAGATAGACAGGGCCGAGCTAACCCGCATTTCGGCCCTTCAGACCGACCGAGGCCATGCTGGCGGCCCGCGGCCGAAATGACGGGTTCAGCGAGGCCTCCTATGTGGCCGGGAGGCCACATAGGAAGGTCTTAGCAGTCGTAGTAGAGCGAGAACTCGAAGGGCGTCGGCCGCGAGAGGATCGCCGTGACCTCACGGTCCATCTTGTAGTCGATCCACGTCTTGACCACGTCCTCGGTGAAGACATCGCCCTTGAGCAGGAAGGCGTGGTCCTCGCCAAGCGCCGTCAGGGCCTCGTCGAGCGAGGAAGGCACCTTGGGGACCGCCTTCAGCTCGGCGGGGGTCATGCCGTAGATGTCGCGGTCGAGAGCCTGGCCCGGATCGAGGCGCCTCTCCACGCCGTCGAGGCCCGCGAGCAACATCGCCGGGAAGGTGAGGTAGGGGTTGCAGGAGGGGTCCGGCGTCCGGAACTCGACGCGCTTGGACTGGGGTGTCTGGCTGTACATCGGGATGCGGACCGCGGCCGAGCGGTTGCGGCTGCTGTAGGCCAGGTTGATGGGGGCCTCGAAGCCCGGGACGAGGCGCTTGTAGCTGACCGTGGTCGGGTTCGCGAAGGCACAGAGCGCGGGCCCGTGGGCGATGATGCCGGCGATGAAGTGCATCGCCGTCTCGCTGAGGTTGGCGTAGCTGTTCCCCCAGAAGAGGGGCTCGTCGTCCTTCCAGAGGCTGATGTGGGTGTGCATGCCCGAGCCGTTGTCCTCGAAGATGGGCTTGGGCATGAAGGTCGCCGTCTTGCCGTGGCGGCGCGCCACGTTCTTGACGACGTACTTGAACCACATGAGCTGGTCGGCCATCTCGAGCATGGGCGCGAAGCGCATGTCGATCTCGCACTGGCCGGCCGTGGCCACCTCGTGGTGGTGGCACTCGATTCGGAAGCCGAGCTTCTCGAGCTCGTCGACGATCTCGGTGCGGATGTCCTGGAGGGTGTCGAAGGGCGGGACCGGGAAGTAGCCCTCCTTGTAGCGCGGGTGGTAGGCCAGGTTCCCGCCGGGCACGTCCTCGCCCGTGTTCCAGCGCCCCTCCACGGAGTCGACGAAGAAGAAGGCGCTGTTGGGGGTCTGGTCGAAGCGCACGTCGTCGAAGACGAAGAACTCCGGCTCGGGCCCGATGAAGGCGGTGTCGGCGATACCGGTGCTGCGCAGGTAGTCCAGCGCCTTGGTGCAGACGTGCCGCGGATCGCGGGTGTAGCTCTGCCCGGTGACGGGATCGCGGATGTCGCAGATCAGGGTCAGGGTCGGCCCGGACATGAAAGGGTCGATCTGGGCCGTCGCCGGATCCGGAACGACGAGCATGTCGGACTCGTTGATGGCCTGCCAGCCACGGATCGACGAGCCGTCGAAGCCGCAGCCCTCCTCGAAGACACCCTCGTTCAGCTCGCTGACCGGGATGCTGAAGTGCTGCCAGGTGCCCGGGAAGTCAACGAACTTCAGGTCGACGTTGCGGGCTCCGTGCTCCTTTGCGAAGGCGATCACGTCCGCCGCTGTTCTCGTCATCGTATGCCCTCCAGATGTGCAGGTGCGCGGAACCTGCCACGCTCCGCGTTCGAGTGCGAATGCCACACAACCGCCGCGCAGGGCGAGTTATGCCCTCAGGGCTTTTTCCTGATCGACACCTCGAAGGTGCGATGCTCGCTCTCGAGGTCCACGGGCTTCAGGTCGATGATGCCCCGGTGGAGCTCGACGACGCGGCCGGTGCTCAGGCGGATGGCGATTCGTGCCTCGTCGGCCACATCGCAGACCTCGCAGGTCCCGAGCCGCGGGTGGTTCAAGAAATCACCGATCTCTATCTCGATGGCAGGCTCGCTGGCCGTGGGCGCGGCCGCCGCAAGGCCGGCCTGGCTCGAAGCCGACTCCTCGGGCTCGTCATCGAGCATCTCCATCATGACCCAGCCGCGCATGCCGGTCTGTGGATCGTCGTCCCGGTAGAGGCGGACGTCGTCCATCGCGAGGATGGTGAACTCGAAGTCCACCACCTCGGCGGCGAGCAGCTCTGCCACGGTGATCTGGCCGGACTCGGTGTGGGCCAGGGTGGCCGTCACGTTGAGCTCACGCGCCTCCTGGTGGAAGGAGACGGTGCCGTGCACGGCGTTGGCGACGAACTCTCCCTCGAGATCCTCGGGGGCGCGCACGTAGCGGCGGTGCTCCGGGCGGAAGGTGCGCACGCGAGGCTCGCGGACGTACCCGAAACCGAAGAAGTAGCCCGTCTCCACGCGCTGGCGGATGCACAGGTCTCGCAGGCTGTCCACGAGGTCCTGGCCGGGCTCGAGGCGCCCGATGAACGAGCGCCGGCGTTGGCTCTCGGCGATGATCATGTGCTGTGCCCGAAGGAGTTGGTTCTACTTGAACACTGGGTCTCGGGCCGTGCGCATGAGCACGTCCTGGATGAAGGACTTCTTCAGCCTCAGCAGGCGCTTGAACTTCACCTGCTGGCGGACGTCGGTGTAGAGGGCCGTCGGGCGCTTCACCTCACCGTCGATCAGCTGGTCGGAGAAGTCGTAGAACTTCGCCTTGACGCCCTTCTTGGGCGGTGCGGCGCTCAGCCCGGACGACGCGAGCATGGCCATCGCGGCCAACAACGCTGCAAAGAGTCGGAGCTTCATGCGCACACCATCTTGGTCGTCATTAAGAACCATAGCCCTTCCGACAGCATGATCAAGGCTCCACCGTGGAGGGGCCGTCAACTGGCGGGGCCTTCGGTGTCTCCTCGGTCGGCGCCTTCTCGTCGCCGGCGCTCTCGCCCTCGGGGGCCTTCTCCTCGACCGGAGGCTGCTGCTCCTTGTCGGGAGCAGCTTCATTGGCGGGTGGCTGCTCCTCGGAAGGAGCAGCTTCATTGGCGGGTGGCTGCTCCTCGGAAGGAGCAGCTTCATTGGCGG
>CAZQPP010000144.1:0-117 GCA_964594295.1 uncultured Myxococcales bacterium | reverse complement strand
GTGGCTGCTCCTCGGAAGGAGCAGCTTCCTCGGAAGGAGCGGCTTCCTCGGAAGGAGCGGCTTCCTCGGCAGGAGGTGCTTCCTCGGCCGGGGCCTTCTCCTCCGCGGGAGCCTTCT
>CAZQPP010000143.1:0-16330 GCA_964594295.1 uncultured Myxococcales bacterium | reverse complement strand
AATTTCGCGGGCATCAAGTTCAAGGGCGCGGCAAAGGACGGCAGCGACGGCACCCTGCACACCCCCGAGGCGGCGCTTCGCGTCGCCCTGCTCCGGGCCAAGGGCTTCTTAGACGAGCTCAAGGTCCCCGCTGAGGTGAAGAAGCTCAAGAAGACAGCCTGGGTCTTCGCCGCCGACGAGAAGTTCAGGGGAGTGCTCAAGCCCCAGGACTGGCTCCACCCCTCTGCCAGCGAGATCCAGGGATTCCTCGGCGGGGTCACCCAGAACCTCGACCTCGGAGACTGCGCGGAGGAGGAGTGGGAGGCCCAGGTAGCGTGGCTGCGGGCACTGTACGCCGAAGCCCAGGTCCACTACTACCGCGTGGAGCGCAAGCGCGGCCTGCTCTTCGACTCCCTTCGCCTGCTCGAGCAGTCGGTGGAGCGCTCTCCGACGGACCGCTCGCTCTTCATGCTCGGCGAGGCCCGCATCCTGAGCGCGCCGCTGCTCGCCGACGATCGCAAGGCTTGGCAAGCCGAGCTCTCCGGCCTGCAGTACATGTGGAGAGCCGTGCTCGGCCGCTTCGCGGCGGCCAGCCAGCCCGACTTCCCACCGCCCGAGCACGGTGACGACGAGAACTGCGGCTGGTACCCGAGCCTCGTCGAGCGAAGCGCCTACCTCTACCTCGGCGTGATGCTCCGCAACGCCGTCGACGTCGTGGCGCGCAACGCCAAGCACCACGAGAGGATGGTCCAGCTGGTCCCCCTGCTGCGCGCCGCCGGCGACCACGGTGGATACGTGCACATGGGCGACAGCGTGAAGATCCGCCCGATGGACGCGGAGCCCAGACGAAGAGAGGCCCTCGTGGAGCGCCTCGACAACGCCCAGCTCGACGGGGGCGACGGCGGAGGCGGAGGGAAGAAGGGCAAGAAGCGCAAGAAGCGCAAGAAGAAGCAAAAGGCGGCGGGATACCTCGCCGACTACGCCACCGAGGTCGGCGCCCTGGCCCGCGACATGGCCAGGGCGACCTTCATCAACGACGAGAACCTCGCCGCTGGCGTCCTCGCCGCCGCGGCCGTGCGCCTGCACGATCGCTGGTACACGATGGGCCAGACCGAGACCGTCGACTGGAACGTCAACGAGCAGGTCTTCGAGCTCGCCGACAGGCTCTACGGCCAGGGCGCGAAGATGGTCGGCGTCAACAACGACATCGCTCGCGCGTACGTGGCGCAGCTCGCCGCAGAGGAAGAGGCCGCAGAGGAGAGCGCGCCGGCAGAGGCAGAAGGCGAGGACGCGACCGATGGTGCCGAAACAAAGGCGAAGCCGGACGTCAACAAGCCCACGAGCCTCCAGGGCATCATGGCCTCCATCCACGCCAGCGACGGCCTCGCCCGCGCGGACATCATGGCCCGTCAGGCCCACATGCTCTACAGCTACGGCCTGGTCTTCTACTACACACCTCCGGCCGGGACCGGCCTCCCCATCGTGGTCCACGAGCAGGCCGGCGACAAGACACGCTTCACCCAGCTCGCGCGGCGGGCTGTCGCGACCGCCAAGCGGGCCGTCGAGCTCGCGCACGCGAGCAAGCCCCCCGAGGAGGACGCCGAGCCGGCCGCCCTGCACGAAGCCGAGGAGCGCTGCATCCGCTCGAGAGTGCACGCCGTGTACGGGACCTCCCTGCTGGTGCTCGCCGACAAGCTCGGCAAGGACAAGCGCATGCCGGATCCCAACCGCGAGATCGCCGCCCTCGAGAGCTACCTCAAGGTCCCCTTCGACTTCCTGGAGAAGGCCGAGCTCTCCTTGCGCTTCGCCCGGGCGCGCTACCGCATGGGCGGCAGCCACAGGGAGAGGGCGAAGGCCCTGGCCCGCGAGGGCGTGCGGTGGTTTCTGTCCAAGGCGCGAAAGCCCGTGCTGAGCTGGGCGGTCAACGAGGTGACCGGGACAACCTGCCCCGGCCTCGGCGAAGCGGGAGCACCGCTCGACGTGGACGAGTCGAAGACCTGCCGCATCTGCGCCTGGCCCATCGACCTCGACCAGCCGGTGGACCCCTACACCGGAGCGAAAGCGCCCACCTTCCACGGCAAGTACCTCGGCCGCGGGCACTGCGACGTGCTCATCGGCCTGCTCACCGTGCTCCGCGACACCGGGGACCAGCACTTCATCCGCACGGCGATCAACGCCGTAGAGGGTGACGACATCCCCACCGAGACCTGCCTGGCGCGGCTGGCGGAGTTCCGATGAGCGTGTTCACCAAGACTCTTGCCCTGGCGATCGGCGCCGCCGTGCTGCTCGCCGCGTTGCCCGCGGCGGCCCAGGAGACAACGCCGCCGGCAGAGAAGAAGGGCGAAGCAGAGCTGACGCCGGAGGAGAAGGCCAGGAAGGAGGCCTACAGGCGCGCGGCCGCCAAGATGCTCGGCATCGATCAGCCCGAAGAAGGGGGCGAGGCCGAGAAGGCAGCCGCGCCGGCGGCCCCGGCGGCGCCGGGCACACCGGGCGCAGGGGACAAGCCCGCCGCCGAGGGTGGCGAAGGTGCCGGCGAGGCCGGCGAGGGAGCCGCCGGAGGAGAACCCGGCGCGGAAGACGAAGCCCCTGCCGAGGGCATCGCGCCCGAGGGAGAGGAAGACCCGGACCCCCTGTGGACCCAGGTCTTCGGCGAGCTCAACGACAACGACGAGGCCATGATCGCCCAGCTCGTCGCGGCCGAGTACTTCGCCGACAGCTTCGAGGGCGTGGAGGTCTTCTTGGAGCTGGTCAACGAGCAGATCTCGCTGGCGGCCCAGGTGCTCGGCAACTACGTCCTGGAGAACGATCGCCTGCGCCAACTCGCGGCGCTGGCCCGCTTCGCCCACGACAGGGTCCGCTGGCTCGGGCGCATGCTGCCCGAGGACGCCAAGCCCGAGCTGCGGGATCTGGTCGTCGACACGAACACGCGCTGCCACGAGCTGGTCCTGGCGACCTACTTCGACGCGGAGAACACGGGCGCCGGGGCCATGCGCTTCCTGGCCAACGAGTCGGCCGGGGAGTACGCCGAAGGCAACGCCGAGCGCTTCGACGACGCCGAGGACCAGTACACGCGAGCCCTATCGCTGACGAGCCCGACCCACTCGGCGCAGCGCGTCGTGCGTGCCCTCCTCCACCTCGAGCGCGGCGAGCACCGCGCGCGCTTCAAGGGCGAGGGCATGGAGAAGATCCGTTGGCTCGACAGGGCCCTCTCGGACCTCCGCACCTCCCTCGGCATCGGCCTGCCGAGCGTGCAGGCCATGGAGTACACCCGGGTGCTCTACGGAGACGCCCTCGGGACCCTCTTCGACGTGCTCGAGGAGTCCGAGGACTACACGGCGCTGCTCGCCCGCGCGGCGGCCCTCGAGGCGACCGGCTTCGACTGGGAAGGACGCGCCAAGCGATACATCCAGGTCGCCAAGGCCGCCAAGGCCCTCGAGGACGACCGGGCGTCCATGTACTACGAGCGGGCCGTGCACGTCATCGCCAACCGCACGGGCCTTCGCTTCGGCGAGCTGATGGAGACCATCGCGGAGCGGGTCGCGGTCGCCGACGTGGGCCTGGTCAACTCGAGGGTGGTCCTCGAGGTGCTCCAGCGCAAGGGCTACGGGCGCTACTGGTCGGTGGAGAAGTACGGCGTGCGCTACATCAAGGACGACGAGCGCTGCGCGATGTTGGACGAGGCCGTCAAGGCTCTTCGGGAGCTGGGGCGCAAGGTCACGGCGGGGTCGCTCGAGCGCCGCGTCATCCCCGTGCTCTGTCGCGAGCCCGAGCCACCACCCCCACCCCCGAAGAAGAAGCGCAAGAGCAGCAGCAAACGGCGCCGGAGGAGGCGTTGAAGTGACTGGCACACTACGAAATATGCGCGTGGCCCTGATCGTCTGCCTGGCCTTCGTCCTGCTCGGGGCAAAGCCAAAAGACGACAAGGCGGACGAGGGCAAGCTCAAGCAGGAGGCCGCCGTCCAGCGCAGCATCTTCCTCGCGGTCAGCGAGATGCAGCGCATGTACGAGGCCATGCGCCTGACGGGCTCCCTCGACAACCGCCACACCATCGCCGAGCGCATGCGCGAGGTGCTCGACGAGCGCATCCTGCCGCTCGTGAGCGCGGTCGAGGAGAACTGGGGTGAGAAGCCCGTCTCCTGCGACCCGAGCGACTCGGTCGAGAAGATCGGCTGCGTCAGGCGGGACGTGGCGCTGGCGCTGATCTACCGCGGCCTCGCGCGAGCGCTCGAGGGCTTCCACCTCGACGCCACCCGCTACCTGGCGTGTGCCGAGAAGTACTACCCCGACGTCCAGAGCGTCGCCGTGTTCCTGCGGAAGCCGCCCGAGTTCGACGCGGACGCCAACTCCGCGCTGCTGAACGTGCCCGACGAGAAGGCCGTCATCCGCGAGCTGATGGAGCCCCTCGTCCGGATCGCGGAGGAGCGCACCTCGGTGGCGGACGCGATCAAGCGCCGAGAGCGGGCCAAGTGGCCCATGGAGACCGAGGCCCTGCCCTTCCGCGCCCTCCCCGAGGTCGACAAGCTCCCCCGGGAGGCGAAGCGCTTCACGGGCCCACAGGTCTCGCTGGAGTACGTGAGCTTCGAGCCCATCCAGGTCGCCTCCGACCACATCGACTACTACACGAAGGTGGCCAAGGAGGACCTTGAGCGCCTCTTCGAGAGGCTCTACATCATCCAGGGCAAGGAAGGGGCCGTCTGCCCCGACCCGCGCGTGCTCTACCTGCCGCGCGGCAAGTACCGCCTCTACTCGTCAAAGTTCAGAGATTTCCCACAGACCTTCATCGTCAAGTCCGACGGGCAACGTTATGTGCTCGAGTACTTCTTCGCCGCCAGCCGTGACGAGGAGCCGCCGACCGTGCGGCTGGCCTTCTACCCCGAGCCGGGCCTTTGCGACGGCCGCCCGTGCGAGGAGGAAGAAGAGGCCGAGGGCGCAGAAGAGGACATAGAGCAGGAGAAGGAGGAATAGCCGATGGCTGAGAAGAAGAAGAAGGGCGCCGACAGGCAAGCCCGACACACCCTGACCGATTACGGCTTCCTCCCTCGTTTGCAGGGCAAGGAGAAGGAGAAGCTGTGGCTCTGGATCTGGACCGCCATATGCATCGGGCTGCTCCTGGTGACCTCCTTCCTGGGCGGCGTCAACCTGCTCAAGAGTGAGGAGATCGCCAAGGTCCTGATCAAGCAGACCACCGGCGCGCCCCCGCCGGTCGTGGCAGCGGCGGCCCCCGCGGCTCCGGCGGCCGGTCCCATCACGGGTGCACCTGCCAAGAAGAGCAAGGAGGACCTGAAGAAGGAGGCGGAGCTGAAACGAGCCCGGCAGCTCGCCATGGACAAGGCCACCGACACCATGAAGAAGGCCAAGTCCGAGTTCGACGAGGCCAAGAACGCGAGCAAGGCCGCGGTGGAGAAGTACAAGCGCCTGCGCAACGACGACACCGCGAAGCCCTCCGATCGCCAGAAGGCCAGGGACGACGCGGAGAAGAAGAAGGCGGACTCCAAGAAGAAAGAGGACGCCTACCTCCAGGCCAAGGCGCTGATCGAGGCTCTTCGCGGCGAGGCCGAGGTAGAGCGCAACCGCCTGGAGCTCGAGAAGAAGAAGAAGGAGATGGATAAGGCCCGCGAGGAGTGGGAGAAGGCTCAGGCCGGGGGCGGCGACGGCGACAACCGCTCCATACTCTCCCTCATCATCGAGTACACCCTGATGCTCGGCCTGTGGCTGGTCTTCGCCATCACCTTCGCCGCGGGCTACCTGGTCTGGAACGTGCGCCGCTCGCACTTCTACCGGGGCGAGGAGCACCGCTCGAACGTGGTGCAGGCTCTCGTGCACGTCATACGCGTCGGCGGCGACCCCTCGGCGCGATGGGAGAAGTGGCACCAGGAGAAGCTCTGGGGCATCTTGAGCGACCGGGCCGAGATCTCGAACCACCTCGACGAGGTGGTCAACCAGATGAGCCGCAACGGCGTCACCTCGGACGCCCACATCGACCGCTACTTCGCGGCCCAGGCCCGCGACATCAAGGACGAGGAGTACAACCGCATCTCGGTCGTGAACCTCTGCGCGGCCATGGGCCCGATCCTCGGCTTCGCCGGCACCGTCTTGGGCATGATCCTCGCCTTCGGACAGCTCGGCGCGGGGTCCATGAGCCAGGACATGGTCAGCTCCATCGCAGGATCCATCAACGTCGCCCTCGTGACGACCCTGCTGGGCCTGCTCATCAAGGGCATGGCCATCATGATGCGCACCTGGATCCACAACCGCATCGACAACTACTCGCTTGCCATCTCGCTCATCCCCTCCGAGGCCGCCGCAATCGCGGCCCAGAGCGCGGCGAGTGAAACCGGCGGCGCACAGAGCATCCTCGAGTAGGGCGGGCCGTGAGCCAACCCAACATAGACGAGACCACGTTCGACGACGTGGCGATGATCCTGCTCTTCTTCTTCCTGGTGCTGATCTTCTTCGTCTTCGCCAAGAAGTGGCACGACGTGGAGCTGAGGGAGAAGGAGCTGCCCAAGCCGGTCGAGAAGACGCGCCAGATCAAGACCCACAAGGACACCGACGGCCTGCTCTACGTCGACGCCGACCAGGGCATACGCCTCCGCAACCTCGGTGGGCTGGACGACCCGCGCTACAAGATCGACATCGACGCCAAGCCGAGCCCCGACGGAGAGTGGTTCAGCACGGAGCAAGAAGAGACCAGCGACGAGCTGCTGCTGGCCCTGACCGAGTACTACATGGCCGCGTTGGACCACGCGGGGCGGGCCGGAGGCCGCCAGAAGATCGTCAAGTTCTACGTAGCCTCGGACCCCGCCGGCAAGTACGGGGTGCTGCACCAGATCACCCGCGCCCTGAACAAGCTGAAGAAGGCCGTCAAGAGCCAGGGCATGACCCTGATCGTGGACGTGAGGCCGTGCCCGGCCTTCCCCAACGGCGTCTCCATGGCGGACGAGCTCTTCAAGTACAACCAATGCTGCGTGCGGCTGTGCGGGAGCGACGCGGAGTGCCTGAAGAACTTCGCGAACATGGAGCAGTGCTCGGCGGAAACGGGGGTCAAGAGGAACGACATCATCAAGACCTTCTGCCGCTGGCCCAAACTGGAGACAGAAGAGGAGTGAGGAGCGGTTCACCAGAGCGCGAGGCGCGGTCATGAGAGCGCGAACGACCCAGCTGAACCTGGAGCTCGCCCGGGCGACCCTCGCCCAGGCGGCCGAGAAGGCGGCCGAAGACGACATCTTCGACGAGGCTGAAGGCATCACCGATGCCTGCGAGGACGACGAAACAGCCTTCGACGACGTGGCCATGATCCTGCTGCTCTTCTTCATGGTCACATCCCTGCTCGTCGTCATCTCACCCGAGCCCGAGAGCCCGACCCGGGGCCAGGCGCCGCTCACCAGCCAGCGGGCCGACCCGGCCGCCCTGTTCAAGGGCGTCACCCACCGCCTCCTCATCACGCCGTCGCCTGTGGGAGGCGTGCACATGATCCTCGCCGGCGTGGGACCGGCGCGCGACGAGCCCCAGCAGAAGCGCGGCCCCTTCTTCGTCGGAGGGAGCGAGCTCATCGAGGACGACTACCCCGCCTTCAAGGAAGCCTTCGCCGAGCTCTTGGACGACTCCAAGGTGCCGCCGGGCTCATCGGACGCCGCCCCCAAGCCCGTCTATCTCGTCAACCACTTCGGCCACAAAGAAGGCAACGACCTCGTCTTGTCCACCTGGTACGCCCTCGCGGCCATCGCCAAGGACAAGTCCATGAAGGGCATCTCCAAGAAGGTGCGCTTCACGAGGTGGCGCGCGCAGGTCCGGGAGTAAGGCGATGCGTTTCGACTCCCACAACCTGACGCCGCAAGCCCTGGGCTTGCTTCAACAAAACCTGGTCCTGGTCCTGGTCCTGGTCCTGGTCCCGCTGACCGCTTGCGAGAAGAAGATCATCGTCACTCTCTCGACGAGCTTCGAGGAGGCGGAAGAGGCCAGCGACCCGACCTTCAACTACGACGACTACTTCCAGCGCGAGGCCGCCGGCCAGGACATGGACCTCCCGCCCGAGGAGGGCGAGGAGAAGGACAAGGGCGAAGACAAGGAGGAGAAGGAGGACAAGGCCGACGCCTCGGGGAGCGAGGCCGCCGACGGGGGAGAGAAGGAGGCGGACAAGGACAAGATCCGGCGCATCAAGGCCGGCTCTTCGATCACCTACGCGTGGAGGATCGAGATCCCGCGCCCCAAGAAGGACGTCGTCACGGTCATCTGCGGCCTGCCGACGGCCGGCCTGATGCAGCCGGTGCGGCCGGACCAGGAGCCCACTCCCTGCTCGGTCACCATGGACTACGGGCCATACCGCGAGAACTGCACCTTCAACATCCCGCGCAAGTGCGACGACGGCATCCTGCCCATCACGGTCCAGGCCTGGCGATCCGACCGCCCGGAGCCAATCCTCGACGAGACCCACCAATACCGCGTCATGCGCGACACGATGATCCTCGGAGCCCCGCGCCTCGCCCGCGACCCGGACGACCCCAACGAGCCGCCCTGGGCCTTCTTCCAGACCTACCAGCACCGCATGGACTGGGCCTTCGAGGATGAGGTCGAGGAGCTCGGCTGGATCATCGAGGACGACGCCAAGGGCATCGACCTCTTCCGCCCCTGCCCGGTGGCCGAGCCGCCGCCGGAGCGCGAGCTGCAGGTGGGCGAGGAGCTGCCTCCGAAGCGCAGGCTGAACTGCTGGCTCGGCGAGGCCGGCATCACCATCCCCTTCGTCAAGGACACGGCGCCGGTGGTCAAGGTCGAGGAGGAGAAGGACAAGCTGCCGACCTCCACGCCGGTGAAGAAGAAAGGCAAGAAGGGCAAGAAGGCGAAGAAGGCGAAGAAAGGAGCAGAGCCCCCGGCACCGCCGCCACCTCCCCCGGGCATCAAGTGCGAGGTCGAGGACGACGGCTACGGCGAGGAGGCCCCGGACTCCCTCATCGACGAGCTCAACAGCGAGGAAGTCCGCATCATGCGCCTCGCCTTCGAGTTCGACGAGGACCGCTACAAGAAGTTCTTCGACACCAGCTACGCCCACCGCAAGGCGGGGGCTTGCCGCTACATGGAGCTCTTCGGAGGCCTGCGCGACGCGCCGCTCCCCAGGAACCTCGGAGAGTTCAGCCGCATGACCTTCCTGGTGCGGACCACCGCCAAGCACCCCGTGAAGTTCGGCGTGAACATGAGCTTCCAGGTGGTCAACTACAAGATGGTCCGGCCCAAGAAGAAGGGCAGGAAGAAGAAGAAGGGCAAGGCCTACTGCAAGCGAACGGCGCCCGGGCGGGACAGCCGGATGGTCATCTTGCAGGCCGGCCCGGGGTGGAAACGTTTCGAGATAGATCTGCGCCGCGACTTCATGATGACCGAGGAAGACTTGGAGCGCGTCGGCTCGGTTCAGTTCGAGATCCTCTCGATCATCGACCTCGGGGATCTCTACGATGCGGTGGAGAACCCCTCCCGGGGTGAGCTGCACGTCGCAGAGCTGGGCTTCATCATGTTGAGCGACAAGGTCCTGCCGAAGTACAGGGCGATCCGGGACAAACGCATCTACGAGGAGCGCAAGTACCTCGAAGAGCTCGGCTGCAAGGTCGACGCAGATGGCATCCCGATCGGCGGCCCGCGCAAGGGCGGCAGGAAGAAGAAGGGCGGCGGCGGCGGCGCGCCGGCGGGTCCCACAGTACTGTAGGAGTGCGCTACGATGTGGTTGCTCCGGTCACAAGCGAATTCAACGGTGAAATGTGTCTACGGAGCGGCCGCGCTGCTGCTCTGTGCGGCGCTACTCGGGGCCTGTGCTACAGACCCTGGATCGGGCACCAGCGCGCCTGAACGGGCGTCCGCGGTGGGGATGGCGGACGTCCGCCTGGCCGACGCCTCGCCTCGTTTCTCCACCGCCCACCTCGCCCTCGAGGCCTTCTGCGGCTCGTGCACGAAGGACGGCGACTGCAGCAGCAACGTCTGCCGCACCTGGGCGGACGAGGGCTTCGGCGGCATCGGCTACTGCACCGTCACCTGCGACTCCGACAACCCCTGCGGCGCGGGCCAGGGCCTCTGCGTCGATGGCACGTGCAAGGTCCAGCAGGTCCGGCGCTGCAAGGACGGCGACCTCTGGCGGGGAGATGCCTGCGGCAACGACTTCGAGAAGCTCGAGACCTGCGCTCCCGACCACCCCTGCGTAGCCTTCGGGACGGTCGCCCGCTGCCCGGCGATCTCGGGCGGGCAGTGCGAGACCTGTGAGGCGGACGAGCACTGCAAGGACGGCTACACCTGCGAGGCCTGGACCGAGGAGCCGGACGCGAGGTGGTGCGCCAAGGCCTGCACCACCGACAGCGACTGCGTCTTCGGCATGAGCTGCGACGCCGCGAGCCAGACCTGCCGGCCGGAGTGGAAAGACGAGTGCAGCGCGGGGGAGCGCTCCCTGAAGGACACCTGCGGCCGCGAACTGGGCCTGCCGCCCGACTGCAGCGAAGGCAACCCCTGCCCCTGTGACGGAGCCACCGACCCCGCATGCAAGGCCTGCACCACGGACGCCGACTGCTACAAGGGCTACGTCTGCGAGGCGCGCAGCGACAACGCCACGGTCAAGTGGTGCGCGAGGGCGTGCCGGACGGACAGCGACTGCCCAATCGGCCAGGCCTGCAACGCCCAGGCGGGCAGCGGGCGCTGCGTGCCCGAGGTGGGGCTCGGCTGTCACGGCGGCGACGCCGCCAGGGTGGACGCCTGCGGCAACCTCGTGGAGGTGGTGCAGGACTGCACCGACGATCAGGCCTGTGTCGAGGGCCGTTGCCGCGACGGGGGAGCCTGCGCGGCCTGCGACGAGGACGGCGACTGCGTCGGCGGGCGGGTCTGCCGCAGCTCCGCGGTGAACGGAGACGTCAGCTTCTGCGCCAAGACCTGCACCGTCGACGGCGACTGCGACGCGGGCTACTCCTGCGACACGAGCGACCCGGCGGACAAGCACTGCGTGCCCGACGACTCGACCGTGTGTCAGGCCAAAGAAGTGTGGCGCCAGGACACCTGCGACAACATGCTGATCAAGACGCAGGACTGCGGCACGGTCTGCGTCGACGGCGCCTGCACGGACGCCGACGGGCTCTGCGCGCTCTGCAACCCCGACCTCGGGAACGCCGACTGCCTCGCCGACCACGTCTGCGCCGAGCTCTCGGGCACCGGCGGCGTCAACGCCTGCCTTCCCCTCTGTGGCGGCGTCCACCCCGAGTGCCCCGCTGGTACCGCGTGTGAGGGAGACCCGGCCCGCTGCGTCCCGGGCACACGGACCGAGTGCACCGACGCCGGCCTGCTCAAGACCCTCGACACCTGCGGCAACGTGATCAACGAGGGGCAGTCCTGCGGCGACGGCGAGAAGTGCCTGGACGACCAGTGCCTCACCTGCTCGTGCTCGGCCGGAGACTGCTGCAGCGACGGGTGCCGCCCCGACTCGGTCGGGACGGTGTGCGGGGACTGCTTGGTGTGCAACGCCTCGGCCCAGTGCGTCACCGCTCAGGACGGGAACGACCCCGGCGACAGGTGCGGCGCGGACGCCTGCCTCGGCGGGGGCTGCACCGGCACGGTCTGCGGGAACGGGACAAAGGAGACCGGCGAGACCTGCGACGACGGCAACAACGTCAGCGGCGACGGCTGCGCGGGCGACTGCTCGGCCGTAGAGCCCTACTGCGGCAACGGGACGGTGGACACCCTCGAGGACTGCGACGACGGCAACGAGGTCGGCGGCGACGGCTGCGACACGGACTGCACCTGGTCTTGCGTAAACCCGGCCAACGACTGCGCCCAGATGGACGAGGACTGCCAGAAGCCGGTGTGCACCGACGTCTTCAGCCAGGGCAGCAAGGTCGGGCAGCGCTGCGGCGTGGCAGCCGACGCCCAGGACGCACCGGTCGCCACCGACACCTGCATCACAACGACCTGCGAGGACACGACCCCCAAGAACGCCGTGATGGCCGACGGCAACGAGTGCACGGTGTCGGGTGAAGGCGGCGACCACTGGTGCATCGACGGGGCGTGCACGCTCAACGAGTGCGGGGACGGCTACAAGGGCGACGGCGAGGAGTGCGACGACGGACAGGCCAACAACGACGACGTGGCCAACGCCTGCCGCAGCACCTGCGTGCTGCCCGCCTGCGGCGACGGCATCGTCGACTCCGGGGAGAGCTGCGACGACGGGGGCGACGGGGACGCGACCGACGGCTGCATGGACAACTGCGAGTTCTCGTGCACCTCGGACGCCGAGTGCGGAAACGTGGTCGGGGACTGCGAGACCGTCACCTGCAAGGCCAACGACGTGGGCCAGGCCTGCACGGCGGGCGTAGACACCAAGGACATCAAGGACGACGACAACCCCTGCACGACCGACCTCTGCATCGACGGTGAGCCCAAGAACCAGGTGGACCCGGCGCTCGAGGGAGACTCCTGCGACCCCGGGGAGCCCGGGGACGGGTGGTGCATCTCGGGGGTCTGCACCAAGAACACCTGTGGAGACGAGATCCTGGGCGACGGCGAGGTCTGCGACGACGGCAACGAGGTCGACGCCGACGGCTGCGACAACGACTGCACCTACTCCTGCGTCGACGCCGAGGCCGACTGCGCACACACCGTGGGCGACTGCAGGAAAGAGGCCTGCAACGCCAAGTACGTCTGCACCCAGTCCGTGGACAGCTCGGACGTCCCCGACGACACCAACCCCTGCACGACCGACGCCTGCCGCGCCGGGGGCGTGCCGGTGAACGATCCCCTCGACGAGGGCAGCTCCTGCCCGCCGGAAGGAGGAGGCGACGGCTGGTGCCTCTCGAACGTGTGTACGAAGAACAAGTGCACCGACGGCATCAAGGGCGACGCCGAGGTCTGCGACGACGGGAACGAGGTCGAGGGCGACGGCTGTGACAACGACTGCACCTACTCATGCGTGACCGCGGCCGACGACTGCGAGCACACGGTAGGCGACTGCCACAAGGAGATATGCACGGCCCAGCACACCTGCGACCAGCAGGTCGACGGCACCGACATCCCCGACGACGGCAACCACTGCACCAACGACGTGTGCAAGCCCGGCGGCGTGCCCGCCAACGAGAACCTCGACGAGGGCAGCTCATGCCCCCCGACCGAGGGTGGCGACGGATGGTGCAGCAGGGACGCGGTCTGTGTGAAGAACGTCTGCGGCGACGGCATCAAGGGCGACGAGGAGGTCTGCGACGACGGCAACAAGGTCGACGCCGACGGCTGAGACAACGACTGCACCTGGTCATGCGTCGATCCCGAGACGGACTGCGGTCACACCCCCGGCGACTGCCGCGACGAGGTCTGCACCGAGACCCACACCTGCACGCAGGAGCTCGACGAGGAGGACGTCCCTGACGACGGCAACCACTGCACCAACGACATCTGCGACGTCGACGGAAAGCCCCAGAACGTGGTCTTGGAAGACGAGACCTCGTGCCCTCCGGGCGACGGCGGGGACGGCTGGTGCTTCACGGGCGTGTGCACGAAGAACGTCTGCGGAGACGCCGTGAAGGGCGACGCCGAGGTCTGCGACGACGGCAACAAGACCGAGGAAGACGGCTGCGACAACGACTGCACCTACTCGTGCGCCGACCCGGCGACCGACTGCGAGCACACCGCCGGGGACTGCCGCGTCGAGGTCTGCACCGACGAGCACACCTGCACGCAGGAGATCGACGGGGAGGACATCCCCGAGGACAACAACCCCTGCACGCGTGACACCTGTGAGGGCGACGGCACCCCGCGGGTAGAGCCGCTGCCCGACGAGACCTCCTGCCCGCCCGAGGGCGGTGGCGACGGCTGGTGCTTCTCCCTGGTCTGCACCAAGAACATCTGCGGCGACGGCGTGGTCGGCGACGGGGAGTCCTGCGACGACAAGAACGAGATCGCGGACGACGGCTGCGAGAACGACTGCACCCGCTCGTGCGTGGACGCGGCGGTGGACTGCGAGCAGGTAACCGGCGACTGCCTGCTCGCCATCTGCACGCCGGAGTACACGTGCAGCACCGAGGTGGACAAGGACGACACCCCCGAGGACGGAAACCCCTGCACCTACGGCGCGTGCAGCGACACCGGCGAGCCGAGCAACCCCTTCCGCTCCGACGGCACCCCGTGCACCACTGACGACGTGCCCAACGGCTGGTGCCAGAACACCGCCGGCTGCGTGCCGCTGACCTGCGGAGACCAGGTCCTCACCGCGGAGGAGGGCTGCGAGAAGGAGGCGGACAGCTCCTGGCACGACAACTGCGACATGTGCGCCATCAAGACCTGCGGCGACGGCATCGTGCAGGAGCCCGAGCTCTGTGACGACGGCAAGGACGGAGACAACGAGGACGGCTGCACCGACGCCTGCCGCTTCTCCTGCTACGACGACACCAAGCCCTGCACCGGCTGCGACGTCGAGACCACCGACTGCCCGGACCCGGAGCAGGACTGCAAGCAGCCGGCCCACAACTGCGTCAACGTGCTCGACGAGGAGCGGCACATCACAGGTCGCGCCTGCGGCCTGATCCCCAACGACGCCGACCTTCCCCCCGACGGCCCCCAGTGCACCTACCCGGACTGCGACGAGGGCGAGCCGGTCTACCCGCCGGTCACCGACCTGATCCCCTGCGAGAACGATCCCGGGGTGGGCTTCAAGGCAGGCGACGACTGGTGCATCGAGGGCAAGTGCCGGGACAACGTCTGCGGTGACGCGGCCAAGGGCGACGGGGAGGAGTGCGACGACGGCAACACCCTGTCCTTCGACGGCTGCTCGGACAAGTGCGAGCAGGAGCGCTGTGGAGACGGCATCACCCAGCCGGGGACCGGAGAGGAGTGCGACGACGCCAACGAGGTGCGCTTCGACGGCTGCGAGCCCGACTGCAAGTACTCCTGCCACGAGGACAGCGACTGCGTCTGTGACGGGATCAAGCCGAACTGCCCCTACGACCCGGCCGACGCCGACTGCCAGATCTCCACGTGCGTCGCCATGTCGGACGGCTCGGCCCAGCGCTGCCGGCACGCTCAGCGGTCGGTCGACTACGTCTGCGCCATGGACATCGGCCGCGGGTGGTGCGCCGTGGGCTTGTGCACCCTGAACACGTGCGGAGACGGCAAGGCCATGCCCGACGAGGAGGCCTGTGACGACGGCAACGACGACGACTCGGACGGCTGCACGCGAACGTGCGAGCCGACCTGCACCGATCGGAAGCGGGTCGCGGTCTGCGGGGACAACCCCTACGACTGCCGGGAACCGGCCTGCGAGACCATCGAGATCTCGGGCCTCGGCGGACCGGCCCAGACGGGCGCGATCTGCTCCGAGACGGGGCAGTTCTCGGTCGACGACCATCGCCCCGATGACCCCTGCGTGACCTACCACTGCGAGATCCGCGACGACCAGTTCTTCCACGCGAAGACGAACAAGAAGAACGGCACCCCGTGCTCGGATGAGACCCGACAGGTGTTGGACGGCCATTGTCGCAGGGGCGTGTGCATCAACATCACCTGCGGGGACGACGTGCTCGACGACGACGAGTCGCTCCCGGTCGCGGTGCGTGAGGAGTGCGACCACGGTCCCCAGAACGGCACCGAGGGCGGAGGCTGCACCATCGACTGCAAGCTCGAGTGCCACGACGAGCTCGTCGACGTGGACTGTGAAGACCTCGACGAGCCCAAGGCCTGCTACTCGAAGGCCTGCCTCGACGCCGACCCCGGCTTCGGCGGGCCCGGCAAGTACTGCGGCTACGTCATCGACAAGAACAACGCGCCGACGCCCGAAAACTACCCAGCGGCCAGCAACCAGTGCAAGCTCTTCACGTGCGACGACTCCGGCAACGTGCAGGAGACCATTCGCCCCGAACGCATCAACACGGAGTGCGACAGGCAGGACATTGTCATCTACGTCTGCGACAACGCGGGGGAGTGCGTGACGGACTGGTGCGGCAACGGCATCCAGGGCCACCTCGAGACCTGCGACGACGGGAACACCACCTACAACGACGGCTGCTCGGAGGTCTGCAAGGAGGAGGTCTGCGGAGACGGAATCTGGCAGGAGCCCTTAGGCGAGCTCTGCGACGACGGCAACAAGGTCAAGGGCGACGGCTGCGAGGAGAGCTGCCGCTTCTCCTGCGACACCAACGAGAGCTGCGTCTGCGACGACACCGACGAGACCTGCCCCTACGCCTCGAAGCACGCAGGCTGCTGGACCTCCACGTGCGCGAGGACGGCAGACCAGACCGGAAAAGAGTGCAGCCACGAGAAGAAGGCTGACAACACCATCTGCCAGAACGCGGACGGGCCGGGCTGGTGCACCGACGGGGTGTGCGTGCAGAACACCTGCGGCGACGCCAAGCTG
>CAZQPP010000142.1:0-16346 GCA_964594295.1 uncultured Myxococcales bacterium | reverse complement strand
GCCGGGTCACGCCCGATGCCGTCGATGGTGCAATCGACGATGCTGCTGCCGCCGAGCAGGTCCGCCAGCTTTCGGCGCTCCGGTACGCGGCCGCCAGAGAGCGCGTCGGCGAGAGCCTCGGGTTGAGTGACGCGCTCCGCGGGGCCCTTGATCAGCCAGATCCGATCCTCGTCGACAACGGGAATTCGGTAGGAGCGTTCCAGCTCCGCGAGGGAGCGCAAGATGGTCTTGGCTCGGATCTGCTGCTTCGAGAAGCCGTCTCGCTTTCGGACCAAGCCCGCACCTCGCCGCGGGAGCCGGCTCACCACGCGGATGCACGCTACGAGCGCCGACTCATGCGCATCATAGCGCCCCCGGCCGGGGCCGGGAATCGGCGCCGAGGTAATCTTGGTGTTTGGAAGCGGCTTGGGGTATCAGTCGTCCGCTAGCGGGGGCGGGCGTTCTGAAGCAGAACACCCCTACCGCGGGAGTTTCGTGCCGAAACTCCTTCCTACATCGCCCGGAGGATGATGATGGACTACAGGGACGACGCCCTCGAGGCCGTGGTGGGTCGGATAGTAGACGCCGGCACCGGCCAGCCGATCGAGGGAGCCTCGGTCGGTGTCTACGACAAGGACCTGTTCAGCAAGGACGACTTCCTCGGGGCGGCCTTCACGGATGCTCAGGGGCGCTTTCGGGTGGAGTTCACGTCCGCAGACTACGGCCGGCAGCGGATACTCAAGAACCTGCTCGAGGGGCGGCCCGACATCTACGTGAAGGTGCGGAAGAAGGGGCAGCTGAAGTCGGTGGCGAGCGAGGTCTTCGAGGAGCTCGAAGGTGAGGCGGTCATGGACGAGCGAGGGGTGGCCGAGGTCATGGACCTCGGAGAGATCAAGGTCGCCTGAAGGCGGCTCGAGGAGACGAGAAAGTGTCGATGATGAACGGGAACGAGCGGATCGGTGTGCTGGTGACCCACGGTACCGACACCATGGCGTGGACCCTGGCGTACCTGAGCTACCACCTGCACAATCGCGGCTTCAACGTGGCGCTGACGGGGGCGATGCGGCCGATAGACGTCGCGCTGACGCCCACCGACGGGTACGACAACCTGATCGCCGCGGTGGAGCACCTCGCGCACCTGCGGGGGCCGGAGGTGTTCTGCAGCTTCAACCGGGGCCGAAAGCTCTACATCGGGTCCGTGGTGAAGGTGGACTGCTGGGACGACGACGCCTTCGACGGGGTCGAGAGGGCGAGCAAGGAGGCCGGAGGATGGGCCCGGCGCGCGGGCACGGAGTGGTCGGAGTCCAAGCGCCTCAACCGCCTGATCCTGGTGCCCTCGGGGGGGACCATCGAGTCGGAGGAGCAGGACTCGCTCTGGACGGTTGGGGGCGCGGTAGTCGAGCCTTTCCTTGCGCGGCAGTTTGCGGGGAAGTTTGCGCTGGAGCCGGCGTATCCGAAGACGCGCATCGACTCATCGGATGCGGTGCCGGACTTCTGGCGGGCAATCGGAGAGTTGATTGCCGAGAAGTCGAGGCAGTTTGGGGCTTCGTGCGTTCACGACGGGACGCTGGCCGAGGACGTGCGTGTCGTCTACTGCGACCCCTTCAAGACGGCGGAGGACTACGAGAGTGAGTTCGATGGCGCTTCGGGGGTGATTCTGGCTGGGCTCGGCGCGGGGAACGTGAACCAGGATCGCTGGTACGAGTCCGCCAAGGGCAGCGTCCGGCACTCGCCCCTGCCGGCGATCAAGAAGGCCGCGAGCGGGTCGGGGAGCGCCTATGTCCCGGTGATCCTCACCACGCAGGTGCCGTCGGGGGTCCCCGACTTCGTCTACGAGAACGGCTGGGTGGCGATGCACACCAACCGGATGGTCGCCGAGGTCACCGCCGAGGATTCCAAGGCAGAAGGGGATGCCCTGGCGCTCCCGGCCGGGAGCTTCGGGTTAGCGCGGGCCCAGGTGAAGCTGGCCACGATCCTGGGACACAAGGAGCGGCTCGAGGAGATGGCGCGGGAGTGGACGTTGCCGGGGAAGAGCGTCCAGGAGCGGTACCGGATGCTGGTGGACGGGCTCTTCCTGTCCGGCATGGGCTTCTCGGGCGCGAAGCGGCACAGGCAGATCGAGATCGTCCGCGACGTGGAGTTTCCCGCCGAAGACCTGCTCGTGAACCGCTCCGTCGAGGATGCGGCGGAGCGCCTGATGGCGATGCAGGGGGTTGCGGAGTCCAAGATCCGGGTGTTCCACGAGGCGGAGGAGCTCTACGAGTCCGGGGGCTCACGCTCCCCGGCCGTGGGTGATGCGCCACTCGGGAGGCGGCGAGTGGCCGTGCTCAAGCCCGACCGGAGCGTCGGCAGGAACGCCTGGGGAATGCAGGTTGACGCCTCGACCTATGCGAGCGCGTTCTTCCGGAAGGCCTTCGGGTGGAGCGTGGACGTGGCTGAGGTGTCGAGCTGGCGAGCACCGGCCGAGGAGGCGCAGGAGGCGGCTCGCCTCGCTGAGCATCTCCGCGGCTACGACGTGCTCGTGGGAGAGGGCGGGAACCCTTCTGTCTACGAGCCCTCGAGCTTTGGCGCTCACTCGAGGTCCTTCTGGATCGAGGTCTTCGAGCAGCTGATCCGGCTCCGGGCGCGCGAGCCGGGGAGCGCGCCCGGGATCTTCGTCTGCCTGTCGCACCAGCTCGCGGCCGACGCCGTGGCCTCCCTGCTCGGCAAGATCGTCGCGGCCGAGGCCGAGCTGTCCCGAGCGCTGGAGCCGAGCTCCGGCGCGAAGCGTTTCTGGAACGAGACGGTGCAGCCGGCCCTGCACCACGTGGAGTGGGCTCGCGAGGATCTGCCGGGCAGCTCGGTGGTCCGATCCCTGGGTCTTCCGCGGAGCGAGCACGGGGTCGTGCGCCTCGTGCCCTACGTGGCGTCGAACGACCTCGGCGTGCCGGACCTCGAGCGCCGGGAGCTGGTCGAGGCGCACGCCCAGATTGCGGAGGCGCACTCGGGCTTCGTCGAGGATCTCTTCTCGGTGGAGAGCCTGGAGCTCGCCATGATGCACGGTGACGAGGTCGACGAGCTGCGGGTGCTCCAGATGAACCTCGTGCTGACTCACCTCGCCAGGCTCGCCAGGGTCATCCGGCGGGACGAGTCGCTGCCTCGCAGCGACGCCGTGGCGAGAGTGCTCGAGCTCCCGGTGGGCATAGAGATCACCTCGGCCAGCGTCCCTGAGGACACGCCCGGCGCCCGCGACGCGGCTACGGTGACCGAGGTCGCGTCGACCGCCTACTACTACCGGCGGCCCGACGGCGGCATCTACCGGGACCTGACTTTCCAGTTCCACCCGGAGCTGGTCGGCGTCGACGTGTTCAGGGCGGAGCCGGGGCACGCGGAGTCGGTCGACATCCGCATGGACAACGACGGGCACAAGCTCCTGCTGAACGCCGTCATGAGGTTGCTCGGCCCCGCGGGCTGACGCGAGGAGCAGGGGATGGGGGAGGCTCCCGGCGGGGGAGCCTTACCACTCCTCGAGGTCGACGAGCAGGACCGTGATGTCGTCGCGGGAGCGGGCGCTCCGGGCGACCTGGGCGAGGGTGTCGGCGGCGCGCTGGAGGTCCGGGTTCTCGACGAGCACGGCCCCGATGCGCCCCGGGTCGAGCACGCGCGTCACGCCGTCGGTGACGAGGCAGACGGTGTCGCCTTCGTCGAGGCGGTGGTTGTGGACGTCGACGCGGAGTGCGGGGCCGACACCGACGTACATCTCGAGGGCGCGACCGCCGTGGCCGCGGGTCAGGGGCTTGAGGGTCGTTCCGTCGAGGCGGTACGCGGCGGTGTCGCCGACGTGGATGGTCCACAGGCGCCGGTCGGGGGCAAGCCAGGCGGCCGTGCAGGCAGCGGCGCCCATTGGGCGGTCACCTCCCTCCATCAGGCCCCAGGTGTGGATGGTGTCGCTGGCGCGCCGCACCAGGGTCTCGATGCCCGCGGCGGAGGGGGGGACCGAGGGGTCGGTGAAGAAGCCCGTGAGGACGTCGGCGATGTGTTGGGCGGCCTCCATGCCCCGGGGCGCCCCGCCGACTCCGTCCATGACGGCGAAGATCTGGCCTCGGCCCGCCTTGCGCACGAGGGGGACATCGCCGCCGAGGATGCGGTAGCGGTCCTCGTAGAGGTGGTGGTCCATGCTCTTGATGGTGGCAACGGCGCTGGTCGTTTCCATCGACTCTCCTTGTCAGATCGGCCGGAAGCTTGCGTCATGAAAAGAAGACGCTTGTTGGCGTAGGGGCGTTTCGAAGCGAAACACCTTGTCTCGGCTGAACCTTCAGGTCGCTGGGCTCCAAGGAATCTGACGCGCTTGCCCTAAAGGAACTTGAACCCGGTGCCGATGGTTCTTACCATGAAGGTAGAGGACGCCCCCCATGAGACCCATCCATCCTCCACCACCTGGTCTTGAGCGCCTCTGGTTGCCCGTCGAGCCGCCGCCAATGGAGCCGCCGGCAAAAGAGGACGAGGAAGAGGGGCGTTCGGTCGTCATCATAATCGACGACGACGAAGAAGAGGCACCCCCTCCGGGCGGGGTGATCGTGCTCGACCTCTAGGAGCGTGTTGCGGATTGCGCCCGCAATCCGCGTGCGCGACGCTCAGCCCTTCTCGAACTTGGCGCGGGAGTCCACCGTGGCCGCGATGAGGCCGTACTCGACGGCCTCTTTGGCGCTCAGCCAGTAGTCGCGCTGGGTGTCGTGCTCGACGCGATCTTTGGGCTGGCCGGTCTCGGTGGCGAGCATGTTGTTGATGAGCTCGCGGGTCTTCAAGATCTCGTTGGCGGTGATCTCGAGGTCGGAGGCGGGGCCGACCACCTCACCCATGATGAGGGGCTGGTGGATCAAGAAGCGCGCGTTCGGGAGCGAGAGGCGGTCCTTCTTCTTGGCCGCGAGCAGGATGATGGTCGCGATGGAGGCGGTCAGGCCGGCGCAGAGGATGCGCACGCGGGGCTTGACGAAGCGCAGCACGTCGAAGATCGCGAAGCCCTCGGTGACCGAGCCGCCGGGCGAGTTCAAGATCACGTTGATGGGCTTGTCGGGGTCGTCGTCCTCGAGGATGAGGGCGGTGCGGATCACACGCTCCGAGAGCTTGCCCTCGATGGGGCCCTGGATGAGCAGGGTGCGGGAGCGTAGGAGGCGGGAGATCTCGGAGCGCCCGCTGTCCTTGTGGTCGTCGCCGCCGCAGTCGCAGTCGTCGTCGTCGGGGTTGCAGGGGTTCTGAAACGGCGCGGTGGGGTGGGGCATTGGTGGGCTACCAGGTCAGCTCGTAGTAGAGCACGGTTGGGGTCTCGATCATCTCGTCGAAGTGGAGGGTGCCGTCCACTGGGGCGCGCTCGCCTCCCTCGGTGAACTGGAGCTGGGGAGCCGACTCGACGTCGACGTGGGCGAGCTGCCACTTCACGAGCTCTGCCGTCGAGGGGAAGTCGCTGATGCTGAACGCGAGGCGGGCCCTGTCGGTGGAGGTGCCGTCGCCGGGGTTGGCGACGATGACCCAGATCTTCTTCTCATCGGTGTGCCTGACGGCGAGGAGGGAGATGCCGTCGCTGGTGGTGGCGCTGCCGCGGAGGATGGGGTGTCCCCTGACGATGAGGAAGGCGGTGAAGGGGAGGACCGCGAGGCGCGGGAGGCCGTCCTCGTCGAAGAAGGGGCTCTCGAGGATGTTGTCGCTCTCGCTCGGCGGGGAGTCGTAGCGGCGGGTGCCACGGTGGGGGAAGGTGCGCTCGACGGACTCCTGCCAGGCGATCTTGGCGGCGACGAGGTGAGCGCCGGCGAAGGCGCTGTACTGCTTGACGGGCAGGTCGCGCAAGGCCTCCTCGAGGGGCGGGCTCGGGGCGACCTCGGTCACCCAGATAGGCACCTCCTGCATGTTGTGGCGGTCCATGTGGGTGCGGATGTTTCTGAGGGCGACGCCCATCTCGTAGGGGTCGTCAAAGCGGTTCTGCACCGTGAGGATGTCCAGGCGGATGCCTTTGGCCGCGACGTGCTCGATGAAGTCTAAGACGAAGCCCTGCCGGCCTGATCCCTTGGCGGGCACGGTCTCGGAGACGGTCCTGATGCGGTGGGCGGGGGCGAGGATGTGGACCTGCTTGTAGTCCCCGATGTCGGGCAGCGCCGAGTCGAGGCCCTGGGAGAAGACCTCGAAGTCCTCGAAGTAGGCGTCCGGGTTGGATGGGTTGTAGCCGCCGAGGCCCATGGGGTCGTTCACGTACTCGACGTAGCGCACGCCGTAGTCGTGGCCGTCCGGATCCCAGTCGGTGCCCTGGTTGAAGTGACGCAGGGAGTTGATGACGACACGGACGTGCTTGTCCGCGTCCTGGACGGGCGTTCCGGCGTGGCGGCTCTGGGCCGCGTCGCAGCGCCGCTCGTCGCCGCCGATGTCGTAGGAGGCCTGCCACAAGACCTCGGAGTTGGCCTTGCGCACGCCGGCGACGAGGCTGTCGATGTTCTCGAAGGAGTAAGACTCGGGGTCCTGCACGGCGGCGTCGCGGTCCGGGAAGATGCCGCCGAGGCTGTAGTGGCAGAAGTCGTCCTGCGGGATGCGCACGATCTGGAAGTGCCTGTCCTGGTAGGCCTTGGTGATCGTCGCGTCGCCGGGGACCACGGGCACGGGCGAGCTCTGCATGCCGGGCATCGCCCTGGCCGTGGGAGCGCCGGGGCGGGCTCTCCCCTCGATCTCGAAGATGTGCCCGGGCGCGGGCCGGTCGTCGTTGATGGTGACCTCTTCGGCCGGCTGGGCGCAGGCGGCGACCAGCAGCGCAACCGAGAGGAGCGTCGGGCCAGCTTTCATCTGTCGACCTCTCCCAGGAGAGCGAGCAGCAGGGCCTTCTGCGCGTGCAGGCGGTTCTCTGCTTCCTCGAAGACCACCGATCTCGGCCCGTCGATCACCGAGGCCGCGACCTCCTCACCGCGGTGAGCCGGCAGGCAGTGCATGAAGATGGCCTCGGGGGCGGCGAGCGCCATCAGCGCGTCGTCCACGCAGAAGCCTTCGAAGGCCTTGGCGCGGGCGGCCATCTCCTCTTCCTGGCCCATGCTGGTGAAGACGTCGGTGATGACCGCGTCTGCCCCGGTCGCGGCGAGCCGCGGGTCCTCGACGAGCTCGATCGCGCCCCCGGTCTCGGAGGCGATCTCGCGTGCCTTGTCCGCCACCCCGGCGTCGCACGTGTAGCCTGCGGGGGTGGCGGCGGCCACGGTGCAGCCGGCGAGGGCTCCGCCGAGCAGCAGGGAATGGGCCATGTTGTTGCCGTCGCCGATCCAGGCGATGCGCCGGCCCTCGAGGGCGCCCCAGTGGGCCCGCATGGTCTGCAGGTCGGCCAGGACCTGGCAGGGGTGCGTGTGGGCCGTCAGGCCGTTGACGACGGGCACGGTCGCGTGGCTCGCCATCTCCTTGAAGCGCTCGTGCTCGTGGGTGCGCAGGACCATGGCCTGCACGTAGCGGGAGAGCACGCGGGCGGTGTCGCTGATGGGTTCGCCGCGTCCGAGCTGGAGGTCGTTCTTCGACAAGAAGAGCGGGTAACCTCCGAGCTCGGCGACGCCCACCTCGAAGGAGACCCGCGTGCGCGTACTGTGCTTCTCGAAGATCAAGCCCACGCAGCGGCCGGCGAGGCGTGTCCTGAAGGCCCTCGGCTCCGCCTTTACGGCGTCAGCGAGGTCCAAGAGTGCCGCGAGCTGCGGCGGGGTCAGCTCGGCGAGGGTGCCGAATGAACGGCCCTCGAGGGGCCGCAGAGTCGTCGCGAGGTCCATTGCGCCCTTGTAGCGTCCCCGAATTCAGTAGTCCAGCAACCCGGCCGGGTTCGGGTCGAGAGAGCGGGAGACGTAGAGCCCCTCCACTCCCGCGTGCGCCCTCAGGGTCGAGGTCAGGCGGCTCACTCCCTTCTTCACGTAGCCGCGGGCCTGGCCGAAGGGGATGGTCTCCACGAAGACGTCCATCGGCAGGTGTCCGCGCTGCCTGAGCCACTCCTTGACCCTGTGCGGGCCGGCGTTGTAGCCGGCGAGCGCAAGGGGGATCTGGCCGCGAAACTCCTTGACGAGCTTGCCGAGGTAGCGGACGCCGAGGGCCATGCTCGCCTCACGGCCGAGGAGGTCGTCGAGGTCGGGCGGGGCGGCCCCCTCCTCGATGGCGAGGCGGACGGCGGTCTGGGGCATTACCTGGAAGAGGCCTCGGGCGCCGGCTCGAGAGACTGCTCCGGCGTGGAAGGCCGACTCGATGTTCATCACGGTGTGAACCACGGCCGGCGGCACCGCCGCCTGCGCGGAGAGCGTTTCTACGTCGCCTGCCCACGGCACGGGGAAGGCCCGCCGCGCGAGCTGAGCCGGGGCGTTCGGGCGAGCGCCTCCCCGGCGGATGGCCAGGATACGGGGGATCATCGGCTCGCCGGCGGCGTCGAGCAGGTCGGCCATGAGGTCCATCCTGGGATCGCCCCAGAGGGCGTACAGGTCCTTCACTCGCTGGACCTGCGCCTTGCGCTCCGCCCGCTTGCGAGCGACCCGCTTCCAGGGGCTGAAGCGCAGCCCCCACGCGGCGCGCGGCACGTGGCGGTTGTCGAGCACGGCCCCCGGGGGACGCTCGATGAAGCGGCGGAGCTTGCCCCGTGCCTTGCGGGCGCGGAAGAGCACCATCGCGGCGGTCCGCAGGTCCCGGCGGAAGACCTCGTGCATGCCGAGCTGCCAGGCCTCGCGGGCGCGCACGAGGCGTGGCAGGAGCTCTCCGAGCTCCTCGACCGCCTGATCGAGCAAGGCCCCGATACGGGCGTCTTCTCCGCCTCGCTGAACCGCCGGAGCGGGGCCGGCCGGCAGGACCGCGCTGGCCGCGCGCAGGAAGGTGGGCTCGAGGGGCAGCAGGGCCTTGCGCGTTTCCCCCGGGCTCGTGACGCCCATCTCCGAGAGCCGGCTGCGCGAGAGGATGGCGTAGTACCCCTCGGAGCCTCCCTCGGAGAGCTCGGCGAGCAGCTCGACCGCCTCGTCGATGCGTCCGAGGTCCCTCAGCACGAGGGCGCGGAAGTAGCGGAGGCGCCGGCTGTCTCGGCGGGCCTGTAGCCAGCCGATGTGCTCGAGCGCGCGCTCGGGGCTCCCGCCGAGCCACTCGGCCATGGCTGCCGGGAAGATCCACTCCTTCGGCGGCCAGCGGCGGCCCTCGATGAGCTTCCGCAGCCGCGGCACGGCCTCGTCGAAGCGGCCGAAGTCCAGGAGCAGGCCCGCCTCGCGCTGCAGGCGCACGTGGGGGTGCAGGGGCACCCGCCGGAGGGCTTCGAGAGCTCCCTCGAGGTCGCCGTCGGCCTGGCGCAGCCCCATCACCTTGAGCCACACATTGCCGGTGCGCCGCTTGCCCTTGCGCAGCAGAAGCGCTTCGGCCTCGTCACGGCGGCCGTTGTGCTCGAGGTAGCGGAGCGTCAGCTCCTCGATCTCGGCCCGGAGCTCCTCGTCGAGCTCGGGGTCGTCCAGACGCGCACCGAGGGCCTCGAGGTCGGCCGCGGCGGCCTCCCAGGCCTTGTGTCGCACCAGCTCGCGGACCGTGGCCACGCGGGTGGAGAGGCGCCTCGGCGGGCAACGTCTCTCCTTCCGGAGGTGCGAGACGAGCTCCCGCGCACCGGCGGCGGCCGGCTGCAGGGGGTGACGGATGGCGATCTCTCGCGCGAGCACGCAGGCTCGGCGGCGCTCCCCGGTGCGGGCGAGGAGCCCGGCGTAGGCCACCTCGAGCTCGAGCCTGACGGGGGCCTCCGGGTACTTCTTCAAGAACTCCTTGACGTTCTTGACGGCGTAGCGCGCCGGCGCCACATCGAGCATGCAGCGTGTCTCTATGAGGTCGGCTCGGGCCAGGTCGTCCGCGTGCTCGATGTCCCACGCGCGGCGTGCCCTGCGCAGGCTCCTGCGGGCGCTCCCGAGGTCGCCGCGGGCGCAGGCCGCGCGCGCGACGAGCAGGTCCAGGACCGGGCGGATCGGGCTGCCCTCGTAGCAGCCCTCGACGAGCTCCTCGACGCCGTCGAGACGACTCGACTCCGAGCGCGCGACGGCCGCGAGCACACGTACGCGGCACGGCTCGTCGCCGAGGTCCCCGTGCGCCGTCTCCTCGACCGCCCGCCGGAGCTCGGCCTCGTGACCTGCTCGGACGACCGTAGCGAGGTGCTCGACCGCGGCGTATCGATCCTTGGAGTCCGCGGAGCCTTCGGGGCTCTCCGCAGCAGGCACCACCTCGCAGCCCGGGTGTACCGGTACACCTGGGCGACCTAGCGCTGGGGTCCTACCTTGGAATGCCAGCGCTGCGACCGCGACGAGTAGGGCGAGGTAGTAGCGCATGGTGTCATGATAGGAACCTGCCGGGATTCACCAAATATTTCCGAGCCTCCGGCGAATCAGCGGAGCGTCACCCGCGCCATCTTCCTCTTGCCCACCTGGACCACGCGCGGCGGGCCGGGCTCGAGCACGGCCGTGGGGTCCGTGACCTTCTCGCCGTCTACCTTGACCGCGCCCTGCGCGCAGGAGCGCCGAGCCTCTTTGCCGCTCTGCGACAGGCCGGCCTCTCGCAGGAGCTGGAAGAGAGGGAGCCCCTCGGAGCCCACCTCGAGCTCGACCTCGGGGAGGTCTTGGGGGATCTCTCGCTTCGAGAAGCGCACCCTGAAGTCCTCGGCGGCGGCGTCGGCCTCCGCGGGGGAACGGAAGCGCGAGACGAGCTCGTGGGCCAGGTCCCTCTTGGCCTGCATCGGGTGGACCCGGCCGGTCGCCACAGAGGCACGGAGCGCCTCGAGCTCCTTTGTGCTGCGCGCCGAGAGCAGCTCGTAGTAGCGCCACATCAAGCCGTCGCTGACGGACATGAGCTTGCCGTACTGCTGCGGGGCGGGCTCCTCGATGCCGACGTAGTTCCCGAGGGACTTGGACATCTTGGCGCCCGTGATCTTTCCGTCCTCCTCGTGCGCGTCGGTGCCTTCGAGGAGCGGGAGGGTCATAACGATCTGGGGCGCCTGCCCGTGGTCCCGCTGGAGCTCGCGGCCGACGAGCAGGTTGAAGAGCTGGTCGCTGCCGCCGAGCTCGATGTCGGCCTCGAGGGCGACCGAGTCGTAGCCCTGGGCGAGGGGGTAGAGGAGCTCGTGCACGCCGATGGGCTGACCCTGCCGGTAGCGGAGCTTGAAGTCCTCGCGCTCGAGCATGCGCGCGACCGTCATCTTCGACGCCAGGCGCACCATGTCTGCCGCTGTCAGGGGCAACAGCCAGTCGCCGTTGAAGCACACCTTTGTGCGCTCGGGGTCCAAGATGCGGAAGACCTGGCGCTTGTAGGTCTCGGCGTTGGCGGCGATCTCCTCCGGGGAGAGCATTGGGCGCATCTCCTTCTTGCCCGTGGGGTCGCCGATGCGCGCGGTGAAGTCGCCGATGACGAAGTGGATCTCGTGGCCGAGCCTCTGGAGCTGCTGCATCTTGGTGAGCAGGACGGCGTGGCCGATGTGCAGGTCCGGCGCGGTGGGGTCGAAGCCGGCCTTGACTCGCAACGGACGCCCCGTGGCCATGCTCTCGGCGAGGCGCTCGTGGAGCTCCTTTGCGGTGTGCACCTCGACGGTGCCTCTGCACAGCTCGGCGAGCTGGTCACCGGCGAGCTTCAGCTGCTCGGAGGTCGGCTTGCTCTTCTCAGGCATCGTCGCCTTCTCTGAGGGTGGGTCGCACCACCTGCCGCTCGGTGACGATCAAGTCAAGGGGCACGTCGTGATCGGCCGCGCCGACCGTGTCGACGAGCATGACCTCGAAGGCTACTCCTATGAGGAGCGGCCGCGCGGCCGGGTCCGCGAAGGTCCGGTCGTAGTAGCCGTAGCCGGAGCCGAGGCGGTGGCCGTGTCGGTCGAAGGCGAGGCCGGGTACGAGCACGAGGTCCAAGGCCGACGCCGGCTCGGTCGGTCCGCCGGGGGCGGGGATGCCGAAGGCGCCCCGAGGCACGTCGCCGGGCTCGAAGCCTGCCGGCTCGCCGTAGCGCAGGATCTCTCCCGTGACCACGGGGAGGAGCACACGCCGCCCGCCGGCCCGCATCGCCGCCAGCGCGGACAGGACGTCGGGCTCTCTCCGCACGGGCCAGTAGGCGCCCACGACCCGGCTCCGCGTGAGCTCCTCGAGGTCGAGCAGCAGCCTGCAGAGCCCCTGGCTCCAAGCCGCACGCTCTGCCCTGCCGGCGCGCGCGAGGATCGAGCGCCCGCGTTTGCGGAGGGCGGGTTTTCCCGCGCCGGCGGGTTTCTCCGCCCCCGCGGGCTTCCCCGCTTGTGTCACTGAGGCGGCGAGACGTATCTGATCAGGCCGAGCACGTCGCGGCACGCCCCCATGGCCGCTTCTTCCGTGCCGAGCTGAGCGGTCTGCTCTGCGACGCAGTTCCGGAAGTTCCAGTCGCAGAGCATGCGGTCCCCGTAGACGAACATGCAGATGCGGCAGTCGAGCTTCTCGTCCTGGCCCAAGATGCAGGGGATCTCTCCCGGCTCCGGCTCGAGGGTGGTGCACCTCGTGCCCGGCGGGTTGTAGGGCAGGCAGCCGTTGCAGACCGTGAGCGGGTATGTGAACTCGTTGGAGTGAATGACCTGTCCGGCCTGGGTGTGGCCTTCCAGGATCACCTTGATGAGCATCTCGGCGGCCTGGCCTCTAGTTCCCAACCTCGTGTGCTGGAGCAGCCTCGAGCCGACGCTGCCGGGCATGCCCTCCACGGCGATGGCGGCCAGCGATTCGGGAGAGACCACCATGCTGGAGTGAACGAAGAGGTCCGACGGGACGCCGGCGGATTGCACGCTGATGTCGTTCAGCTCGTAGTTCAAGATGGCGCCCGTGAGGGTGACGTTGTGGTCCTCCGCGTGGAGGGCCTTCAGGGTCACCGGTGCAGATCCGATGCTCTCCACGGCGGGCAGCAGGTTTTCGACGGTGGGGAGCATCCAGTAGGTGTCCGCGAGCGCCAGGTCCACGACCCCGCGGACCCTGAAGGGCCCGCTCTCGTTCGCTCCGATCGCGAAGTCACACCCCGCGGAGCTGGAGACGAGGTTGTTGCCTCTGATGAGGAGCGACTGCGGGTTGGTCCGCGCGCAGGCGGTCGCCCCTAGGGCGGCCGCCAGAAGGACGGGCAGCAGTGCCTGCAGATGGCGCTTTGCGGAATTCTCGAACATGGCCGGACCTCGTCTCATCGAGGTGGATCCCAGGTCAGAAAGCATCCTTCATGATAGCTCTTAGTCGCTCGGACTCCAGTTTCTTGACCAGGGCGGCTCCGGGGCGGGCGATCAGCACCACTCCGAGTGCCAGGGTGTCGCGCTTCTTGTCGTGGCGGGCGGCCTCGACGATGTCGTCGCTCGTGAGCCCCGTGGGCAGCGCTACCGGGAGGCCGAGGTGCGACAGCCGCCGGTCGAGGTCTGCGCAGAGCTCGGGTGGAGTCACGCCGAGGTGCGCGCCGACGCGCAGCGCGATGCGCATGCCGAGGCCGACCGCCTCGCCGTGGCTGAGCGTGCGGAAACCGAGGAGGCGCTCGATGGCGTGGCCGAAGGTGTGCCCGAAGTTCAAGAGCCTCCGGTCGCCCGCCTCGCGCTCGTCTCTGGAGACTATCTCCGCCTTCACGCGGATAGAGCGCAGCACGAGCTCCTCGAGCATCTCGGGGTCCTGAAGGACCGCTCGTGGCTTCAGCCGGACGGCGAGGTCGAGGAGCCCTGGATCGGAGACGTAGCCGCACTTGAGCACCTCGGCGAGGCCCTCGCGCACGCGGCGGACAGGCAGGGTGCCCAGGAAGCCGGGCCAGGTCCACACGGCCCTCGGCGGCCAGAAGGTGCCGAGCAGGTTCTTGCCCTCGGGGAGGTCGACGCCGGTCTTGCCGCCGATGCTGCTGTCGACCTGGGCGAGGAGGCTCGTGGGGAGGTGGAAGAGCGGCAGTCCGCGCATGTAGAGGCTCGCGACGAGGCCGGCGACGTCGCCCACGACACCGCCGCCGAGCGCCAGGACCGGGGTCTGCCGGGAGGCGCCGGCGCCGAGCATCCAGCGAGCTGTGCGGACTACCACCGCCATGCGCTTGGAGCGCTCGCCGGGGGCGATGACGAAGGTGTGGGGCCGCAGCCCCAGCTCCCTCAGGCGGGCCTCCACAGCTGCGGCGTGATGCCGCGCCACGTTGCTGTCGCTCAGCAGGATCACGCGCCCCGCGTCGGCGCTCAGGGCCCGCGGGAGTCGACCCACCCGCAGGAGGTTCCGGTGGATGATCACCGGGTAGGAGCCTGCCGAAGACCGGATCCGGACCCGGGTCACGCCCGCCTCCCGATCTCTTCCGCCAACAGGTCGACCACCTGCTCCGGGGAGAGGGCGCCGGTGTCGATCCTGCGGTCCGACGCCGCGGCGTAGAGGGGCGCGCGTCGCGCCGACAGCTCCTCTATCTGCTCTCTCAGGCTCCCCTTGTCTGCTCCCAGCAGCGGTCGCTCGTGGTGCTCGCCGTCGCCGACGCGCACCGCGAGGACCTCGGCGGGCGCGTGCAGCCAGACGACCTCGGCCCAGCCTCCGGCGAGCGCTCGGCTGCCCGCCTCCGTGGTAACCAGGCCGCCGCCTGCCGCCAGCAGCCCGTGAGCGGCCCGAGCCCGCCAGCGCAGGAGGGCCTGCACCTCGATCTCCCGAAAGGCAGCCTCGCCTTCCTCGTTGATGATCTCCGCGCAGCGCCGCCCCGCGGCGGCCTCGATCTCGTCGTCGAGGTCCGTGAAGGGAAGGTCGAGGCGGCGCGCGAGCAGGCTCCCGACGGTCGACTTGCCCACCCCCATCATGCCGATCAGCACGACCGGCCGCCCGCTCGCCCATGCGGCGCCAGGGTCGTCCGGGCGTTGACCTGGACCTGGGCTGCTGGGAGCGATCTCGGGGCTCTCCTCTTCCTGCTCAGGTGTCGGTCCGGAGCTGGGAAGCCTCCCGGTTGACGACACGCGGAGTGAGGAAGATGAGCAGCTCGGTGCGCTTGTCCACCGTGCCGGTGACCCTGAACATCCAGCCGACGAGCGGCAGGTGCCCGAAGAAGGGGACGACCTTCTTGCTGAAGGCGGTGTTGCGCGTGAAGACCCCGCCGATGACCGCGGTCTCGCCGTCCTTGACGAGGAGCTCGGTCGAGGCCTCCTTGCGCTGGATGGTCGGGTTACCTGAGGAACCGCGTGTACCGAAGTCGGGCTCGTTCTTGGTGATGTTCACCTTGAGCGAGATGTTCCCGTCGGGGGTCACGTGGGGCGTGACCTCTAGCTTGAGGTCCGCCTGGAAGAACTGGGTGTTGACGCCGTTGGCGCTGACGACGCTGATCGGGATGGAGACGCCCTGCCCGATCTTGGCGTTCACGTTGTCGAGGGTCGAGATGCGCGGGCTCGAGATGATCTTCGCCGTGCCTCGCTCCTCGGCGGTGGAGAGCCTGAGGCTCAGGGTGCCCGCGCCGTTGAAGCTGCCCATTGAGAGCCCGATCGAGGTACCAGTCCCGATACCTGTGGCGGCGGGCATGTTGACCGCGAACCTCGGCTGCTCCTCGTAGAGCAGCCCGGTCGTGGGCGCCGTCGGGTCGTCGTTGCCGCCGCTGATGCCGACGGTCGAAGGGAACATCAGCCCCGTGTCGTTGCCGTAGACGGCCGACCAGGAGTAGCCGCCACCCCACTGGATACCGAACTCCTCCGCGAAGTTGTCTGCGGCCTCGACGATGCGCGCCTCGATGAGGACCTGGGGTGTCTGGGTGTCGAGGCGCCGGATGAGGTCCTCGGCGGCGATGACGTGCTCCTCGACGTCCTTGACGATGAGGGTGTTCGTCCTCTTGTCGTAGCCGATGGATCCCTTGGCGGACAGGAGGTCCTTGACCTGCGGCATCATCGTGCCGGCTTCGGCGTAGCTGAGCGGGAGGAGCTTGACGACGAGCTGCTTGAACTCGGCGAGCTTCTTGCGCTTCTCGAGCTCGAGGTCGAACTCCTCCTGGATCGCGCCGGCGGGGGCGATCCGGTACACGCCCTCTTCCTTGATGTAGTCGAGCCCCTTCGAGCGCAGGACCATCTCCATCGCGAGGTCCCAGGGAACGTTCTCGAAGTGGAAGGACACGGTGCCGGAGACGTCCTCTGAGGTGATGATGTTGATGCCGCCTTCCTTGGCGAGGAAGGTGAGGACGTGCTGGATGTCGGCGTCCTTGATGGTCAGGTTGAGCTTCCGGCCCGAGTAGCGCTTCTTCTTGTGGCGACGACCGAAGTAGGGGTCGATGTACTGGAAAGCGCCGCCGGGTGCGGCCGTGCCGCCGGAGGCGGCGCCGGCTGCGGCGGGCGGGCCGCCGGGAGCCACCGGTGGGCCGCCGTAGGCGACTGGGCCGCCGTACGAGGCAGCTCCTACTCCGTGGGCCGACCAGCGCACGTCCTGCTCATTGGGCGAGCGCGCCAT
>CAZQPP010000141.1:0-16362 GCA_964594295.1 uncultured Myxococcales bacterium | reverse complement strand
GCGGCTTGGTAGCGCTTCACCGACTCCTTGTTGGCCTTGCTCGCCTTCTCGGGGTTCGGGTGGGGGGGCACCCGGGGGTGGGGCTGGGGGGGCACCCACACGGGCCCGGGCGGTTTGCCCGCGGCGTGGGCGGGGCCCGCGCCGAGGGCGAGCGCTAGGGTGAGGGCGGCGAAAAGACGGGTGTGTCCCACTTGACCCGACGCAGCCGGCAAGCTCGGCAGCTGACGCGAAGCTCGGTCCGAGGCCGGGCTCGCCTTCGGCAATGGCGCATCCGCCCTTGCGGATGCTGCCCGCAGATAGCGCGCCTTCGGGGCGGATCCCCGAAGGCTTGGAACCAATCCGCTTGGGTTACTTCGCTCGCCTGCGGCTCGCTGCGCGCGTTCAAAAGGGTGTTTCGCTCGCGAAACGCCCCGCGTAGAGGCGTTTCGCCCCGAAACGCCTGCCCCGCCAGGCAAGCCTGAACGCTTGCGTTCCTGTTTCCGCGGGTCAAGTGGGACACACTCCCAAAGACACGTGCCCGGAGATCTCATGGCTTGTCGGTCCCTGGATCGAGCAGCCGCACGCGTGCCTTCCGCGTGCGTTTCCGCTTTATCTTCTTCGGCTTGGGTTGCTCCTCCTCTTCGGCCGCGCCGCCGCCGCCCTCCGGGGCCTTGCCGGGGGCCGCGCCCGCCTTCGTGCCGGTGGGTTCATCCGCCTCCGGCTTGTCGTCCGGCGTCGGGGCGGCGCCTGTGCCCGTGCCCACCCCGGGGGTCTTGATGCGCGCGGGCGCTTCGAGGCGGACCCGTCGCAGGCTGCGGGCGCTACCTTTTGAGCTGTCGCGGCTGGGCGGAGCGGGTGGGGGAGCTGCCTCGGGTTCGGGCGTTGGTGCCGGCGGCGGCGGGGGAGCGGCCGCCTCGGCTTTGGCGGGTCGAGGGCGAGCGGCGGCCGGTTTCGCGCCGGCGCGTGGGGCGGGCCGGCTGACCGGGTCGAGCTTGACGAGGCGGCGCACCTCCTGGCCGGGGCTCAGGATCACCATGATGCTGGCGGTCTCGTAGCCCTCCCGAACCAGCCGGATGCGCTCGGCCCCGCCCGGGGCGTCCAGGTCGAGGTCGCAGGGTGTGACGCAGAGCGGCGCCTCTCCCCGGTAGACCGCGGCTCGCTGCGGCTCTGAGTCGAGCACCAGCCGGACCGCCGTGGACTCGACCGCCGCCACGGGCTCGCTGGTCTCCTCGTCCGCCTCGTCCTCCGGGGCGACGGTCTCCTCGAGCGCCTCCGCCTCTTCCGGCGCCGGGTCCGTCTCAGCGGGCGCGGGCTGCGCCTCGGCCGGAGCCTCGGCCGGCTCCGCCGGCGCCTCCGCCTCGGTTGGCTCGTCCTCGCCGCCGGGGAGCTTCAGGAGGTTCGGGGTGAGGAGGAACAGGGCCAGCAGGCCGCCGAGCACCAGGACGAGGCCCAGCGCGACCCAGAGCCCGGCGCGCCTCGGCTGGGGCACGAAGGCGACTGTCTCCTCGAGGTCCTCGCTCTCCGCCCGGTCCACGACCGCGCTCACGTCGGTCGGGCCGGTCGACTGCTCCAGACGGTCCATCTGCTCGACGGTCGGCACCCGGTGCGGGTCGGGCTCGTGGGCGAGCTTGTCGAGGGCGTCGAGCTCCGAAGAGGCCGTGAAGCTGAGCGGCTCGTCGGCCGTCGTGGCCGGCTCTGGGGCCGGCGACGGTGCCTCGTAGGGTTCCTCCTCCACCTCCACTCCGGCTTCGTCCGCGGGAGGGGCCGTCTCGCTCGCCATCGCCGCGACGCCGGAGTAGTTCGCCGTGTCGATCCGCGGCGCTTCGAGCTCCTCGCGATCTCCGGTGGGGTGGGTCCCGCTGCCGAAGGGCTGTGTCTCCCTCGGCTTGGCGGCGCGGGGCGCGGTCGCGTCCTCCCGCGCGGGCGGCGCGACGGCGTCCTCGACCTCGGCATCGGGTACGGGCGGCGCGTCCTCCAGCGTGGCGAGCTGCTCCTCGACCTCCGCCGGCGCAGGCTCGCTCTGGGGCACGTCCCGGGCCGTGAAGATCGCGGGCTCCTCCACCGACTCCATGGCCGCCATGGTCGGGGCGAAGGGGTCGGTCTTCGGCCTCGCGGGGGCGTCGTCCGTGACCGGGGGCTCGGGCTCGGGGGCTTCCGGGACAAGGCCCGCCGCCCCGGGCATGGCTCCCGCAGCCGGGCCCTCGGCCGTCTCGGCGCCGGTCCGGCCCTCGGCGATCGCGTGCTCGATCTCCATGGTGGCGAGCTCCTCGGAGTCCGAGGAGTCGTCATCGGCAGGCTCGTCCTCCTCGGCCGCCTGCTTCTGCGGCTCGAGGCTGTGCTGCGACGGGTCCCAGGCCTCGGTGACCACGGTCGCGCCGTACTCGTCGTAGTCCTCGTCCTCGTCCTCGTCCTCGTCCTCGGCGGAGTCCGCGCCCGGGGCGGCGGCCTCGGCAGGGGCCTCGCCGACGCTAGTGTCCTCACCCTCCTCGATGGAGGCGAGGGCCTCGCTCGGGTCGCAGACGATCGTCGCCTCGTCGTCGTCGTCGTCGTCGTCCTCGCCTTCCTGTCCGGGCTCCGGGCCGCCGGGCGGAGGCGCGTGCGCGGGACCGGGCCCGACGTGTAGAAAATATACGCCTCGTCCTCGGGACCGGGCGCGGGCGGCGGCTGCCTCGGGGGCGCCTTGACCGGCTCGGACTCCTGCGAGGCCGGCACCGCCTTGGCGACGTCGCTGAGGTCCATGATGCCGGCGGTGGTCTCGGTGGCCTTCATGACCATAGTCCCGGAGCGGGCCTTCTTCGCCGCCGCCATCAGCGCCGTGACCTGCAGGCTCCGCCCCTGCGCGAGGGCCTCCAAGACCTCCACGACCACCTGCGCGTCCGCCGGCCGGTCGTCCATCTCCTTGGCGAGCATGGCCCGGTGGATTTGATCCAGCTCGCTCGGGAGCGGGGCGCCGCAGGGCAGCGGGTCCGAGAGGGGAGGGGCCTCCTCGTTGAGGTGCTTCATCAAGGTCGCGACCTTGTCCTCGACGAGGAAGGGCGGCTCGCCGGTCAGCAGCTCGTGCAGGATGCAGCCGAGGGCGTAGAGATCGGTGCGGGTGTCCACCTCCTCGCCGAGGATCTGCTCGGGGGCCATGTAGCGCGGCGTGCCGATGGTCATGCCGGTGGCGGTGATGGCGTCCGAGGAGCTCGAGTCGTCACGGAGCAGCTTCGCGAGGCCGAAGTCCATGACCTTCGCGAAGTCGCCCCCCGCGCGCGAGTGGAGCAGGAAGACGTTGCTGGGCTTGAGGTCGCGGTGCACGATGCCGGCGCCCTGGGCGTCGAGCAGGGCGCGGCCCACCTGTGCGCAGATGGTCGCCGCGCGCGCTGGGGACAGGGGCGCCTCGTCGGTCACGAGCTGCTTGAGCGAGTGCCCGGAGAGCATCTCCATCGCGATGAAGGGGGTGTCAGAGATCTCGTCCACCCCGAACTCGTAGATCCGCACCACGTGGGGGCTCGACAGGCGGCTCGCGGCCCGCGCCTCCTGGTAGAAGCGCCGGAGGTGCCGCCGCTCGGAGACGTAGCCGTGGTGCAGGGTCTTGAGGGCGACCATGCGGTCCATGCCGAGCTGGGTGGCGAGGTAGACCTTCCCGTAGCCGCCGGTCCCGATCATGCGCTCGATTCGGTAACGCCCGGCGAAGGTCTCACCGCTCAGCCCACCCTTCTCGCGCTCCTCCTCCCTCACCTCCTTCACGGTGGGCACGTGGTCGGTCGGGCACATCTGCTCAGTCGAGGTGACTCCGCAGATGGGGCAGAAGCGTTGTTCCGATGGCCCGGTCATGGTCCTCGTCGTCCAAGGCGCCTATTGAACAACGCCGGGGAGGCCCTGGCAAACGCAAAGACTTCGGACCCTTCTCTCAGGGCCGCCTCAAGGCGAAGGCGAGGGCGAAGATCCCGACGCCGAGCAACGGGTACCATGTGCCCGGCTCGTCACCGAAAGCGCGGGCGACCATGATGGCCATCACCACCGCGCTCGCGAGCAGGTAGATCGCCGGCAGCCAGGGGTAGCCCGTCGCGCGGTAGGGGCGAGAGTGGTCGGGGCGGGTGCGGCGGAGCACGAAGAGGGCGCCGACGGTCAGCGCGCCGGTGAGCACCATGGCGAGGCTCACCATCTGGTAGAGCTGCTCGAAGCGCCCCGAGACGATCAGGAGGACGGCCCACGCCGCCTGGGCCCAGAGGGCGCGTGCCGGCGCGCCGCTCGCCGGGTCGATGTCGCCCAGCCAGCGGGACGCGGCGCCGTCAAGGCCCATGGCGTAGCCCACCCTGGCGCCGCCGAGCACGGTCGCGTTGACGGTGGCGAGGAGGGCGAAGCCGATCAGGGCGGTGACGGCCCAGCGCGCGGTCCTGCCGCCGATGGCGTCGGCGGAGGCCGTCCCCACCTCACCCGCCTCCGCCACGCCGGGCAGAGCCAGGACGTGCACGAAGGCCGCACACATCAGGAGGTAGAGCAGGGTGATGGCCGCCGTGCCCGCGATGAGCGCTCGGGGGATGTTCCGCGCCGGGTCTTTCACCTCGCCGGCCACGTAGATGACGTTGTTCCAGCCCGAGTAGGCGAAGTAGACGGCCATGTAGGCCACCGCGAAGCCGCCGAGCGTGAGGGGCGCGGGCGCCGCGGCGTCGGGAGGCACCTCCGCCCCGGGCCCGAGCAGCAGCACGCCGAGCCCGAGGAGGGCGTAGGCCCCGATTGGCAGCAGCGCCAGCGCGAGCTGCGTGTGCCCGGAGACGTGGGCGCCGAGGTGGTTGACGCCGGTGAAGACGAGCACCGCGGCCACGGCCAGCGCGTGCGCGAGGGTGAGCGCGCCGCCCCAGGGCCACTCGAAGAGCGCGACCGAGGTGTCCATGCCGGTCAGCGCCGGGACCTGGAACTGGAAGAGGGCCACCGAGAGGGTGGCTATGGAGCCGGCGAAGATGGCGCCGAAGAGGACCCACCCGCTCGCGAAGGCGCAGCGGCCGCCGTAGGCCTCGCGCTGGAAGACGTAGTCACCTCCCGCGCGCGGGAGCATGGCGCCGAGCTCCCCGCAGGCGACCGCGCCGGAGAGGGCGATCAGGCCCCCGAGGAGCCACATGCCGTAGTACCCCGCCAGCGACGGCAGGCTCCGAGCCACCATCGGCGGTGACAGGAAGATGCCGATGCCCACCATGGAGCCGGCGGTGATGGCGAAGCTGGTCAGCAGGCCGAGAGAGCGGCGCTGCGCGCCTCCCTTCTCAGCTCCGAGGTCGTCCGCGTGTTCCACGAGGTGCTCTGCTGCTCGGTGGTGAAGGGCGAGAGGAAGAGGTGAGGCGTCAGGGGCAGTCTTGCGGGCAGTTGGTCGCGTCCTCCGGGACGCGCGCGGAGACCTGCGGGCCCTTGTCGGAGGCTAGCAGGCTCACGATGACCGCGCAGACGCCGTCGCCGCAGACGCCGCAGTCGGTGGGGCAGGCGCCGCCGCCCTCGTTGCAGCCGCAGTAGTCGTCGCCGCAAGCCGCGCAGTCGACGGGGCACTCCTCCATGCTCTCTTCGGGCTCGCAGGCGCAGTTGCCGCACACCGCGGCGCAGTCGGTCGGGCAGGAGTCGAGGCTCTCGCCCCTGGCCGCCTCGCAGACGCCGTCGCCGCAGTGACAGTCGGCGGGGCAGGTGCAGCGGTTCTCGAAGGGGCCGCAGGTGCCGTCGCCGCAGGCCGCGCAGATGGCCTCGCCGGTACACGGCGTGTCGGGGCAGGTCCCGTCGTCGGGCGCCGGGAAGTTGCAGATGGCCTCGAGGCCGTCGCAGCAGGAAGGAGCATCCGGGACGGTGGGGACGGTGCCTCCTTCGGGGACGCAGTCGGGCTCGCACGTGCCCTCGTAGGCGAGGGTCGGGTTCCCGTCAGCGCACTTCAGGACGCACAGGTTCGCATACGTGACGCCGTCGCTGCCGCAGACCGGGTTCCACAGGTGCAGGCACTCGCAGTGGCAGGTCGCGCAGTCCTCGTGGCACTCGATGATGGTCTCCGCCTCGAGGATGCCGCCCCAGGACATGCAGTCGTTGGCCTGCCGGGCTTCGCACTTCGTCTGGTACTCCACCTGGGCGTAGCTGCACGTGACGTAGGGCTCCGTCTCCTCGTCGGAGCACGGTGCGGCCGGGCAGGGCAGCGAGCTGTGCGTGTACTCGAGGGCCTGCTCCGGGCACTCGGACTCGTTGCCGGCCCGGTCCATGGCCGTGACGTAGAAGACGGTAGTGCTGTTCTCGCCCACCCTGACCTCGACGGCGAACTCACCTGTCGCGGCGTCTGCTTCCCCGGTCGCGGCCGCCATCTCCCTGCAGAGGGAATCCGTGTAGAGACTCACGGTCGACCCCGGCTCGGTCGTGCCCGAGACGACGGGAGTGGCGCTGCCCGCGGGAGAAGCCGGCTCCGTGCCGCTCAGGTCGACGAAAGGAGGGACGTCGTCGTGGGTGTAGGTCAAGCCCTCGCTGCAAGTCGACGTGTTGCCCGCGCGGTCGGTCGCCGTCGCGTGGATCGCGGTCGCGCCGTTCTCCGCCACCGCCACCTGCAGGGTGAAGGCTCCATCCTCTGTTGCCCGGCCCTCGGCCGCGACATCCCCCGCGCAGTCCGCGTCGAGGTACAGGCGGACCGTGGAGAGCGGCTCGGCCTGCCCCGAGACCATGGGGCTCGGGATCGCAGACGGTGAGCTTGGCTCGACGCCCGAGAGGAGGGGAGGCTCAGGCGCCACCGTGTCGAGCTCGCAGGCGCCCGAGACGCAGAGCCCGCTGCTGGGCCCTCCGCCCGTGTCGCAGGCCGCGCCGTCGACCTTGGGTGTGAAGACGCAGCCCTCCGCCGGGTTGCAGACGTCTACGGTGCAGGTCTCCTCGTCGTCGCACTCGACGGCCGCGTACCGGCATTCGCCTTCGCTGCACTCGTGGGTCGTACATGCGTTTTCGTCGACGCAGCTCTCGACGGCTTCGGCCCCGTCGTCGATCTCGCCGTCGCAGTCGTCATCCTCTCCGTTGCAGTCCTCGGGCCGCGGAACGCAGCAGGCTCCCTGCCAGCAGAGTCCCTCGAGGCACTCGCCGCAGGCTCCCCCGCAGCCGTCGCTGCCGCACTCCCGCTCGCCGCAGGCGGGCTGGCAGTCGACGCCGGCGCGCGCGAAGGCGTAGGCGCTGAAGTGGTCGACGGCGAAGCTCACCGAGAGGCCGTCCTCCGCTACCCGCCCGAAGACCTCGCTCCCGTCGAGCATCTCGGCGCGCAGCCAGAGCCCGCTCTCCTCGTCCAAGGTGGCGATGAGGACGAGGCTCCCCGCGGGGAGCGGCTCCCCGCGCACCGGCAGCGTGATCTGCACCGGGGGGTCGAAGGTCTGGCCGTCGGGCTCGAAGCTCCACGCCGAGAGCACGACGACCCCCTCCTGCTCGCCCTCGACGGGCTGGCCTCCCTGCTCCGGGAGGGGCTCGGCGCTTATCTCCACCTCCTCGCTCACGGCTCCCTCGGGCACGACGATGGAGAGCCCGCCGACCGGGTCCACGAGCGTGCTCTCGCCGTCGGGCGTCACGGAGGCCGACACGCCGCACAGCCCCTCGGCCACCGTATGGCTGCAGGTCTCGCCGCCCTCACAGATGTCCGTGGTGCACGGATCGCCGTCGTCGCAGGACTCCTCGTCGACGGCGCCGTCGCAGTCGTCGTCCACCCCGTCGCAGGTCCGGTCCTCCTCTCCTAGCGGCACGCAGCAGTCGAGAGCGCAGGTCTCGGGGGACTCGTCGAAGTTGGGGCAGTCGCTGCAGACCCCGTCGCCGCAGAAGCCGCAGTCGATTGGGCACTTCACCCAGCTCTCACCCTTGTCGCAGGCGCAGTCGCCGCAGGTGGTCGAGCAGTCCGCCGGGCATACCACCGGGCCTCCATCGGTCGGCTCGCAGACATCGTTGCCGCACACACCGCGCTTGCAGTCCTCCGGGCAGCCGAAGGGGTTCTCGCCGCGCTCGCATTCGCCGTTGCCGCAGTCCTTGCCGCAGTCCTCGGGGCAGTCTTCGGGTTTCTCTCCACACCCGTAGCCGAGGCAGTAGCCGTCACCGCAGGTGCTCGGCCCGAGGGGCGTGCGGCAGCAGTCCTCCTCGCAGGTCGCCGGGCTCTCCCCGCAAGGTGAGCAGATCTCGTCGCCGCACTCACGGCAGTCGCAGGGGCAGAGAGCCACGGTCTCACCGCCCTCGGCGGCGCAGGTCCCGTCGCCGCAGTCGCAGAGCGCTAGCTCCTCGTCGGTCTCTCCGTCGCAGTCGTCGTCGACCGCGTTGCAGACCTCCGCGGCCGGGGTCCTGGCGTCGCAGGGAGCCAGACCTCGCTCGCCCAGGCACACGATCTCGCCCGGGCAGGAGCCGTGCTCGTTGGTGATCGTGCATTGCTCTTCGTCGTCCTCGGTGCAGGGCGGGCCCACGGTGTAGGTGTCGGTCTCCACGTCCTCGTCCGGGGGCGAGCCCGGGTCCCCGGAGGCGCCCGGGTCGGCGGGCAGGTCCGGCAAGGCTGTTCCGTCCTCCAAGCCCGCGTCGCCGGTTGGGCCCTCGTCTTCCTGCGCCTGGCCGGAGCCCTCGTCTCCAGCGCTCGTACCGGCCTCGGAGCAGGCCTGCGCCGTGACCAGGACGAGAAGGGCAGCCAGACAAAGTACGCTAGCGCGCATCGTGTTCTCCTGAGCGAAGGGTAGCCGGAGCTGTTGGAGTCGGTCTCGCCGGAGCGTGCCTACTGCACGCACTCCGCCGGCAGCGGCCCCGCGTAGCGCAGGACCTCGTTCGTGTCGCTGCTCGTGACGCTGAGCGCCCCGTCCGGGGTGAACTCCATGCCGAGGGACGAGGAGATGAAGGCGTCGATGAAGGCGCCGGTGCCGCCGTTGTAGCGGAGGACGCTGTCGTTGCGGCTCGAGCTGACGTAGAGCTGGCCGTCGGGGCCGAAGCTCAGAGACTCGGGGAAGAGCAGCCCGCCGGAGCGGGAAGGCACGAAGATGGTGTCGAAGCTCCCCGAGAGGGTGTCGAAGCGGAGGACGGCGTGGGAGCGGCGGCTGACCACGTAGAGGTCGCCGTCGGGCCCGAAGGCGAGGTCCGAGGGCTCGAAGAGGTTGCCGGCGCCGCTCTCGACGAGGGCCCCGAGGTCGGTGGAGCTGCCGACGTCGTAGCGGCGGATGGAGTTGGTGGCCGGGCTCGCGACGAAGAGTATCCCCTCCGAGTCGAAGGCGATGGAGGCGCCCCAGGCCTGCGCGTCGGCCAGCTCGAAGGTCTTGGTGGGCAGGGCGGTCGAGGAGTCGAAGCGGCCGATCAGCGGGCGGCCGGTCGCCGCGACGAAGAGCTCGCCGCCGGAGTCGAAGGCGACGCCGCCGGGCGCCGCGCCGAAGGCCTTGCGCGTGGAGGCGACGACGTCGACGAAGGCCCCCGAGACCTCGTAGCGGAGCACGCGCTCGTTGTTGAGGCTGGTGACGTAGACACGGCCGTCGGGGCCGAGCAGGACCTCGTCGGGGCCGTCGACGCCTCCATGGGTGGGGGTGACCAGGTCCGGGAGGGGGGCGCCGGTCGCCACGTTGAATGTGCGCACCGCGTCCGAGTCGAAGGCCGTGACGAAGAGCTTCCCGCCCAGGGCCATGGCGATGTCGGTGAGGTGGTCGTCGCCCGCCGGGGTCGGGTGGCCCGCCACGAGCTCCTCGGGCGGGTCCTGCCCGGAGAGGTCTATGCGCCGCACGGCGTCGTGCTCCGCGTCGACGGCGAGCAGGCCGCCGAGTCCGGCCACGACCAGGCCCGCGGGGCGGCCCATGTCTCCGGTCTGAAGGGTCGGGCCGGTGACCTGGCCGGTGGCCGGGTCGAGGCGCACGATCGTCTCGGGGTGTCCCGGGGTGCCGGCGTGGCCGACGTAGACGAAGCCAAAGGGATCGACGGCGACGCGATCCGGGCTGGCGAGCACGCCGCTGACGCCCGAGACCAGGGGGGCGAGGAGCGCGCCGGTCGTGCCGTCGTAGCGCAGCACGGCGTCGGTGCCGGCGCTGGCGACGAGGAGGTTGTCGTCGTCGTCGAAGGCGAGGCCCCGCGGCTCCTCGAGGCCGCCGAGGTAGGCGAGCACGAACTCGTCGATGAGCTCGCCGGTGAAGCCGTCGTAGCGGAGCACAGCCGAGCTGCGGCTGCTGGCGACGTAGAGGTGGTGATCCGCCGGGCTGACCGCGAGGCCGACCGGGCCGGAGAGCCCCCCGGAGCCCGCCTCGACGAAGGTGCCCACGAAGGCGCCGGTGCTGGCGTCGTAGGCGAGGACCTCGTCGCTGTTGTAGCTGCTCACGAGCAGATCGCCCTTGGCGGAGAAGATCAGCCCCGCCGGCCCGTCCGGATCGCCCGGGCGGCGCTTGACGAGCGCCCCGAGAGGCAGGGCCTCCTCGATGAGCACGATGTTCTCGCAGCCCTCGCCGAGCACGCAGCGGTCGTTCGTGCAGGGGTCCGAGTCGTCGCAGTCGGGGGGCGGGCCGCCGGCGCAGCGGCCGCCGGCGCAGGCATCCGGGTCGGTGCAGGGCTCTCCGTCGTCGCACGCGCCGCCCTCGTTGCCGGGCTCGAAGACGCAGCCGAGGGTGGCGTCGCAGCGGTCGCTCGTGCAGGGGTTCTCGTCGTCGCAGCGCACGTCGAAGCTGTGTGCGCAGTCGCCTGTCTGGGGGTCGCAGGAGTCGTTGCTGCACGGGTTGCCGTCGTCGCAGCTCCGCGGGTCGTGGCTGCAGGCGCCCGTCTGTGGGTCGCAGGAGTCCTCGGTGCAGGGCTCTCCGTCCGAGCAGTCGACGCTGTGCACGCCGACACAGCGCCCGTCGCTGCAGAGGCCGAGGAGGGTGCAGCGGCTGCCGTCGTCGCAGCTCGTGCCGTCCTGCACGGGGGCGGAGACACATCCCCCGCTCGCCGGGTCGCAGCGGTCCACCGTGCAGGGGTTGCCGTCGTCGCAGGCCCGCGTGCGGCCACCGGCGCAGGAGCCGCCGGTGCAGGCCTCACCGGTCGTGCAGGGATCGCCGTCGTCGCAGCCGCTGCCCTCCGCGATGGGGTCGTGGACGCAGCCCGTGTCCGCGTCGCAGCGGTCGTGGGTGCAGGGGTCTCCGTCGTCGCAGACCGCCCCCACGTCGATCGGCGCGTGGGTGCAGCCCCTCGTCGGCGCGCAGCCGTCCACGGTGCAGGCGCTGCCGTCGTCGCAGGCGGGCGGGTTGCCCCGGATGCAGCTGCCGTCGAGGCAGCTCTCGGCCCCGTTGCAGGCGTCTCCGTCGTTGCAGGCCCTGCCGTTGGGGCTGTCCTCCACCGCGCAGGAGCCGGCGTCGCAGGTGTAGACCCGGCAGGGCAGGCCGCCGTCACAGTCTGCGTCGGCCTGGCAGCAGCCCGCGACGGCGGTGCCGCCGCAGCGCCCCGAGTCGCAGCGGTCCTCCTCGGTACAGCTCACGCCGTCGTCGCAGGCGACGCCGTCCGACAGCTCCTTGTTCTCACACGCCCCCGTGGCCGGATCGCAGGTGTCGGCGGTGCAGGGGTTGCCGTCGTCGCAGGCGAGCTCCTTGCCGGTGCAGAGGCCGGCCTCGCACACGTCGGGCGCCGTGCACGGGTCGCCGTCGTCGCAGGGGCCGGCGGCCGGGGTGCTCGTGCATCCGGTCTCGGGGTGGCAGCCGTCGGCGGTGCAGTCGTCCCGGTCGTCGCAGGAGCGCTCGGTGCCGGCGCAGGCCCCGTCGGCGCAGTGGTCGCCGGTGGTGCAGGCGTCGCCGTCGTCGCAGGCGATGGCGTTGTTGCTGTGCTCGCAGCCGCCCGCGGCCGTGCAGCGGTCGTCGGTGCACGGGTTGGCGTCGTCGCAGATCGTGGCCGGACCCGGCACGCAGCGCCCGCCCTCGCACTGATCCGGGTCGGTGCACAGGTCGCCGTCGTCGCAGCGCCCTTCGGCGGATGCGTGGACACACCCGTCGGCCGGGTTGCACCCGTCGAGGGTGCAGGGCTCGCCGTCGTCGCAGTCGGCCGCCGGGCCGGGCGAGCACGCTCCCTCGGCGCAGCGGTCGCGGGTGGTGCAGGCGTTGCCGTCGTCGCAGAGGGCGGCGTTGGGGAGCGAGCGGCAGCCGGCGCCGGGCACGCAGGAGTCGTCGGTGCAGGGGTTGCCGTCGTCGCATGACGCCGCGTCTACCGGCTCGAAGACGCAGCCGGCGCCGCCGGCGCCCACGACGCAACGGTCGGTCGTGCACGGGTCGCCGTCGTCGCAGCGCTCGGAGGGCGCGCAGCCATTGGTCACCGGATCGCAGGTCGCTACCACGCAAGGGTCCTGAGACGTGCACTTGCGCGGTGTGCCGCTCCGGCAGCGGCCGCCGGCGCAGTCGTCTCCCACCGTGCAGGGGTTGCCGTCGTCACAGGCCTCCTCGTTCGCCGTGTAGACGCAGCCTTCGCCCGCGACGCAGGCGTCGTCCGTGCACGGGTTCTGGTCGTCGCAGGTCACGGCCGCGCCGCCGGCGCAGACGAGCACCGCGTCGCATTGCTCCCCGGTCGTGCAGGGATCCCCGTCGTCGCAAGCCTCGTCGGGGATGCCGACGCTGCTGCAGGAGGGGGCCTGGCCCGGTCCCCGATAGCCGCAGACCTCCACCGTGCACGGGTTGCCGTCGTCCATGCAGCGCCCCGCGACGTTGTGGAAGAGCGGCGGGTTCGAGCAGAGCCCGGTAGCGCGCTCGCAGCGATCGTCGGTGCAGGCGTCGCCGTCGCCGCAGTCCTTGTCCGCGTAGCTGCACCCCGACCAGGTGTCGCAGCGGTCTTCGGTGCAGGGGTTGCCGTCGTCGCAGCTCGTGGTCGCGGGGGCGCAGCCGTCCGCCGTGCACACTCCGAAGATCGTGCAGACGCCCTCATCCACGCAAGGCGTGCCCGGAGCCTTCGGCGTGTGGGTGCAGCCCTCTCGCTGGGTACAGGCGTCGTCGGTGCAGGGGTCGCCGTCGTCGCAGACCGCGAGCAGGGTTCCCACGCACGTCCCTCCGGTGCACCGGTCACTCTCGGTGCAGATGCTGCCGTCGTTGCACTCGGCGCCCTCCAAGATGGGCTCGTTCACGCAGCCCTCGTCCGCGTCGCAGCGGTCGAGGGTGCAGTAGTTGCCGTCGCCGCAGTCGGGTGCATCGCCCGGCACGCACCCGTCGGGGCCCGCGCTCGGGTCCGCCGCGTCGCAGCGGTCGCCCACGGTGCAGGGATCGCCGTCGTCGCAGGGCAGGTCCGCCTGCTCCCAGACACACCCGACCCCCGGCTCGCAGCCGTCGAGCGTGCAGGGGTTGGCGTCGTCGCAGAGGTTGCGGGTGCCGGCGCAGCGTCCCTGCTCGCAGCGCTCGTCTACGGTGCAGAGGTCGCCGTCGTCGCAGGGGCCGGCGGCGGCGGTGAAGGTGCCGCCGCCGCCGGGCTCGCAGGTGGCGTTGGTGCACGGCTCCCCGTCGTCGCAGATACGCGCGACACCACCCGCGCAGGCCCCTCCGCTGCAGCTCTCGCCCGTGGTGCAGGGATCACCGTCGTCGCAGGGGAGGTCGTGTGCGGTGTGGGCGCACCCAGCGGCGGCGTCGCAGCGGTCGTGGGTGCAGGGGTTGCCGTCGTCGCAGTCGGGCGCCCCTCCCGGCACGCAGGCTCCGTCGTCGCAGGCGTCGCCCACCGTGCAGGAGTCTCCGTCGTCGCAGCCCGTGGCGTCCGCGAGGGGGGCGTGCACGCAGCCGCTCAGCTCGTCACAGGAGTCCTCGGTGCAGGGGTTTCCGTCGTCGCAGCTCCGCGGCAGGTTGACGCAGCGCCCGGTGTACTTGTGGCAGCCGTCGGTGGTGCAGGGGTTTCCGTCTGAGCAGTTGTTCACGCCGCCGCCGACGCAGCGTCCCGCCGTGCACGCGTCCGAGGTGGTGCAGGGAGTGCCGTCGTCGCAGGCGCTGCCGTCCGCGACCGGCGTGGCGGTGCAGCCCTTCGCCGGATCGCAGGCGTTGTCCGTGCAGGGGTTGCCGTCCTCGCAGGTCCGCTCGGGGCCGGAGCAGGACCCGTCCTCCTTGCAGGTGTCCGGGCCGGTGCAGGCGTCGCCGTCGTCGCAGGCCCCGAGGGGAGAGTGGGTGCAGCCGGCGACGGGGTGGCAGCCGTCGAGGGTGCAGGAGCTCCCGTCGTCGCAGTCCGCCGCCGCGCCGGCGCAGCGGCCCTCCTCGCACGCATCCCCCTCGGTGCACGCGTCTCCGTCGTCGCAGCTCGCCTCGTTGGCGGCGTGCACACACCCTCGGCTCGAGTCGCAGGAGTCGTCGGTGCAGGGGTTGTTGTCGTCGCACACCCTCATGGCGCCGGGCACGCAGCGCCCGCCGGCGCACTGATCCGGTGTCGTGCAGGGGTCGCCGTCGTCGCAGGCCCGCTCGAGGGGCTCGTTGACGCAGCCCGAGATCGGGTCGCAGCCGTCGGCGGTGCAGTGGTTGTCGTCGGCGCAGTCCCGGAGCCGGCCGCCGAGGCAGGCGCCGCCCGCGCAGACGTCTCCCTCGGTGCACGCGTTGCCGTCGTCGCAGGCCTCGGTCGTGGGGAGGTTGCGGCAGGCCCCGCCGGCGCAGGAGTCGTCGGTGCAGGGGTTGCCGTCGTCGCAGAAGGTGTCGGCGGCCTGGTCGTGCACGCACTGCCTGGCCCCGCCCGAGTCGTCGCAGCGGTCGACCGTGCAGGGGTCGCCGTCGTCGCAGCTCGACACCGCGCTGCAGCTCCCGTCTACGGGGTCGCAGACGGCCGTGGTGCAGCCGTCGGCCCCGCCGCAGTCTTTCGCGGCTCCGGAGGTGCAGCTGCCGCCGCTGCAGGCGTCGCCGATGGTGCAGGGGTTCCCGGCGTCGCAGGGCGCGTTGCTCGGCTCGTGTGTGCAGCCCAGCGCGGGGGTCGCCGTCCTCGCAGTCGGGGGCCTGCCCGCCGCCGCAGCTCCCGACCGCGCAGACGGTGTCGCTCGTGCACGGGTCGCCGTCGTCGCAGTCAGCGCCCGGCGTGGCCACGCGCTCGCAGACGGCCGCCACCCCGGGGCCGACGAAGCGGCACACGTCCGCGGTGCAGGGATCTCCGTCCTCCGGGCACTGGCCCACGAGGCCCTCGAAGCGCGTCGGGTTGAGGCAGGTGCCGGTCGCCGAGTCACAGCGGTCGTGGGTGCAGGCGTCGCCGTCGGCGCAGCCCTTCTCGGTGTTTGTGCAGCCGCGACCGGGCACGCAGGTGTCGTCGGTGCAGGCGTCGCCGTCGTCGCAGTCGTCGGCGGTGACGGCACAGTCGCCGGCGTTGCAGGCGCCGATCAAGGTGCAGGGGTCTCCGTCGTCGCAGGGCATGCCGTCCTCGCGCGGCGTGTGCGTGCAGCCCTGCAGCTCGGTGCAGGAGTCGTCGGTGCAGGGGTCTCCGTCGTCACAGGCGGCGATGAGCGTCCCGACGCAGCTGCCCGAGCGACACGTCTCGCCGGTGGTGCAGCTCAGGCCGTCGTTGCAGGTCTCCCCGTCCGGGTGGGCGGTGTACCTGCAGCCGGTGGCTTCGTCGCACCAGTCATCGGTGCACGGGTCTCCGTCGTCGCAGTCCACGGGGTCGCCGGCCGCGCAGCCGCCGCTCTCGCACGCATCCGCGGCGGTGCAGGGGTCTCCGTCGTCGCACGCGGCGTCGACGGGCACGTGCACGCAGCCCTGGTCCGGGCGGCACGAGTCCGCGGTGCAGGGGTTACGGTCGTCGCAGCCGCGGATCTCGCCGCCGGCGCACACCCCCTCCACGCAGCGGTCACCGGCGGTGCAGAGGCTGCCGTCGTCGCAGATCCCGGTGCTCCTCGAGTGCACGCAGCGCCCGCCGGGAGCGCAGACGTCGTTGGTGCAGGGCTCGCCGTCGTCGCAGGGCAGCGGCTCGCCGGGGTTGCACCGGCCCTCCGCGCAGGTGTCGCCGAGGGTGCAGGCGTCACCGTCCTCGCAGGGCAGGCCGTGGTCCGCGTGGGCGCAGCCAGCGGCACCTGTGCCGGGTGTCGCCGCGTCGCAGCGGTCGTGGGTGCAGGGGTTGCCGTCGTCGCAGGAGCGGTTGATGCCGGGCTCGCAGGCTCCGGCGGCGCAGGAGTCGCCCTCGGTGCAGGGGTTGCCGTCGTCGCAGGGAGCCCCGTCGGCGAGGGCTTCCGCGAGGCAGCCGCCGACCGGGTCGCAGGTGTCGCGGGTGCAGGGGTTCAGGTCGTCGCAGGTCTTCGTCTCGTGCACGCACCGCCCCAGGTCTGGTGGGCAGTGGTCGGTCGTGCAGGGATCGCCGTCGTCGCAGGCAGGCCTCTTGCCCGGGACGCAGGTGCCCTCCTCGCAGCGGTCGCCGTCGGTGCAGGCGTCTCCGTCGTCGCAGGCCATCCGCTCGGGGACGGCCATGTGCACGCAGCCCACCCCCGCCTGGCAGGCGTCGGTCGTGCAGGGGTTCAGGTCGTCGCAGGTGGCCGGCTCG
>CAZQPP010000140.1:0-16448 GCA_964594295.1 uncultured Myxococcales bacterium | reverse complement strand
AGCTAACGGCTAACCGCTCCAGCGGCGGGACCCCCTTTTTGCCAACGCGCCCCACGCGGTCTCGGCGGGCGGAGCGCTCTACTCGCCCCCGTCCGGGCTGCCCGTGGCGTCCGGCGCCGGGGCGACGGCGGCCGCGGGCTCGACCGCCTCCTCCACCGCGGGGGCCCCCGGCGCGGCCCGGAGCTCCGCGGCCCCTGCACCCGGCGGGGCGGTGATGGCTCCGCGAGTCGAGGGAGCCGGCTGGGCGCCGGAACCGCTGATGCGATCACCTACGACGAGCCACGCGACGAGCACCCCGACCGCGATGGCCAGCAGGAGCGACAGGATCACGACGGGGATGGCCGGCCGGAGCCGGACGCGCTGGAAGGACGGAGTGGAGGCGTAGGCCGCCATGTCGTCGGGCTCCGTCCGGGTCAAGGACGGGTGCGGCGCAGGCGCGCGGCCCTGGCTCGGACCAGGGGCGTTGCCTCCTCGAGCCTGCTCGAGTCGGCGGGCCCGCGCCGCCATGGGCTCGAGGGGGGTCGGCGCCTCGCTCGGCGCGACGTCGGTCAAGCGCTGAGCCCGGATCTCGGCGACCTCCGGGGGGATCACCTGGAGCGCGGTCCGCTGTGGGTCGGTCGGGGGGCGCAGGTCCTCGACGTCGCCGAGCGCGCGCACGATGCGCTCGAGCTCGTGCGCGGCGTCCATCGCCGTGTCGGGTCGGCCCTCCTGCTTCTTCTCCAGCAGGCGGAGGATCAGGGTCTCGAGGGCGGGCGGTACGTCCGAGCGCAGCCTGCTCGGCGCCACCGGCGGGTTGGTCAAGTGCTTGGTGACGATCTCTATCGGCGTGTTGCCGTCGAAAGGGAGCTGCCCGGTCAGCAGCTGGTACATGATCACGCCGAGGGCGTAGAGGTCCGAGCGCCCGTCGAGGTCCTTGCCGCGGGCCTGCTCGGGGCTCATGTACTCGGGGGTGCCGCAGACCGTCCCGGCCATGGTCAGGCGGGTGATCTCGGCCTGCCCGTCGTCGAGGATCTTCGCTATCCCGAAGTCCAAGACCTTCGCCCGCTCCTCCCCAAGGCGGGTCTTGTAGACCATGATGTTCTCGGGCTTCAGGTCCCGGTGCACCACCCCCTGGGCGTGGGCCTCGTCGAGGGCGAAGCAGACCTCTCGCATGAGCTTCGTCAGGCGCTCCGGGTCCAGCGGGCCCTCGGCGAAGAGGATGTCGGCGAGGTCCTTGCCGTCGATGAACTCCATGACGAGGTAGAGCACCCGCTCGCCGGCCTCCTTGCCGCTCGTCACGTCGGCCTGCCCGAAGTCCATCACCCCGACGATGTTCTGGTGCTGGAGGCTGCTCGCCGCCCGGGCTTCACGGTGGAAGCGCTTGACCAGCTGAGCGTCCGTCGCCACGTGCGGGTGCATCACCTTGACGCAGACGCTGCGCTCGAGGGGGATGTGCTCGGCCTTGTAGATCGCCCCCATCGCCCCGGCGCCGATGCGCTTCTGGAGCCGGTATTTCCCGGCCAGGACCGAGCCTACCAGCCAGGAGTCGTTTCTTGGGCCGTCTTCTGCGGACATTCACACCCTACACGCAGGCGCGCACACGCCCCCACGATCAAGAGGGCGCGAACCTAGCAGCGCTTCGCCCTCGGACGCAAGGTTGTCTCTTCCTCGGGCCTCAGGTAGGCAGCCCGGCACACACGGGAGGCTGCCATGGCACCCACGAAGCTCGACGACTTCCTGCTCGAGGTCCTCGTCTGCCCGGCGACGCGACAGAAGGTCTCGCTGGCTGACGACGAGGTCGTCGCGGCCCTCAACCAGGGCATACGCAAAGGCGAGGTGAAGGACGTTTCGGGCGCCGTCCTGAACGAGGCAGTACACGGCCTGCTCGTGCGTACAGACGGCAAGGTGGCCTACCCCGTGAGAGAGGACATCCCCGAGATGCTCGTCGACCGGGGAATTCCGATGGAAGGAGAATGATGAAGCTAGCGGACCTGGACCTGAAGCTGGGGGAGCTGGCGGAGGCCGCCGAGGAGGCCGCCTCTCGCCTTGACGAGGTCGGCTTCCTGCGCCGCCTGCACGGGCACGACGCCTCGGTCTTCTCGGCTCGCCCCGAGGACGTGGCCTCGGTGAGGAGCCGCTGCGGCTGGCTCGAGGCGCCGGAGCGCGCGGAGAGAGACCTGCCGCGCATGAGCGAGATCTGCGACTCCGCCCTCGCGGACGGCTTCGAGAGAGCGGTCCTGCTCGGCATGGGCGGCTCCAGCCTGTTCCCGCTGGTCATGACCCGCACCGGCCCGAGGCGGGCGGGCCCCGCCCTGGAGCTCGAGGTCCTGGACTCGGTGCTCCCCGAGGCCGTCGAGCCGCACCTCTCCTCCTTCGCGGACCCCAAGACCCTCGTCATCGCCGCGAGCAAGTCCGGCGGCACCGTCGAGGTCACGAGCCTCCTTTCCCTGGCCGAGGCAGCCGGGGCCGCGGAGCGGACCCTGGTCATCACCGACCCGGGCAGCGCCCTCGAGCGCCGCGCCGAAGAGCGCGGCTACCGGGCCGTGATCCACGGCCAGCCGGACGTCGGCGGGCGTTTCAGCGCCCTGACCCCCTTCGGCCTGCTGCCGGCGATGCTCGCGGGGCGGAGCGCCGAGGAGCTGGTAGCCGGCGCGCGGGAGATGCTGGCGCTGTGCGGGCCCGAGGCGGCGGTTCAGGACAGCCCCGGGGCCGCTCTCGGCGCGGTCATCGGCGCGGCCGCCGCCGCCGGGCGTGATCTCCTGACGCCCGTGCTCGGGGCAGAGCTCGACCCCCTCGTCGCGTGGATCGAGCAGCTCGTCGCCGAGAGCACCGGCAAGCACGGCGTAGGGGTCTGGCCCGTGCCCGCCGACCTCGACAAGGGAGTGCTCGCCGCGTCGGATCGCCTCTGGGCCGCGGCCCGCGGGTCCGAAGGCGGCCTGCCTGAGGGCGACGCCTCGATCTCGTGGGAGACACGCGGCGTAGGAGCCGAGGTGCTGCGCTGGGAGGTCGCCACCGCCGCCGCCTCGGCCCTGCTCGGCATCAACCCCTTCGACGAGCCCGACGTCGGCCTCGCCAAGCGCCTGACCAAGGACGCGCTCGCCAGCCTGGCAGACGAAGGCGAGCTGCCCTGGCCACCCGCGGACTGCAGCGAAGGCACGGTCTCCACCCGGGGGTGCGGTGACTGCGGCAGCCCGGGCAGCGCGGTGCCGGGTTTCCTCGAGCGTGCCGCAAACGAGGGCCGCGTGCTCTCGTTCCTGCTCTACGTGCCGCCGAGCCCCTCGAATGAGCAAGCCGCCGGCGACCTCTGCGGCGCCGCCGAGAGGCGCTACGGGCGCCCTGCCGCCGGCGCCTTCGGACCCCGCTACCTGCACGCCACCGGGCAGCTCCACAAGGGCGGCTCGGACCGCGGCGCGCACGTGCTCCTGACCGCGGCGCGGGGTCCGAAGATCCCGCTGCCCGGGCAGGAAGGGGTGGAGCTCGCCGACCTCGCCCACGCCCAGGCCCTCGCCGACGCGGGGGCCCTACGCGGCCGCGGCCGGCCGGTCCTTCACGTGCACGTCGAGGGGCCCGCGTCCGAGGCCCTCGCGGAGCTGCAGGAGCTGGTCGGCTAAGGCGGAGTTTTCCGCAGTATTTTCCACAACTTTTCCCAGCCAGAAAGGCCACCTTCCGGCTTGCCTGGAGGGGTGGTTGTGATAGGTCTTTCGGGCTGCGAAAAGGCCTTGTGCACATGAGCGAAACCCCCTCCAACTCGACACCGCCCGATGACGCCGCCGAGGCTCCCGCCGACGACGCCGTAGAGCCGGTGCAGGGACAGCTGCCAGGCCCGGGCCGGAACCCCAAGAGGACATCGGAGACGAGGAGTACTCCGCCGACAACATCAAGGTGCTCAAGGGCCTCGAGGCCGTCCGCAAGCGCCCCGGCATGTACATCGGGGACACGGACGACGGCTCGGGGCTGCACCACATGGTCTTCGAGGTGGTCGACAACTCCATCGACGAGGCCATGGCCGGCTTCTGCGACAGGGTCGTCGTCACCCTGCACGGGGACGGAGAGGTCACGGTCGAGGACAACGGCCGCGGCATCCCGGTCGGGGAGATGGAGGACGGGCGCTCGGCGGCGACGGTCGTGATGACCGAGCTGCACGCGGGCGGCAAGTTCGACCACAGCACCTACAAGGTCAGCGGCGGCCTCCACGGGGTCGGCGTCTCGGTGGTAAACGCCCTCGCCGAGTGGCTGCAGCTCGAGATCCGGAGGGACGGCGGCGTCTACGTGCAGGAATTCGGGCAGGGCCTCGCCCAGGGAGACATCAAGAGGGTCGGCAGGAGCAACAGGACCGGCACGAAGATCACCTTCCGGCCGGACCCGGAGGTCTTCACCAACATCGAGTTCAACCGCGACGTGCTCAGGCAGCGCCTACGCGAGCTCGCCTTCTTGAACAAGGGCCTCGCCATCGAGCTCGCAGACGAGCGCGACGGCTGGCGGGCGGAGTTCTCCTACGAGGGAGGCATCAGCTCCTTCGTCAAGCACCTGTCGCGGGCGAGGAAGGCGCTCCACCCCGAGGTCATCACGGTCAAAGGCGAGCGAGAGGGCGTCGTGGTCGAGGCGGCCCTGCAGTGGACCGACGCCTACCAGGAGACCCTCTTCGCCTTCACCAACAACATCCGCAACCGCGACGGCGGCACCCACGTCTCGGGCTTCCGCACGGCGATGACCCGCGTGGTCAACCAGATAGTCGCCGAGCAGGGCCAGGCGAAGAAGGAGAAGGTCCAGCTCTCGGGAGACGACATCCGGGAAGGCCTCGTGGCCGTCATCAGCGTCAAGGTCCCGGACCCGAAGTTCAGCAGCCAGACCAAGGACAAGCTGGTCAGCAGCGAGGTGGCGCCCATCGTGGCAGGCGTGGTCGGCGACCGGCTGCTGCAGCACCTCGAGGAGAACCCGGCCGACACCAAGCAGATCATCGGCAAGGCGGTGGAGGCCGCCCGCGCCAGAGCGGCCGCCCGCAAGGCTCGCGAGCTCGTCAGGCGCAAAGGCGCGCTGGACTCGGCCTCGCTGCCCGGCAAGCTCGCCGACTGCCAGATCACCGACCCGGAGCAGTGCGAGCTCTACATCGTCGAGGGCGACAGCGCGGGGGGCAGCGCCAAGCAAGGGCGCGACCGCGCGTTCCAGGCCATCCTGCCGCTGCGCGGCAAGATCCTGAACGTCGAGAAGGCGCGCTTCGACAAGATGCTCTCCTCCCAGGAGATCGTCACCCTGATCACTGCCCTCGGGACCGGCATCGGCGACGACTCCTTCGAGGCCGACAAGTGCCGCTACCACCGCATCGTCATCATGACTGACGCGGACGTGGACGGCCTGCACATCCGCACGCTCATCCTGACCTTCTTCTTCCGCCACATGCAGGAGATCGTGGAGCGCGGGTGGCTCTACATCGCCCAGCCGCCCCTCTACAAGGTCAAGAAGAGCCGCAAGGAGCAGTACCTCAAGGACGAGGAGGCGCTCGAGAGCTTCCTGCTCGGCGAGGGTACGGCGGGCGTGCGGCTGGTCGCCTCGGACCCGGACTCGGCTCTGCGCAGCGACGAGGAGCTGAGGCGCTGGCTCGGCAAGGTGCGGCGTTACGGAAACCTCCTCGATCGGGCCGACCACCACTGCGACGCCAGGGTCCTCGACGAGACGATCCGCACGCTGCCGGATGCCGACCGCTGGGCCCTCGTCAGGAGCGACACGGCCGCACAGGCGACGGCCGAGCGCCTCTCGGAGATCCTCGAGAACCACCGCCCCGACGTCCAGCCCATGACCGTGGAGGTCGAGCACGACGACGAGCACGACTGCGGCCGCGTCGTCATCCGCTCCCACCAGGGCGGCCGCCCTCGCCTGACGGTCCTCGACGGCGAGACCATGGCCACGCCCGAGGTGCGCCGCCTCTCGCGCCTGCACGCCGACCTCCTCGCGGCCGGCCCGCCGCCCTACCGCCTGCTCGCAGGAGAGGGAGAGGAGGAGGAGCTCATCTGCAGCAGCGCCGATCCGGCGGACCTGCTCGAGGCCGTGCGGGCCCGCGGGCGAAAGGGCCTCGTCGTCCAGCGCTACAAGGGTCTCGGTGAGATGAACCCCGAGCAGCTCTGGGAGACGACCATGGACCCGGAGAACAGGGTGCTCCTGAGGGTCGAGAACCCGGACCCGGAGTCGGCCGACGGCACCTTCACCGTGCTCATGGGCGACCAGGTCGAGCCAAGGCGGCAGTTCATCGAGGAGCACGCTCTGTCCGTGCGCAACCTGGACATCTAGGCAGGATGCCCGACCAGGACCTAGCGGCCACCGAGCATGATGACTTCGCGCCGTTCCTAGACGAGGTCGAGGCACTGCTCGTGGAGCTCGGGCGCCCGGGGCTCATCTCCTCCCCGCGCGACGTGGAGCGTCTGATGAAGCTCTTCGACGCGGGCGCGCCCATAGACGTGGTCCTCCGCGGTATCGAGACCGGCGCGCGCCGGCGCCTCGCCGGCGGCAAGGAGGTCTCCGGCCTCGGCGATCTCATGCCCGCGGTTCGAGCCGAGCTCCGGCGCGCAGGCGTGGTCGGAGGGCCGCCTTGAGCTTCGCCGCCGCCCCAGCCGCCGAGCTCTGCGATCGCTGCGCCGGCACCGGCGTCGAGACCTTCGAGGCGCGCGGCGTCGCGGGCTCCCGCCTGTGCCCCAAGTGCCTCGACCCATGCCCGACCTGCGGGGGAAGCGGTGAGCTGCTGCGCACCGACGAGCGCGGCTACCGCCTCGTCGCCACCTGCCAACGCTGCGCGGCCGCGAGGAGACGGGCTCGGCTCTTCGAAGAGGCCGGCCTCCCGGGGCGCGCGCACAGCTGCGCCCTCGGCCGCTTCCGTCACCTCGGCGGGAACCAGGACGAGGTCCGTCGGTTCTTGATCGAGTACCTGCAGTCCTTCCGCAAGGACCCGCGCGGCGTCCTCCTCGTGGGCGACCCCGGAGTGGGCAAGACCCACCTGCTCTCGGCCCTGGTCCGATACGTCGCCATGCACGAGCAGATCCCGGTGCGCTACGTCGAGTTCACCGAGCTCCTCGACCGCATCAAGCTCGGCTACAGCCGGGGACGCTCGGAGGACGAGATCATCGGGCCCCTCGTCCGAGTGCCCGTGCTCGCGATCGACGAGCTCGGCAAGGGCAGGGGCACGGACTGGGAGATGACCATCATCGACGCCCTCATAGGACGTCGCTACAACGCAAGGCGCCGGCTCTTCGTCGCCACGAACTACCACCTTCGCGACCCCCTCGACCCCGGCATGCCGGCCGAGCAGCAGGTCCGCCCCGCGCGCCCCGGTGCCGGCGGCCGCAGCTTCGTCGCGGGCCGCACTCAGCGGGAGCGGGTGCAGGCACAGCGCGCGCGCATGGCCGATTCCCTGGAGGAGCGCGTCGGCGGGCGTGTGGCGAGCCGCCTCGCGGAGATGTGCCACGTACGCCTGCTGCAGGGCCCCGACTTCAGAAAGGGCGGCTACGTCTAGCAGCGCGCACCCAGCGCGCTGCGCCCTTGCCCCTGCCCTTGCCCGCAGGCAAGGGGTAGGAGCCAATGGCCACTACCCCGCGATCGTCCTCAACGCCGTAGTCCCCTCCACCGTGTACTGCTCCACGAGGCCGAGCTCTATCAACCTCGTCAGCACCCTCTCCCGCCGGCCGACGTCCGAGCTCAGCTCCACGTCGCGCCACTTGGTCAGGAAGTAGCCGCGCCCCACGAAGCCGCGGTGGCGGAAGTGCTCCTCGGCGCGCTTCAGGGACTTCCAGGCGGTGTGCAGCTCGTCGTCCGGCTGCACGTGCTGCTCGAGAGTCTGCCGCAGCCAGAGGGAGTGCTTCTTGTCCTCGACCACGGCCGGCTGGTCGGTGAGGGTCTCCATGTCGTGAATGGAGCGGGCGACCTTCAGGGGAGGGTTCACGCGCGGCGCCGTCGCGGGGGCGGCAGCCAGGGGAGTCGCCGCCGGCTTCTCCTCCACGTCTTCGACCTCCTCTCCCTTCTGGTCTGTCACGGCCCGGAGCGAGGTCTCGCCGAGGATCTGCACCTCTTCGAGCTTCTCGAGCTCTATCAAGCGGTCCAAGACCGCCTCCCTGAGCTCCACGTCGCTGGGGATGTCGCGCCCGCGCCAGCGGTGGATGAAGTAGCCGCGCCCGAGGTAGCCGCCGTGCTCCTCGAAGTAACGCTGCGCGCGCGCCACCTCCACGAGGACACGCTCGGCCATGTCGGCGGAGACCTCGGGCACCGACGGCGCCTGCGCAGCCTGCGCGTCCTCGTCTCCCTCGGCGTCGCGAGCGACGATCTCGTCGCCCAGGATCTCCGCCGGGCACTCCCGCAGGAGGTCGATGTGGCCGAAGGCCGCGCGCCTCAATCGCGGGCTCAGAGCCTCGTCGCCCCAGGAGGCCAGGTAGACGACCTTGCCCATCTCTCGCACGGCCTCGACGGCCGGCGCGTGGTCCGCGTCCCCCGACGCGAGGACCAGCGTGTCGAAGGCGTCCCGTGCGGCCAGGCGGATCATGTCCGCGACCATCGTGGTGTCCACCTCCTTCTCCTCGGTGTAGCTCGTGTACTCCGAGCAGACCGGGCAGCGGCTGATGCGCTTGATCCGCGGGAAGCGGTAGACGAAGAAGCCCTCGACGTACTCGAGGTTGTCGAGGAAACGGATGAGCCCGCGGAGCTGCGGGTACTCCGGCAGGCTCGGGACGAGCTGGTCGGGCACCCCGGTGTAGTAGTGGGCTCCCGTCATCCGCCCGCCCCCGACGCGGTCGACAAGCCACTGGGCGAGGGCCCTGTAATTCAAATGGTGGCGCCCGCTACGGGCGCGCTCTAGGTTCTCGTAGAAATTCTTGCCGTCGAAAAACAGAGCAACGCGCATAGGGACAGACTCCTGGCAATACAAACGGGGCGTGTCGCCGGCGAATCGCCAGCGATAGCGACGCTTCGCCGACGAAACGCTCGCGGTAGTGGCGTTTCGCTTGCGAAGCGCCTGCCCCGACAATCAATCATGTCTTTTCTATACCGGAGAGAAGACGCTTGTGGAAGGCGGCAGTCCCCTCTCCGCTCCCGGGACTACCGCCCGCTGCCGGCATGTTGTCGCTGCCCCTTGCCGGGCGCGCGGTCTCGTGCTACTCGCGCGTCCCCCAGGATTCACATGCACGTCGAGCTCTCCAAGTCATTCCGCTTCGAGGCGGCACACTTCCTCCCGAAGGTGCCCGGCACCCACCGCTGCCGGCGCGCACACGGGCACTCCTACCGCCTGACCGTCAGCGTCGGAGGCGAGGTCGACCCCGAGACCGGGTGGCTCGTCGACTACAACGACATCGCGGCGGCCGTGAAGCCCATCGTCAAGGAGCTCGACCACCGCGATCTCAACGAGGTCACGGGCCTCGAGAACCCCACCGCTGAGCACCTCTGCGCCTGGCTCTGGGCGCGCATCGCCCCGGTGCTGCCGAACCTCAGCGCCGTCGAGATAGCCGAGACCGAGACCACGCGCTGCATCTTCCGGGGAGACGGCTGAGGACAGGCCGGGGAATCCTCACATCCCTGGCAAGAGCTCCTTCTCGTGCTCGAGGAGCCACTCGCAGTCTGCGTCGTCCGCGACGCGGACCATGTGGAAGCTGCTCTTGCAGGGGTCCGGGTCGGCGCTCGCCTCCGGCGCGAGGGCCTTGAGGGCCTGGGGGTCGGAGCCGATGAAGACCTGGTCGGTGTGGAAGGGCTGCCGGCCTTCGATGCGGTCCGCCGCCGTCGGCCAGCCGCTCAGCTCGGTCCAGTTCCTCTGGATGAGCTGGAGCTCACCGTTGATCCCACCGGAGACGAGGATGGTCATGCCGGGCTTTCCGTCTACGTCCTGGTCCCAGACGCGCTCATCGTCCGCGCTCTCCGGTAGCTCGTCGCTCTCGAGGGAGCCGAGCTTGATGCCCCGGGCCTCCCAGACACGCCCGGCCTCGTAGCGATAGTGACCGCTCTCGTCCTTGCGGTAGGTCACCGCGCGGGTGACGTCCTCGAGCGAGTCCACGAACTTGTCGGGGAACAGCGTCGTGACCAGGGACACCTGCGACTCCATTCGGAAGCCGCAGATCTTGTTCGTGACGGTGACCTCCTCGCCGTCTTGGACATGATCCGAAAGCAGCAGCGTGAGGGTGCGGTCCTCCGACACCCCGATGCCCGGGATGCTCGCCAGGCTCGCGGCGATCTGGACCTGGGCCCACCTGCCGCTGAGGTCAGCCAGCTCGACCGGCTCCGCGGGGAGGAGCGGCGTGGCGCACCCTCCGGGCCCTGCCGAGCCTGCGTCGGGGCCTGCGTCCGTGGGGCTCGCTGCCGTGTCCTGGCTCGCCCCCGGATCGCCGCTCTCGGGCGGGCTCCCCGAGTCGCCGTTCGAAGAACATGCCAGCAGCGCTGCGACCAACACGCACACAATCACTCTCAGCCTGCAATCCATAGCTTCTACCCTCATCTGCATCCGCCAGGAGCCAACAGCCAACGGCTAACAAGGAGTTTCGGGACGAAACTCCCGCGGTAGGGGCGTTCTGCTTCAGAACGCCCGCCCCCGCTAACAGCTAACGGCTAACAGCTAACGGCTAACAGCTCTAGAAAGGCAGTCGCATAGCAACCCCGGCGCCGAAGAGCCAGCCGCCGCTCTTGTACCCGGGGTAGCCCGGGTTGTTCGTCTGCAAGCCGGAGGCCCCCTCGATGGGCTCGCCGCTGAGCAGATCGACTGCGCTGTCGGGGACCTCGTCCCTCACCGGATCGGACGCGTCCGCGCTCTTCTTCTCGCTGCGGGGCAGCAACCGCTGAGCCTGGAGCTGGAGGGCCCAACGCACGGGCAGGCCGAAGATCTCGACCCCCCCGTCTGCGCCGAGGGCGAGGGCGAGGCGGTCGTTGTCGACGTAGCTCGTGCGCCCCGGCTGGCCCGGGATCGGGCTCGGCGTGTAGCGTGCCGAGAGGTGGAGCCCTCCGGTCGTGTACGCCTTCCTCAACGAGATGAGCACGTCGAAGGTGTCGTGGAATGGGTCGGCCGGCGTCTCACCGTGTCGGTCGCGGTAGGTCGACCAGTCCGTCCAGCTGCCCAGCAGGCCTGCGCTCCAGCCCTCGTCGCGGACGCCCTCGCTCAGCCACAGCAGGCCCAGCGACGCCCTCGCCGGCATGTAGGTGTGCACGAACTCGTAGGTCTGCAGGAGCGACCTCTCGCCGTTTTCGTACCTGTAGTTCCAGAGCTTGAGCTCGTTCCTCCCCGTGATCTCGGCGCTCGTCGGGGCGTGGAGCGTGGCGACGAGCTCGAGCCTCTCGATGGGACGCCAGGTGATGGCCATGTGCGGCGCGAAGATCGCGTCCACCGAGACGTCGCTGTTGAGCAGGATCGTGCGCTGGTCCGAGGAGTCGGGCACGAAGGCGGGCGTGCGCGCGTTGCTGTGGAAGGTGAAAGCGGCGCCGCCCCCGACATTCAGCGAGTCGGTGATCTTCATGCCGAAGCCGGCGCTCACGACCGCGTTCTCGGCGCGATCTCCCAAGAGCTCGAAGTGCAGGCTGTTGGTCCCGTACTGCTCCCTCTCGTCCGAGAAGAAGGCGCGCTGCGCCTGGAAGGCGTGGGTCGGGACCACCGCGTAGAAGCCCATGGACACCCGCCCCTCCACCAGGTGTCCCAGCGCTCCCAGGACGACGTAGGAGCGGATCCCCGGCTCTCCGCCGTCCGCGTCGCCCTGGCGAGGCTCGAGATCGGCGGTCGGGAGAGGGCGGACGTCGAGGACGGAGGTCGTACCGTCCTGGTTCTGCACGCGGCTCTGGTAGACGGCCGATGGGACGTCGGCGTCGGCCGGCCTGGGCTCGAGGTCGATCGAGGCGGAGGTCCCGAGGACGAAGAAGCCCACGTCGAGCCCCTCGCGGGCGTACAGCAGCAGGGTGGGGTTGAAGTAGCACGCCTCGGGGCCGACCCCGGTCAGGCGGGCGTCGAGGGAGGCCGCGCTCGAGGGCGCGCCCAGGAGCTCGAGCAGGGGCGAGGTCCGGGCCGGCGTGGGTGTCAAGACCCATAGGATCCCGACGAGCAACCCGAGCCAGGCGGCGCTACTCGTCCTCATCGTCTCCTCCTCGCCTTCGTCCGCCTCGAGACGGACGGGGCGCCGGCACGAGACGCGCGCGGTCTCTTGGCTTCCGAGGCCCCCGTGGGGGCCGGACGGCCCCCGAGAAGTCCAGCGCCGCCTCCTCGAGCTTGCGGATGCGGTCGCGAAGCTCGGCGGCCTTCTCGAAGTCGAGGTCCTGGGCGGCCTGCCACATGTCGCGCCGGAGCTCGTCGCAGCGGGCGGCGACCAGGGCAATGTCCGACAGGTCCACGTCCTCGGGCGGCGGCTCGGCGGCACGCCCCATGTCCTCGAGCCCCATGGTGCGGATGGCTTTGCGCACGGTCTCCGGGGTGATCCCGTGCTCCTCGTTGTAGGCCCGCTGGATCTCGCGGCGGCGCTCGGTCTCCGAGAGGGCGCGGTGCATGGAGTCGGTGACCGAGTCGGCGTACATGATGACCTTGCCGCCGACGTTGCGGGCGGCACGGCCGATGGTCTGGATCAGGGAGCGCTCGCTCCTCAGGAAGCCTTCCTTGTCGGCGTCGAGGATGGCGACGAGGGAGACCTCCGGGAGGTCGAGGCCCTCGCGGAGCAGGTTGATCCCCACCAGGACGTCGAAGTCTCCCGCGCGAAGGCCCCTGATTATCTCGGTGCGCTCGAGGGTGTCGATGTCGCTGTGCATGTAGCGGGTGCGCACGCCGAGATCCAAGAAGTACTCGCTCAGGTGCTCGGCGAGGCGTTTGGTCAGGGTGGTGACGAGCACCCTCTCGTTGCGCTCCACGCGGAGCCGGATCTCTTCTAAGAGGTCGTCGACCTGGCTGGCGACGGGGCGGACCTCGGTGTCGGGATCGAGGAGGCCCGTAGGCCGGATGATCTGCTCGGTGACGACGCCCCCGGCTCGCTCGAGCTCGTAGTCTCCCGGCGTAGCGCTCACATGGATGACCTGACACAGCCTCTCGCGGAACTCGTCGAAGGTCAGCGGGCGGTTGTCGAGAGCCGAGGGGAGGCGGAAGCCGTGCTCGACCAGGGTCGACTTGCGCGAGCGGTCGCCTCGCCACATGCCGCCAATCTGGGGCACGGTGACGTGGCTCTCGTCGATGAAGAGCAGGAAGTCCTTGGGGAAGTAGTCGAGCAGGGTCGGCGGAGGCTCGCCGGGCGCACGCCCCGTGAGGTGGCGGCTGTAGTTCTCGATGCCTTTGCAGTGGCCCGTCTGCTCCAACATCTCGAGGTCGAACATCGTCCTCTGCTCGAGGCGCTGCGCCTCGAGGAGGCGCCCGTCGCCTCGCAGCTCGGTGAGCCGCTCCGAGAGCTCCTCACGGATGGTGACGACGGCGCGGTCACGGTGCTCGTCGAAGGTCACGTAGTGGCTCGCCGGGAAGATGTGCACGCGGTCGAGCTCGCGCCTGACCTCTCCCGTGAGTCCGTCGAAGGCGGCGATGCGGTCGACCTCGTCCCCGAACCACTCGATGCGCAGCGCCTCCTCGTCCTCGTCCACCGGTACTACCTCGAGCACGTCGCCGCGCACGCGGAAGCTCCCGCGGTGCAGGTCGAAGTCGTTGCGCGTGTACTGGACGTCGACGAGCTTGCGGATGACCTCGTCGCGGTCGAGGCTCTCACCGACCTGCGCTTGCACGAGCAGGCCGTAGTAGGCCTCGGCGCTCCCAATCCCGTAGATGCACGAGACGCTCGCGACGATTATCGAGTCGCGCCTCGTCAGCAGCGCGCGGGTGGCCGCGTGGCGCAGGCGGTCGATGGTGTCGTTGATCTTGGCGTCCTTCTCGATGAAGGTGTCGGTCTGCGGGACGTAGGCCTCCGGCTGGTAGTAGTCGTAGTAGGAGATGAAGTAGTGGACGGCGTTGCCCGGGAAGAGCTCGCGCAGCTCCTGGTAGAGCTGGGCCGCGAGCGTCTTGTTCGGCGCCATCACGAGCGCGGGCCTCTGCACGCGGTCGATGACCTGCGCCATGGTGAAGGTCTTGCCGCTCCCGGTCACGCCCAGCAGGACCTGATCGCCCTCTCCCTCGCCGATCCGGCCGACGATCTCGTCTATGGCCCGAGGCTGATCCCCGGCGGGCTCCAGCTCCGTTTGAAGTCGGAAGGCTTCCATCAGGGTACGCTATCAGAGATGCTGTCCCGGGATGAAGGTCCCCGCCCCAGCAAAGCTCTGCCGCCTCAAGTGCTGGAAAAAAGGGCCGATACGATTGGAGCGGAGGACGTACTACCCCCTGGCGAGACTCAAACTGGCAGCGAAAAGTGAGCGGAAACAAGGATCGACCTATGCGGGCGGTGCTCCGCACCGTGCTCCTCTCTGCCCTCGCGGCAACCTTGATCTTCGGCTGCAGGGAAGACGTCAACGGCGTCTCCGGCGCGGGCCTCGACGTGTCCGCTGTTGGCGCGGACACGGGCTCGGGCAGCGGCCCTGGCGGCGAGAACGACCCCGGGCCCCGTCCCGACCTGGGCGAGCCGCCGGCGGGTGACCTCCCCGGCGGCTGGGACCTCTCGTGGTTCGAGCTCCCCCAACCTTCGGACGGCCAGCGTGGCGACGGCTCGGAGGACGTGCACGAGGGCCCTGTCGACTGCACCGGTGACGTGCTCCCCACGCCCTGCCCGTGCAACGAGGACGACGACTGCGCCTCGGGCATCTGCCTGGCCGTGGAGGGGCCGAGGATCTGCCTCGACGCCTGCGTGTCGGACTGCCCGGTGGGCTTCGCCTGCGTCGGAGTGCAGACCGCGCCGGACATGCGCTTCCTGTGCCTGCCCCGCTTTGCCCGGCTCTGCCAGCCCTGCACGGAGCACGTAGCCTGCCAGACCCTGGGCGAGCCCGGCATCGCGCTGTGCCTCGACCACGGGGACGAGGGGAGCTTCTGCGGAGCGTCGTGCGTCGCCACGGAGCAATGCCCGAGGGGTTACTCCTGCGAGAAGTACCCCCGGGGCGACGGCGTCATGGTAGGTCAGTGTGTCCCCGACGGCGGCGAGTGCCGCTGCAACGAGACCGGCGTGGCCCTGGCCATGTCCACGGTGTGCTCTCTCACCAACTCCCTCGGCTCCTGCTCGGGCACGCGCGCCTGCGGCCCCGAGGGGCTCGGCGCGTGCGACGCGAAGACGCCGAGCTCGGAGGTATGCGACCTCGAGGACAACGACTGCAACGGCAAGGTGGACGACATCTCGGGCGGGCCCGTCTGCCACGTGACCAACGCGTTCGGCGCGTGCCCCGGAGAGCGAAGCTGCGTTGGAGGGGTGCAGGAGTGCATCGGCGCGCCTCCGGAGCCCGAGGTCTGCAACGGCCTCGACGACGACTGCGACGACGAGGTCGACGAGGGCCACCCCGACACAGACTCGGACGGCATGGCCGACTGCGTGGACCTCGACGCCGACGGGGACCTGATCCCGGACGACCAGGACAACTGCCCGAGGGTGTACAACCCCGAGCAGGTCGACGTTGACGGCGACGGCATCGGAGACGAGTGCGACGCCGACGGGGACGGGGACGGCTACGCGGACGGCTTCGACTGCGGCCCCGACGACCCCACCGTCAACCCGGACGCCGAGGAGGTGTGCAACGGCAAGGACGACGACTGCGACGGACGCGTGGACAACGTGGGCGACGCCTGCGCCGATGACGTCGCCTGCACCTTCGACTACTGCGAGCCTCTGTCCGGGGCCTGCGGGCACGCTCCCAACGACGTCACCTGCCTCGACTCCGACCCCTGCACGCGGGATCGCTGCGACCCGATGGGGGGCTGCGTGCACGAGTGGCAGACAGGGGTGGCGTGCGACGACGGCGACCGCTGCACCGTGGACGACACCTGCATGGCGGGAGGCTGCCGCGGCACCCCCCTCGCCGAGTGCTGCCAGGAGGACCACCACTGCGACGACCTGAACGCCTGCACCGCGGACCGCTGCCACGGAGGCCAGTGCGTGCACACCAACATGCCAAGCACCGCGCCCTGCGACGACAGCAACTCCTGCACGACGGGCGACCACTGCGAAGGCGGCGTCTGCGTCGGAGGCTTCGACCCCTGCAACGACGGCGACCCATGCACCGTCGACGGCTGCCTCGGCGGCACCTGCACGCACCAGGTCGCGCCCGACGGGAGCGTCGCCTGCAACGACCTCGATCCGTGCACGACGAACGACCGCTGCGTGGCGGGGGTTTGCCGAGGGGAGACAACGCTCGGCTGCTGCATCGAGGACAAGGACTGCGACGACGACGACGCGTGCACCGCGGACATCTGCGGCGCGAACAGCAAGTGCCGCCACGAGCCGGTCCCCGGCAGCCCACCCTGTGACGACGGCGACGCCTGCACCACCGGCGACACCTGCCACTCCGGCGCCTGCATTGGGACGCCGCAGCCATGCGACGACGGCGACCCCTGCACCCTTGACGGCTGCGCGGCCGGAAGCTGCACCCACACCGCGGTG
>CAZQPP010000139.1:0-16466 GCA_964594295.1 uncultured Myxococcales bacterium | reverse complement strand
CTTGACGAAGTCCTCGTGGCCCGGCGGGTGCAGCACCATGATGTTGCCGGGCTTGATGTCGCGGTGAACGATGCGCCGCGGGTGCTCGTGGGCGGCGCAGAGGGCCGAGAGGGCCTGGGCGACGATGCGCAGGGAGCGCCGCCAGGACAGCCGCTCCGGCCCGCTCATCAGCTCCGCGAGGGAGTGACCTTCGAGGTACTCCATGGCGTAGAAGAGCAGGTTTCCGTCGACGCCGAAGTCGGTGACCCGGATGGTGTTGGGGTGAGACAGGGCCGCCGCGTTCTGGGCCTCCAGGCAGAAGCGCCTCACCGCCGACTTGTCCGGGCGGACCTCGGCCCGCAGGAACTTGACGGCGACGAGCCCGCCGGTCTCGGTGTGCCGGGCCCGGTAGACGGCGCCGTAGCCGCCGTCGCCGATGGCCGCCTCGATCCTGTAGCGTCCCCCGACGAGGAGCCCGGCGAGCGGGTCCGGGCAGAAGCGCTCCTCTCCGACGCCGGGGGCGGTGGAGGCCGGGTCGGCGGCGGCGGTAGCTCGTTGCGCGCGGCGCGCAACTGCGCTCCTGGTCCGCCTCTTCGTCGTGCCTGGGGGCATGGATCTCGTCCGTAGCGCTGTCTGGACAATCGGATCCCAGCCGCGCGGCTTGAGGCCGTGTGCCGCCCGGCGGTGTTTTGCCGTCCCGGCGATGGCGGCTTAGGGTAGGGCCATGGGACAGGACGCGACGCTCGAGACCCTGACCGTAGAGTCCCACCGGGGACCGAGAAGGGTCGCGCCCGCCGCGGCTCATCTCCGGGTCGTGCACCCCCGCGATCTGCGCGCGGCCTCCCCCCTGGCCGCGGAGCGCGTGCTCGTGGGCCGGCGCCCGAGCACCTTCGACTCCGTGATCGTCCCGCACCGCACGGTGTCGCGGGAGCACTTGGAGATCTCCGCGACCGGCACCGGCCCGGCGCGCTACCGCGTGCGCGATCTCGGCAGCCGCAACGGCGTGTGGGTCGACGGCGAGCGCGCAGGCGTTGCCGGGCACCCCCTCTCCGATGGCTCGGTCCTGCGCCTCGGAGATGTGCTCGCGGTCCTCGAGCTCGGCGGCGGAGCGGCGCCACCCGGTGCCGAGAGAGTGCACGACGACGCCGTCTTCGGTCTCGCGCCCGCCGTGGACCGAGTCCGGGCGGAGCTCCTCCAAGCCGCGCCGGACCCAAGCAGCGCCCTGGTCCTCGGCGAGACGGGCACGGGCAAGGAGAGGGTCGCCCGGGCCCTGCACGAGCTCTCGGGCCGCAAGGGGCCCGTGGTCGCCTTGAGCTGCGCCGAGCTCAGCCCCCAGCTCGTCGAGAGCCAGCTCTTCGGGCACGTGCAGGGAGCTTTCACGGGCGCCGCCGGGTCGAGCCAGGGCCTCTTCCGAGCCGCGCACGGCGGCACGTTGGTGCTCGACGAGATCGGCGAGCTCCCCATGGACCTGCAGGCCAAGCTCCTGCGCGTCCTCGAGGACCACCAGGTGCGCCCGGTCGGTGGGACGAAGAGCACCCGGGTTGACGTGCGGGTCGTCGCGAGCACGAACCGGGAGCTCGCCTCCCTCGTCGAGGAGGGAGGCTTCCGCCGCGACCTCTACGCGCGCCTCGCGTACTGGGAGATCCGGCTGCCTCCGCTCAGGGAACGCCGCGGCGACATCCCATCCTGGGTGGACCGCCTCTACGAGGTGTGGTGCCGAACGCGCGGCCTCGACGTGACGGACCTCGAGCTCGAGGTCGAGGCTGCTCAGGCGCTCCTGCTCCACCCCTGGCCGGACAACCTCCGCGGCCTCGACCGCCTGGTGCACCGGCTCGCCGGCCGCGGCCAAGGCGCCGCCGCCGCCCGGCTCGACGAGATCGCGGGCGTGGTCTCGGCAGACGCCGCGCCTCCTCCGCCGTCGCCGCCGCCGGCGCGGCCCGCACGGCGTCCCACCCCTTCGCGAGACGAGCTCGTCGCGGCCATGGAGCAGCACGAGGGGAGCGTGCGCGCGGTCGCCCGCCACTTCGGGCGGGACCGGCGGCAGATTTACCGCTGGCTCGACGCATTCGGCCTGCGCGGCAAGCAGGGGGCGTCGCCGGACGAAGGCTGACGTAACGCCTAAAACGCGACCTCGATCCGCCGATATAGGGGACGAGATCCCCGCCATGAAGAACCCCCAGCCAGCCCCGGCCCGCGCGGCCGCCGCCGGTGCCCGCCCGGCGCTCCTGCGACTCCTGGCGTTCGTGCTCGCTCTGGCCGCCGGCGCCTGCTTCGACGTGCCCCCCTTCGCCGGGGAGGACTCGGCGTCGAGCTCTCCGGACTCTACCGGCACGCCGGGCATCTCTCCGGATCTCCCCCTGGGCACGCCGGACCTGCCCAAGTCCCCCGCCGACACGCCCGACGACCTGCCTCGACCCGGGCTCGACCAGCCGGGCATCCACATAGTCGCGCCGCCCTACCCAACCGAGATCCGACCGGACGTGGACCAGACCGAGCCGCCTTCCGAGCCCTGCCCCGCCGACGTCATCGGGCTCTCGGCATCCACTCCGGCGCCCTCCTGCGCGCACGTGAAGGCCGCTGATCCGGACGCCGGCGACGGCCTGTACTGGCTGGAGCCCACCGGGGCCGGCCTGCCGGCCTTCAACGCTTACTGCGAGATGTCCACCCTCGGCGGAGGCTGGACCCTCGTCTGGAAGCAGAGCGCTTTCGCCGGCAACCACGCCGCCCACCGGCCGGAGATCGCGGGCAAGGCCCCGCTGCTCGACGAGCGCTTCGACGGGAGCACCTTCGGCTCCATCGCCGCCCTCTTCGAGCACAGCGAGATCCTCGCGAAGAGCAGCGACGAGCGCTGGGTGCAGCTCGTCGATCGCCTCGACGACTGGGTGCCCGAGGAGGAGGGCAGCCCGAACCTGTGCAGGACGGTCACCAACAAGCCCCACACCTGTCACGGCGTCGACTGCACCAGCTACCGCTACATGTACCTGCGCCACGAGGAGATGGGCGAAAACCCGCGCCGCTTGAGCGGGTTCACGCTCGGCGAGCACGGCGGCACCGATCCCGACCCCAAGGTGAGCCTCGAGTGCGGGCGGGTATGGTGCACGCGCCAGAAGCACGGAGCGTTCTGGGGTGTCTGCCAGACCGGGGAGTACGGCGCGGGTGACTGGATGATCTTCGTGCGCGAGCCCCCCGCGATCATCGCCGCCGCCGACCGCGCCGCCCGGGGAGACTGCGGGCAGGAGTAGGCCTGGCGCGGCTAGAATGCCCCCCTCAGACCGAGGCCGATCCGATCCGGCCCGGCCAGGGGCACGAGCAGAGCCCCCGCCTCATCAGCGCCCTCTCCGAGCAACAGCCACGCGACGCCGGCTCCCACCGCCGCCGCCCCCGCGCCGTAGAGCACGTAGCTCACCGCGCTCCTCGTCTGCACGGCCTCGTCGGCCTCGTCATACCGCCTGCGCCGCTCGTCCTCGCTCATGCCGGGCACCGCGCTGCTGTAGCGCTCCGCGTCGTCGGCCGCCGATCCCGCCCACACGGTGGCAGCGACGCCTCCGAGCGCGAGCGCGCCGCCGGCGCCGACCAGCACCCAGGGCAGCGCCGAGGCTCCGGCCGGCGCCCGCTCCTCCACGGCCGGCGGGGGCTTCACGGGCGCGACGGGTGACGAGGCTGCCGGCGGGGGCGCGGCCGTCTTCGCCGGTGCGAGCGCGTACCGCGCGACCGTCGCCCGACCGGCGGTGATGCGTACCTCGGTCTCGACGCTCTCGTGCCCCGGCGCCTTCAGCGAGAGGCTGTGCTCCCCCGCGCTCAGCCCGATGGTCCGCGGGGGGTGGATCTGTTGGCCGGAGACAGTCGCGACCGGGCTCCCCGGCGAGACGCTCAGCTTCAGCCACCCCATGGGCGGTCTCAGGGCCTTGCCGTGGCGTGAGAGGCCCCGGTCGATCATCTTGAGCTCCTCGGCGGTGGGGTCGAGGTCCGAGGCGACCAGCAGCGCCGCGAAGGCGTCGGCCCGGCGGCCGAGGCGGCCGAGGATGCGCGCGCGCACCAGGGCCGTGTAGGAGTTGGGCCAGACCGCGTAGGCCTCGTCGGCTGCCTCGAGCGCGCCCTCGAGGTCCCCCGCGTCGTAGCGGCGGCGCACCTCCGTGTCAGCTCGCTCGGCCACCCGCCGGAGCTCCTTGCCGCGCTGCACCGACGCCGGCAGGACGGGGATCGCCACGCTGGGTGGGGGCGCGCCCGCGTGCCCGGGGTCGCGGGCGGGGCCGGCGTATGCCGGCGAGTGGAGCAGCTGGGCCAGGGCTGCGCCGAGGGTCAGGTTTGTCTTCGTCATTCTTTGGGTCCCAGCCGCCGCGGCGGCAGGTCCTCGCTCGACGGAGCGGGCTTGGGTGGTGCCTTCTCTCTCTGCTTGTGCACCCGGCGCCTGGTCCGCGCAAGCTTCACGGTGCGCTCCACGCGAGACCCGGGCTCGAGGCTCACCTCGACCCGAGCGTCGCGGTGGCCGGCTGCACGGACACGCAGGAGCTCGACGCCACCGGTGGCCGCCAGCTCCTCGTCGCACGGGGTCGTGCAGAGCAGCTCATCCCCGCGCATCACGCGCGCGCCGGCCGGCTCCGAGGCCAGGACGAGGTGTACGGGCTCGGGCCCCTTCGGTTCGGGCGGGAGCCCCGGCTCGGCGTCGGGAGCCGGCCCGGACGCAGCAGCCGGCGCGGGTCGGGCCGCGGGCGAGCCGGAGACCGGTTGCACCACGGCCGGGGGCCGAGGCGGCGCCTCCACGCCTTGCTCGGCTCCTCCCGCCAGCACCCCCGAAAAGTGCACCACGGCGGCGGCGCCGGCCACGATGCCGGACAGCCCCGCCAGGAAGGCGAAAGGCCGGCTCCGGAGAGAGGCCGGCAGCAAGGTGCCGCTGTCACTCGCGCCCGCGCCCGCCGCGAGGGCCTCGCCGCTTGCGGTAACTCCCGGCCCGACCGCGGACCTCATGGGGATGTCCCCGAGGCCGTCGCCCTGCTCCACGCGATCCAACAGGTCCAGCACCTCGCGGGCCGTCTGCGGTCGGTCCCCCGCCTCCTTCTGGAGGAGCAGGTGTACGAGGCGGCAGAGCCCGGAGGGCACGTCGGCGCCCGCCAGCTCCTGCACCGACCGCGGCGCCACGTTGAGGTGCATCCAGCTCAGCGGGATGGCCTGCGGCCCCTGGTCGTCCTTCGGCACGAAGGGGGGGCGGCCCGCGATCATCTCGTAGAGCACGCAGCCGGTGGCGTAGAGGTCCGTGGCGGGGCTGACCTTCTCGCTGCGCCACTGCTCCGGGGCCATGTACCTGGGCGTGCCGAGGGCTCCCTTCGTGCCGGCGCCGCTCGAGTCGAGGGAGCGCGCGAGGCCGAAGTCCAAGACCTTGACGAAGTCCGGCTGACCCGGCTCGTCGCTGAGCATGATGTTGTGAGGCTTGACGTCCCTGTGGATGATCCTCCGCTCGTGCTCGTGGGCGGCCCACAGCGCGGCGAGGATCTGCCTCGTGACGTGCACCGCGCGCCGCCACGGCAGGCGACCGTCCTCGGCCAGCACGGCGTTCAGGGAGCGCCCGCGCAGGAACTCCATCACCAGGAAGAGGGTCTCCTCCTCCGCGCCGAAGTCGATGACCCGCACGGTGTTCGGGTGGCGCAGGGCCGCCGCGTTCTGCGCCTCGAGGTGAAAACGCTTGACCGAGGACTCCCGCTCGGCGGCGTCCGCGCGCAGGATCTTGACGGCGACCTGTCCGCCGGTCTCCCCGTGGCGAGCTCGGTAGACCGCCCCGTAGCCGCCGCGCCCGACCCTGTCCTCAAGGGTGTAGCGGCCGCCGATGCACCTTCCCTCGTTGGGGTCCTCGTAGTCGAGCACCTGCCTGTCGATGGTTACCCGACCGTCCTTCGGGCAGCGCTTCTCCTCGGTCTCGAGTCCACACTCCGGGCAGACGCGCATGCGCTCGGTGCCCCCTTCTTGGTTGGGTCTCTTAAGGCTAAGGCCAGGGCACCCTCGACGCAAACAAGCCCCACCGCCGCCGGAGCGCACAGGACTCCCGACCACGAGGCGCCCTCTACGCAGCGGACCGGCCCGAGACGCCTGCCCCACCAGCCGCGGTCTATCTTGACACCCCCGTGGGGCGCTTGCATCTTGGCTCCATGCTGCTCGTGCCGCACCTCCGGACACCCGGCTCGCACCGCGGTGCCTGGGTCACGACCTGTGTCCTGCTCCTCGCCTGCAGCAGCGCCGACTACGAGCCGGCAGAGAGCACGCCGGCCGGAGACTCCCTCGACGTGGTGCGTTGGGACGACGTCGAGAGCGACGCGGAGCCCGGAGAGGACCCGGGCGAGCCGGTCGCCGGCGACGCGGACCGCGGCGAAGAGATGGGCGAGCCGATCCCGGACGCCGAGCTCGACGGCGGCGAGGAGGTCGAGGACGGCGAGAGGCCGCCGGCGTGCCCTCCCGGCACGGACTGCGACGACGGTGAGCCCTGCACCGTGGACAGCTGCGATCGAGATGCGTCGAGCGCCGGCGACGCCGGGTGCGTCCACGTGCCCCTCGCGGACGGCGAGCCCTGCGACGACGGCGACCCCTGCACGACCGACGACCGCTGCCACCAGGGCGCCTGCGAGGGCGGCGGCTCCGACTGCGACGACGCCAACCCCTGCACCACCGACCGCTGCACACCGGAGGGCTGCCAGCACGAGCTCGTGGCCACGGGCACCGCCTGCCACGACGGCGATCCCTGCACGACCGGCGACAGCTGCGCGTCCGGCGTCTGCCAGGGCGACGAGCTCTCCTGCGACGGCTGCGACGCCAGCGGCGCGTGCGTGCACGCGCCCAACACCGACCCTTGCGACGACGGCAGCGCCTGCACCAGCGGCGACGCCTGCGCGGGCGGGAGCTGCAAGGGCGACCGCCTCTCCTGCGACGACGGCGACCCCTGCACCGCGGGCGCCTGCGACAACGGCGAGTGCCGCTACGTCCCGGCTGCGGACAACCTCCCCTGCGACGACGGCGACCCCTGCACGACCGGCGAGTCGTGCTACGCCGGGCTCTGCGACGGCGAGCGGAGGGGCTGTGACGACTCCAACGTCTGCACCACCGACGCCTGCGACGCCACGGCGCCCGGCGCCGGCGACGACGGCTGCACCCACGTCCCGGTCGAGGGCGACTGCGAGGACGGCGACCCCTGCACCGAGAACGACGCCTGCGAGGGCGGCCGCTGCGTCGGCAAGACGAAGCACTGCTACGACGGCGACCCTTGCACCGAGGACGGCTGCGACTCCAGCGGCTGCACCTACCTCCCCGCCGTGGGTCCCTGCGACGACGGCGACCCCTGCACCGAGGACGACACCTGCGCGGGCGGGGTCTGCGGCGGTACGGAGAAGGACTGCAACGACGGCAACCAGTGCACGAGGGACAGCTGCGGTCCCCAGGGATGCGTCAACACGCCGCTCGACTCGGGCTTCTGCTTCGACGGCGACCAGTGCACGGTCAACGACGGCTGCTCCGGTGGCGTCTGCCGCGGCCTCCCCAAGAACTGCAGCGACCAGAACCCCTGCACGACGGACTCCTGCAGCGCCGGCAGCTGCAGCAACGTGCCGGTGGCCGAGGGCTCACCCTGCGACGACGGGGACGGCTGCACCTCGAACGAGAAGTGCCGCGGGGGCGTCTGCCTGGGCGAAGCGAGGGTCTGCACCGACGGGCGGGAGTGCTACGACGCCCGCTGCGAGGGAGGAGCCTGCGTCCCCGTGCCCCTGACGGGCCCGAGCTGCGACGACGGCGACCCCTGCACCAGCGGTGAGACCTGCAGAAGCGGGGTCTGCGGCGTGGAACGCCACCCCTGCGAGGACGGCAACCCCTGCACCCTGAACACCTGCGTGCACGGTGGCTGCAAGACCGAGCCTGTGGGCGACGGCGCGGCCTGCGACGACGGCGACCCCTGCACGGCGGGGGACTGGTGCCACGGCGGCAACTGCGAGAAGGCGCGGGACACCTGCGACGACGACAACCCCTGCACCCTCGACCAGTGCAACTCCGGGAGCTGCAGCTACCAGAACGCGAGTAACGGCAGTCACTGCTCCTCGGGCCAGCTCTCGGGGACCTGCCAGAACGGTGTCTGCACGCCGAGCTGAAGAATCTGCTTGACGCCGCGGGGCCGTCCGTAGAGACTGATCGGGTAGCCGGAGAAAAACGGAGCGCTACGGGCTGGCTCCGTCGTGGCGGGAGTATAGCCATGCGATGCGTCAGCCCAGGACTGCCCTTTGTGGCGGTCGGAGTGTTTCTCACCATTTGTGCGTGCGGGGGCCAAGAGGTCGAGGGGTCCCCGGGGATAGGCGGAGGTCCGGGCGGAGTGTGGGGAGACGCTGCCACACCTCGCCCCGACACGCTCGACTCCAAGAGCGGGTGGGGCCAACCCGAGCCCGAAGGAGGCGTGAGCCCGAGCCCCGACGAGGTGCCGGGACCCGAAGAGGATCCCAGGGACGACGTCACCGATCCTCGCGGCGAGCACCTGGAACAGGGGGACGGGGACGGAGACCCTGATACGCCCTCCCCGAAGCCGGAGCCCCCTGCGCCGCCCGACCGCGACTCGGACGGCGACGGCGTCCCGGACGACGAGGAGTTCGCCGCGGGCACCGACCCGGGGAACAAGGACACCGACGATGACCTCATCGACGACGGCGCCGAGCAGGCGGGCGGCACCGATCCCCTCGCCCGTGACACCGACGGTGACGGCGCCCTCGACGGCAGCGAGGTGATCTCCGGCAGCGATCCGCGTGTGCCCGACGAGGCCTGCGCCGTCAGCTCGTTCGAGGCCTACCAGACCCTCCACTCCATCGACATCATCTTCGTCATCGACCAGTCGGGCAGCATGAACGAGGAGACCGCCGCCATCGACCGGAACATCAACGTCAACTTCGCCGACATCATCGGCCAGAGCCTCGCCGACTACCGCGTGATCATGCTCGCCGAGCACGGCTTCTCGGCGAACAGGATCTGCATCTCCGAGCCGCTCTCGGGCACGGCCTGCACCCCCCACACGCCCAAACCTGTGCTGACCGAGCGCTTCTTCCACTACAGCCAGCGCATCGCCAGCAGCGACTCGCTGCAGAAGATCTTGGAGACCTACGGGCGCGCCGACCCCTTCGGGCTGGCCCCGAACGGGTGGCGCGACTGGCTCCGCCCAAACTCGACCAAGCTCTTCGTCGAGATCACCGACGACAACTCGAGCATGTCGGCCGAGGAGTTCGACAGGCGCCTGCTCGAGACCGACCCGGAGATGTTCGGCACCCAGAAGAAGCGCAAGTACGTCTTCTACACCATCGCCGGGCTCCAGGGCAGCGGCGGCGCGGAGAAGAGCTGGGGGCCTGAGGAGCCGATGGTGAGCCAGCAGTGCAGCCCGGGCAGCGTCAACGCGGGGACGGTCTACCAACAGCTCAGCATCCTCACCGGCGGGCTGCGCTTCCCGATCTGCCACTGGGCGAGCTTCGACGAGATCTTTAAAGAGATCGCCAAGGGCGTGATCGAGGAGGTGCGCCTCGGCTGCTCCATCGAGCTCCCTCCGGCTCCCGAAGGCCTCGAAGCCGACCCGGATCGCCTCGTCGTCGAGTACTCGCCGGGCGCCCGCGGCGACGTCCGCCCCATCCAGCTTACCGCCGACATCGAGCAGTGCACGGGAGACAACTTCGTGCTCGAAGAGGGGAGGATCAAGCTCTGCGAGCAGGTCTGCGAGGAGGTCCGCGAGGACGTGCTCGGGCGGATGTGGGTCCGAGCCAACTGCCGCGTGCCCTGCAACACCGACGCGGCCGAGATCTGCAACGACCGGCGGGACAACGACTGCGACGGCCTGACCGACATGGCGGACGACGAGTGCGACGGCTTCCTCCCCAGCAAGTGGTAGCGAGCCGAGCGCGCCGTGACGCTGCTCAAGAGAGGCCCTCCGGCTGCCGATTCACCTGAGCAGAGATCCATGCTCGCGAACCTCCCTGCCCCCGGACCATCAGCCCGCGGCCCAAGCTGCGACCGCCGACCCTCCACGTCCACGTGCAGGTACTCGTACTCGTGCGCGCGCACCTTCGCCCTCCTCCTCCTCGTTTCCTTCGCCCTGACCACCGGTTGCGGCGTCTTCGGCTCGGAGGTCCCAATCGCCGCTCCTCCCGGTGAAGACGGGCTCGGGACGGGCCAGCGCCCCCTCGAGCGCGAGCGCGACGACCTCGGGCGGTCGGGCCGGGACGCCACGGACGATGCTGCAGCCGGGAGGGACTCGAGCGCCTCCCCGAGCGTGCCCGAGCCGGACCCCACGTGCGGACCCGACGCCAGGCCCTGTGCTCCTCTCTACGTCGACGAGGACGGAGACGGCTACGGCGCTCCGGGCAGCCCGGTTTGCCTCTGCGAGCCCGACCCTCTCTCGGGCCACGTCACGCCCTTCAGCGGGGACTGCGACGACCTCTTCGGCTCGGTCCACCCCCACGCCGTCGAGCGCTGCGACGGAGTCGACAACGACTGCGACGGCCACACCGACGAGGACTTCCAGCTGAACACGGAGTGCGGCGCCGGTGCATGTGCAGGCGGGCTCAGCGTGTGCAGCGGCGACGGCTCGTCCCTCGTGTGCTCGACGGGCCCGGGCGGCCCCGAAGATCGCAGCGCCGAGGAGACCTGCAACGGCAAGGACGACGACTGCGACGGCGTCACGGACGAAGAGGGAGTCTGCAGGCGCTGAGCGTCACGCTGAAGCGAAGCTCCGCACCGGCAGCGGGGCGGCGGTGCCTCCGCCGGCTGATGAGGGACACACCCCCTATTTCTTGTAGGTCGGCGGCCCCGGCGGGCAGAGGGTGCCCCGGAAGGGGGCGCAGTTCATCTGGCCGTCGGGCTGGCCGTCGGCGAGCCGGTCTCCCGGGAAGGATCGCACCATCAAGGTGCCGATCATCTGGCCGTTGTCGAAGTCGACGGTGGCCCGCGGCGCCAGCAGGCTCCCCACCATGCCGAAGGCGAAGATGCGCACCGACGCCGCCTCGGGGGCGTTGAAGAGGATGAGGCTCGGCGTCGTCATGCGGGGCCTGATGGCGAAGTTGCTGAAGACGAGCGCATTCGGTCCCGGGATGTTGACCAGCGCCGTCGCCCCTGCCGGGACGTCGATCTCCATGAAGCTCGCCTGAGAGAGCTGCTCGCTGGTGAGAATAAAGACATTGAGGTCGAGGTCGTTGCCCGTGAAGCGCACCTCGCCGCGCTCGCTCACCTCCGTTGCCCCGTTGGGAGGCAGCGTGAAGAGGACGGTGCTCGCCGAGACCAGGGCGTCGTTCAGGTCCGCAGCGTTCACCGCGGCAGCTTCCCGGCGGCTGGCCGGCTCACCCTCGGGGATGTCGACGAGCGCCGTGCTCTCGGTCCGCAGGTCGCCGCCGTGCACCACCTGGCCGTGGATGGTCGCGTGGCGGATCAGCACGTCGCCGCCCGCCGTGATGGCCACGCCCCCGGGCTCGGAGTGGGCCACGCTGAAGTGCTTCAGGTCCACGTCCCCGCCCGCGAGCACGCGGCACTCGACATCGCTGAAGCCCGCGACGAAGTCCTCGATGACGACGAGGTTGAAGGCGGAGATCTCGTAGAGGGTCATCCAGTCCACGCACTCCACGGTCGGGTCCGGTGGCACCACCTCCGGATCGGGCGGAGACGCCGGGGTCTCTTCGGGCTCGTAGAAGGCGTCGTCCGAGCCGTCGCCGGGCGCCTCCGGGGGGGCCTCGGGCGTCTCGACCGGTGGGTGCGGGTCTTCGCCGGGCGCTTCGGAGGGCGGGACCTGGTCCACAGGCTCGCCGGGCGCTTCGGCCGGCTGCGCGGGCTCGGTCGGCTCGGAGGGTTCCGGCGGTTGCACAGGCTCGGCCGGCTCGGCCGGCTCCTCCGGCGCGGCCGGCTCCTCAGGCTCCGGGGGCTCCTCCACCTGCTCCGGCGGCGCCGTCGTGCCGGCGTCCGTCTCACCCAACATGGGCGGCGCGGGCGGCGGCACGGGCTCTCCACCGACCTCCTCACCAGGATCGGAGAGCTCGATCTCGGGCTGCTCCTCTTCGGCAGGCGGCGTGAGCTCCCCATATGGGTTGACCACGGTGGTCGAGGAGGGCTCGTGACCCACGAACTGCACCTTCCCGTTCCAGCCCTCGTCGAGCACGGCGTCGCTCTCGTCCGCTCGGAGCACCTGGTCGCCTCGGCACCCGAGGGCAGACACGGCACATATGAGGACCGCGCACGGGAGGGTCATGTGAGCGAGGCGGCGTGTGTTGGCGGTCGCGTGCATCCTTCGGTCCTCGTGTTTGGGACTCGAAGCTCTCCACGCAGACTGGCGGCCAAAGACACGCTCAGCGTGACTCGGCCGCCATCGATTCCTACCAGACCTGAGACCACCTTAGAGCGATCACATGCCTGATGTCAATGGGTGTACCGACTTACCCTTGACTTCGGGCTCGGCCCTGTGCATCCTCGAAACACGGGCTGGTGCACTGGAGAAGACCGGTGGACCAATCCATTTCCTGCGTCCGCGCCAGCCCAAGCCTTCGAAGAGGGGCCGTCGACCCCAGCCCGGCCGTGTGTGCCGGAGGCGCAATCGGGAGCACCTGGCGAAGAGCAGCGCGGTGGCCCGCGGCCGCTCTCATCATCTCCTTGCAGCTCGGCGCCTGCTACGGCTCCGGGCTCGAGAGCAACGGGGAGCCAGGCGACGCCGACGCCTTCACCTACGACGTCTCGGTCATCTTCGGTGCGGCCAGCGGGGGCGGCAGCGAGGCGACCAACCCCTACGGCAACAACGCCGACGAGCGCTCGACGACGCCGCACCTCCAGGACGGGCCGGACGAGGGCACGCGCGGGGAGGGTTACGGGGATCTCCAGCCGCCGTGGGAGTCCGACGACGAAGGCAGCAGCGGCGTGCCCACCTGGGATCCTGGTATCCACGCTGGGGATCCGGGGAGCCACGGTGGAGACGCCACAGATGACGCTGAAAGCCCCGGCGTCCCGCCCGACCGGCACGACGCCGGTCGCGGCGAGGACGCCTCGGGCGACGAGCTGCCCTCTTCGACCGGCATGGACGGCGCCGACGCGGCGTCGGACCCCGGCGTGGTCGCGACGCCGCACGACGGCGGCCCCGCGCCCGACGCGGGGGCGGACGCGGAGGCGCCACCGTGCGACGACGGCAACCCCTGCACGGTGGACCTGATCGGGGCGGGCATCTGCTCCAACCAGCCCCTGCCGGCGAACCACCTCTGCGACGACGGCGACCCCTGTACCAGCGACGACCGCTGCGTTCAGAACGCCTGCGTGGGGACGCCGATGCACTGCGACGACGGAGACATCTGCACCAACGACCTCTGCACCCCCAACGGCTGCGAGCACGTCCCCGGCTCCGAGAACGCCCTCTGCAACGACGGAGACCCCTGCACCAACGACGACCGCTGCAGCGCCGGTGCTTGCGCGGGCCTGCCGGTGTCCTGCGATGACGGCAACCCCTGCACCGTGAGCAGCTGCCTGCTCGGCGTCTGCCAGTCGGCGCCCATCGCCGACGGTGAGCCCTGCAACGACGGCAACCCCTGCACCAACGACGACGAGTGCGCCGGCGGCGTCTGCTCCGGCGACGGGCTCGTCTGCGACGACGGGAACACCTGCACGCGGGACACCTGCACCAACGGCGCCTGCGTCCACCTCGCAGTGGCCATCGGAGCCAGCTGTGACGACGGCGAGCCGTGCACGCGCGACGACGTCTGCGCCGGCGCGATATGTGCCGGCACCCCGGTCGTCTGCGACGACGGCGACCCCTGCACCGTGGACGCCTGCGGCGCCGGGGGCTGCGTTCACACCCTGGCCCCGATCGGCACCGCGTGCAACGACGGGGACGCGTGCACCACCGACGACTTCTGCAACAACGGCGACTGCTTCGGGAGCGCCCTGTCCTGTGACGACGGCGATCCCTGCACGGTCGACCTGTGCGACGCGGGCGCGTGCCTCCACGACACCCTCGAGGGCATGGCCTGCAACGACAACGACCTCTGCACGGTCGAGGACCACTGCCAGGAGGGGCTCTGCCTCGGCGTCCCGGTGATATGCGTCGACAACAACCCCTGCACCGAGGACCGCTGCCACCTCGGCCAGTGCGCGCACCTGCCCGCCCGCAACGGCACGCAGTGTGACGACAACGACCCGTGCACGAGGGTCGGCCACTGCTCGAACGGCCAGTGCATGCAGGTGGTCCTCACCTGCAACGACGACAACCCCTGCACCTTCGACTTCTGCTGGGAGAACGAGTGCCGCTTCGAGCCCGCCGACGGCGGCCAGTGCAACGACGGCGACCACTGCACGCGCAACGACTTCTGCGAGGGCGGCGCCTGCACGGGCAACCCGGTCATCTGTGCAGACGACAACCCCTGCACCACCGACCGCTGTCACGGCGGCGGCTGCCAGAACCTCCCTGCCGGCGACGGCCTGCCCTGCGACGACGGCGACCCCTGCACCGAGGAGGGGTGGTGCCATGGCGCGAACTGCGAAGGCCAGGAGTTCTTCTGCGACGACTTCAACATGTGCACGGCCGACGCCTGCGTAGACGGCGAGTGCATATACACCTTCATCCAGAACGGCCCGTGCACGGACGCCGACCCCTGCACCACCGACGACCACTGCGAGGACCGCCGCTGCGTCGGCCGGCCGGTGACCTGCGACGACGGCAACCCTTGCACCCTCAACACCTGCGTGCACGGCGGGTGCATGCAGCAGAACCTGCGAGACGGCATCGCCTGCGACGACGGGCACCCCTGCACGAGGCCCGGCTTCTGCCACGGCGGGCGCTGCGATCAGATGGACCGCTCCTGCGACGACGGCAACCCCTGCACGCAGGACCGCTGCGGACCCACCGGCTGCGAGTATACCCACGCCCCAAACATGACGCTCTGCGCCCACGGCGTGTGCGTCGACGGCATCTGTCTCGCCGAGTAAGCCCCGCCGCCCTCCCCCAACGCCCCCTACGGACCACCAGGACGAGCAATGATGATACAGCCAAAGGCAGTGCTCCCTCCCCGGCGTCTGCTCTTCCACCTCCTCGCCGCAGCGCTGCTGGCTCTCTCGGCGTGCACACAGGCGCCACCGGAGACCTCGTGCCCGTTCTCGGGCGGAGCGATCGAGCCGCACGCGATCTACCCAACGCCCGACGGGGAGGTAACGATCTTCAACCCGACGGACAGCGGCAAGGACGCCTCGCACACGCCCACACCGGACGATCGGGGAGCACCTCCGGAGCCCGGGGACGAGTCGGGCGACTACTTCGATCGGGGCGGCGTACCGGTGGACGGCGGCCGTCACTCCGGGCCGCCCGACAACAACACCGTCGGCGGGCCGCGGGACACCACGCCCACCGGGAGCGGTGATGGGGGCACCGGGACCGGCGACCAGGGCAAGACACCGGGCCCCCTCGGAGCATGCCCGGCAGCCCTCGGAGCCGGGGTGGACGTCAACTCCGACGGGAGCTTCAACTACGCGGTCGCCCTGCAGAAGGCGATCTACTTCTACGAGGCCCAGCGCTCCGGCCCCCTGCCTGCACACAACCGCGTGCCCTGGCGGGGCGACTCGGGCATGAATGACGGCTCGGACAGCGGCGTGGACCTCGTCGGAGGCTGGTACGACGCCGGCGACCACGTGAAGTTCGGCTTCCCGGCGGCGGCCACCACCACCCTGCTGGCCTGGACCGCCCACAAGTACCGCGAGGCCCTCGGGCAGACGGGGCAGCTCTGCTACCTGCTCGACAACCTGAAGTGGGGCACCGACTACTTCCTGAAGGCTCACACCGCGCCCAACGAGCTCTGGGGCCAGGTGGGCAACGGCCACAAGGACCACGCCTGGTGGGGCCCCGCCGAGGTGATGCCCATGGAGCGTCCCTCCTACAAGATCGACCCCTCCTGCCCAGGCAGCGAGATCGCCGGCGAGACCGCCGCGGCCCTGGCCGCCTCGTCGCTGGCATTCAGGCCCGACATGCCCGACTACGCCGACGAGCTGCTGCGCCACGCCAAGGAGCTCTACACCTTCGCCGACGAGCACCGGGGCGACTACCACGACTGCATCAGCGACGCGGCGAACTTCTACCGCTCGTGGGGCGGCTACGAGGACGAGCTCGTGTGGGGCGCCGCGTGGCTCTACGCCGCCACCGGCGACACGACCTACCTCGACCTGGTCGACGCCAGCTACGAGGCCAACGCCTCCAAGACCGAGTGGACCCTCTCCTGGGACAGCAAGGAGTACTCGGGCTACGTCCTGCTCGCCGAGCTCACCGGCAACCCGAAGTACAAGGCCGACGCCGAGCTCTTCCTGGACAGCTGGGCCATCCCCGGCACGCACGAGAACATGAGGTACACAGACGGGGGGCTCGCCTGGCTCGACAGCTGGGGGGCCCTTCGATACTCCGCGAACACGGCCATGCTGGCCTTTATCTACAGCGACTACCTCGAGAGCGTCGAGCCCGGCTCGGAGCTGGTGCAGCGATACCGTGAGTT
>CAZQPP010000138.1:0-16489 GCA_964594295.1 uncultured Myxococcales bacterium | reverse complement strand
TCGAGGACACGCATCTCCGGCTCGATGGCCATGGCGTCGGTCAGCCACTCGGCGAGCCAGACGGCGTTCGGACCCATCTGGTTGTCGAGCATCCAGTCGGGGTCGAAGCGGCTCGAGCGCGGGAACTCGGGCTTGTCGAGGAGCGCGGTCAATCTGCTGTCCATCCAGGATGCCTACCACAGATGGTAATAATAGACTATATTGGTCATATGAGTTCGAGTAGCCCTCAGATCGCGCTGTCCCGTGCCAAGGCCACGCTCTCCGAGATCGTACGAGCAGTACGGAGCGGGCGTCAGGAGGCCGTCATCACAGTCGGCGGCGAGCCGGCCGTCCGCATAGTCCCGATCGAGCCGTCACCGCGCCCTCTGACCCACGCGGAAGCAGCGACCTACCGGGCGCTCATGACCAGCCTTCTCAGGGTCGAGCGCCTTGGCGAGCCATTCGACGCGGCCGAGCTGGTGGCAGAGGGGCGGCGATGATCCCGGTGCTCGACGCGTCGCTCTTCGTGGCGGCGATCTCTCCGGCGGAGGTCCACCACGTCCAGGCTCGGGAGCTCTACGAGAGCCACCCCGAGGACATGCCCTTCCGCGTGCCGTCCATCTTCCGCGTCGAGGTTCTCGCGGCGTTGTCGCGGCGGGGCGAGAGCGCGGAGCTCTTGGACCTCGTAGACGCGGTCGTGCGCGGGCCCCGGTTCGTGCAGAGCCCCCTCACGCCGGCCCTGCTCGAGCGCGCCGTGGGGGTCGCGCGGGAGGCGCGGCTTCGGGCCTACGACGCGGTCTACGTCGCCCTGGCGCTCGACTGCGAGTCGCCGATCTACTCGCTGGATGCGGACCTCCGGGCCCGCGTCGAAGTGGCCTTCCCGGAGGTCGTGGTGCAAGGCGCTTCGTAGGCTCCTACTCCCCCACGCTCGCCGTCGCCGGCTCCGAGGCCTGGACCGCCGCCTTCTCGCCCTTGAACTTCCTCCGCAGCGGCTCGGTCATTCGGTAGAGCGCCGGCACGAGGATGAGGGTGACCACTGTCGAGACCACGAGGCCGCCCACGACCGCGCGGCCCATGGGGCCCCAGGTCTCGGCGCCCTCGCCGGTCGCGTAGGCCAGGGGGAGCATGCCGGCGATGGTGGTGCAGGCGGTCATGAGGACCGGGCGCAGGCGGCGCGCGCCGCCGAGGACTATGGCCTCGTTGATGGGCATGCCTCTGGATCGCATCAGGTTCACGTAGTCGATGAGCACGATGGCGTTGTTGACGACGATGCCGAGGAGGATGATGACGCCGAGGAAGGCCGGGATGGAGAGGGTGGTGCCGGTGACGACGAGGCCCAGGAAGGCGCCGGTGATGGCGAAGGGGATGGCGAACATGATGACGAAGGGGTCGATGAGGGCCTCGAACTGGCTCGCCATCACCATGTAGACGAGGGCGAAGCCCAGCAGCAGGACGAGGAGCAGGTCGGCGAAGGTCTCCTTCTGCTCCTCGATGGTGCCGCCGAAGCGCACGGTGAGGTTGGGGTGCTGCTTGCTTATCTCCTGCAGCGGGCCCTCGAGGTCGGCCGCGATGTCTCCGATGGGGCGGTCCGCCACGCCCGAGCCGACCGTGAAGAGGCGCTGCTTGTCCTTGTGGCGGATCTGGATGGGGCTCTTGCCGTGCTTCACCTCACCGACGAGGTCGAGGGAGACCGGGCGGCGGGTCATGGACGCTGCCTGTATCCGGCTGATGTCTTCTGTGGTCTCGCGGAAACGATCCTCGAAGCGCACGATGATAGGCCGGGAGTCGCCTTCGCCGGTGAACTTGCCCGCCTGCTGTCCGTGGAAAGCGGTGCGCAGGGCGCCGCCGGCTGAGAGGGCCGGCACCATGGCCGTCGCGGCCCGGCTGCGGTCGAGGTGGAAGACTATCTCGTCTTTGGTCTCGTAGAGGTCCATGACCGCGTCCTCGGTGCCCTCGGTCCTCTGGATCGCGGCGAAGACCTTCTTGGCGGCGGTCTCCATCTCGTCGTAGTCCTCTCCCAAGATCTCGATGGTCACGGGCTTGCCCATGCCCTGCATCAGGCCCGAGATCATGGATCCCAGGCGCGTGTCGAGCTTCACGATCTCCGGGAGGTCCTTCACCTTCTCGCGCACGTCGTCCAAGATGTCCTTGTCGGTGCGCGTGCGCTCCCCGGGCGGCGTCAGCTGGGCGTGGACCTGCACGACGTTGCTGCCCTCCTTGCCACCGAAGGCGGCGCCGAAGGCCATCTTCCCAGTGCCCGCCTGGTAGAAGATGCGCGAGGTCTCCGGGTCGTCCAGGAAAGCGCCGGCGATGTGACGCCCGACAGCCGCCGACTCGTCGAGCGAGGTGTTGTTCGGCAGCTCGGCGACGACCTGCACGATGCCCTCGCTGCCCTGGGGCATGAAGTCGAAGCCGACGCGGCGCACGAGCTCGAGCGTGCTGGCGACGAGGCCGACTGCCAGCAGGAGGGTGATCACGCGGTGGCGGAGCGCCCAGCGCAGCACCTTCGTATACACGCGCTCCACCCTGTTCAGATCATCCTCGTCACGCCGCGTTCTGCTCAGGGAGGCGAACCACCCTTTTCGCTTCTTGGGGGTGAGCAGACCGGCGCAGAGCGTCGGGGTCATCACGATGGCGGTGATCAGAGAGGCCACGATGGTGACGGTCATCACCAGGGCCAGCTGCCCGAACATCACCCCGACCAGACCGGACACGAAGACCAGCGGGGCGAAGATCGACACGGTGGTGAGCGTGGAGGCCACGATCGCCGAGCCGACCTCTTCGGTGCCGCGCACGGCGGCCACGTCTGACTCGACACCCATCTCCACGTGTCTGCTGACGTTCTCGAGCACCACGATGCCGTTGTCGACGACGAGGCCGATGGCCAGGGCCATGGCCATCATCGACACCATGTTCAAGGTGTAGTCGCCCATGTAGAGGACGAGGAAGGCGATGATCATCGAGGCGGGGATGCTCAGCGCCACGATCATGCTGGCCCGGAAGCGGCGCAGGAACATGAACGCGACCAGGATGACCAGCAGCCCGCCGGCGACGACCGTGCGGCCGAGGTTGTCGATCATCGTCACGATGAAGCGGCTCATGTCCTGGGCGACCGAGACGCGCAGGTTGGAGGGCAGGGTGCGCTCCAGCTCCTTGATCTTCTCCTTGATCTCTCCGGCTACGGCGGCGGTGTTGGCGTCCGACTGCTTCATGATCATCAAGACGACGGCCTTGCGCCACCGCCAGCTGCCGTCGGCCTTCTTCGCGTTCGGATCGGCGCGCTCGACCCCCTCGGCGCGCTCGCGGAGCTCCTCCTTCGAGGCTCGCACCGTGGCGATGTCCCGCAGCCGGGTCTCTCCTCCCTCGGTCTTCAGGAGCACGACGTCGCGGATCTCTTGGAGGTTTCGGAACTCGGCGGGCATGCGCACGGCGAGCTCCTCGCTGCCCACGGTCAGGTGCCCTGCCGGCACGGTGGCGTTCTCGAGCTTCAAGATGTCGACCACGTGCTGGAGCGTCAGGTGCTTGGCCTCGAGCTTCTCGCGGTCGACCTCGACGAGCACCTCCTTCTCGGGGGCGTTGATGAGCTGAACGGAGCCGACCCCGGGCACCCGCTCGAGGGGCCCCATGACCCGGTCCTCGATGAAGTCCCGGTAGTCGAAGATGTCTCCCTCGGAGGTGGTCACCGTGAGGATGAGGACGGGCAGCTCGCTCATGTCGAACTGGAAGAGCGCCGGCGGGTCGGCGTCCTCGGGGAGGTACATCTTGGCCCACTCGATGCCCTGGCGGATGTTGTCGGCCGCCTCGTTGAGATCGGTGCCGTAGGCGAAGCGCAAGACGATAGACGAGATGTTCTCCTTCGAGACCGAGGTGAGCTCCTGGAGGTTCGCCGTCGCGCCGAGCACGTCCTCCAAGGGCTCGCTGACCTTCTCCTCGACGTCGGGCGCGGCGGCGCCGGGGTAGACCGTGATGACGCTCAGCGCCGGCAGCTCGAGCTCGGGCATCAGGTCGATGGGGATGCGGTCGAGGGCGATGAGGCCGAAGACGGTCACGGCGATGTAGCACATCGCCACCGTCACCCGGCGGCGGACGGCGACCTCGGTGATCTTCATCTGTCGCCCTTGGGCGTCGCCGGGGCCGCTTCCTCGGCTCCCTTCTTCGGTTTGCGCGGCGCGAGCGGGGTGGTGTCGATCACCACCTTGTCACCGGCCTTGAGCTTCGCCTGCCCGACCGACACCACGGTCTCGCCGGCCTCGAGGCCTTCGCGCACCTCGACGAGGTCGCCGAAGACCGGGCCGAGGCGCACCGTGCGCTGCCGCGCCTCGCCGCCCGCCACGACGAAGAGGCGCCCCTCCTCCGCCTCGCTGGAGAGCAGGGCCGACCGGGGGATGGCCAGGCCCCTGGTCTTCTCCACCTCTATCTCGATGCGCGCCGCCATGCCGGGGCGCAGCTTGCCGTCCGGGTTGGGGATGAGGATGCGCACCGGGATCGTCCTCGCCATGGGGTCGACCATGGCGCCGATGCGGTCGAGCTTGCCCTCGAAGACGCGGCCGGGCCACGCGTCCACGTGCACGCCCACGCTCATGCCCTGCGAGAGGTGGCGCAGCTCCAGCTCGCTGACGCCTCCCTCGACACGCACGGGGTGCGTCTCCCCGATCACCATCACGATGGTCGGCGGCATGGCCCGGGCCTCTTCACCTTCGTCTACGAGGCGCTTGAGCACGGTGCCGGCCATGGGCGCGCGCACGACGAGCTGGGAGAGCTTGGTTCGGGCCGTCTCGAGCCCGACCTCGGCCATGGCGGCGTTGGCGCGTGCCGTGGCCAGCCCCGCCGCGGCCATGTCTCGGCCCATCTCGGCCTTCTCGAACTCCGCCTCGGCGAGGGCCTTGCGCTCGAAGAGGTTCTTGGCGCGGCTGTAGGCCGTATCGGCGCTGTCGAGGGCGGTCTTCGCCTGCCCGACCGCCGCCTTCGCGGTGGCCACGCCGGCCTCCGCCTGCTTGACCGCGAGCGCGATGTCTACGGGGTCGAGCTCCACGAGGACCTCACCGAGGCCGTCCTCGCCCATGGTGACCGGATCGCCCTCGTCCTTGGTGATGCGGACGATGGTCCCGGGCAGCTTCGGGCTCACCGTGACCTTGCGGTTGGGCAGGATGTTGCCGCTGACAGTCACCCGGCGGGTGTTCTCCTTGAGCTCCGCTTCGAGCACACGAACGTGGATGGCGGGTCGCTCGTCAGGCGCGCGCTCGACGGCGGCCGCGTTCGCCTCCACCTCTCCTTCCGCCTTGGCGCCGAGCTTGTCGCAGCCGGCGCAGAGCAGCAGCAGCAGGGCGGCGGCGATCGATGCCCAGCGCTTCGCGTCGAGGCGAGTCGGACGAGGTCGCGCGCGGAGGCGCGGAGGCGCGGAGGTGGCTTGTCTCGTGCTCATAGCGTGACCCACTCCTCGGGGGGCTCGCCGATGGCGCGCCGGAGCGCGGCGAGGGCGACCAGGTAGTCGTAGTAGGCTGTCTCTCGCCGCAGGAGCGTGCGGGTGAGCTGGCTCTGGGCGTCCACCAGCTCGGTTGCCGTCCTGGCGTCGGCCTCGAAGCGCGCCTTCTCGATGCGGTAGTTCTCCTCGGCTTGGGCGACCGTCGTGTCGGCCACCTTCAAGGCCTCCCGTGCGGTCCGCATGTCCAGGAAGCGCTTGCGTGCTTCGAGGAGCAGCAGGCTCTTGACCTTGCGCGCGGTCTCCTCGACCTGGCGCACCCTGGCGGCGGCCTGCTCCAGCCCGAAGTAGCTCTGGCCCCAGTCCCAGACGTTCCAGGACATCGCCACGCCGACGAAGCCGGTGTCCTCCGCGGCGAAGGTGCCCGCCCCTTCGGTGTGGGTGTAGTTGCCGAGGAGCACCACGTCGGGGATGAGCTTGCCGGTGGCAGCCGACCTGCCGGCCCTGGCCTGACCGCTCCTCGCCTCGAGCATCCTGAGCTCCGAGCGCCGCTCCAGCACGCGCCTCTCCACCTCCTCGATGCTCAGCTCGAAGACGGGCAGCTCGGCGGGCGGGAGATCCACCGGGACCACCTCCTCGCTGGGGGAGAGGCCCATCTGCACCGCGAGGGCCGCCCGGCTCAGCTCGACCCCGGCGCTCGCCTGGATCACCCCCTGGCGGGCGTTGGCCAGCGCGACCTCGACCTTGAGCTCGTCGTTTCGCTCGGCGACCCCGCCCTCACGCAGCGTGCGCACCCGGGCCGCGTTCGCCTCGAGCTGCTCGACGGCCGATCGGGCGACCTCGGCGAGGCGCTGAATCTTCAACGCGGCCACGTATGCCTCCGCCACCCTCAGGGCAACGTCGGTCTCGGTCGTCTCGAGGTCGCGGCTCGCGGCGACCACCCCGAGCTCGGCGGCCCGGTGCCCGTGGTAGACGTCGTAGAGGGGGGTCAGCGGCTGGGTGAGGGTGAGCGAGAGGTTCCCGGTCCAGGCCTCGCGCACCACCATCGGCTCGGCCGACCCCAGGGAGGAGCCCAGCGCCGTGAACCACTGGAGGATGCGCGCGTCGAACTGGGTCTCGAAGTCCGTCGAGGGGGCCGGGAGAAGGCCGCCGGGCTGAACATGTCCCCCATGGCGCTCGAGAAGTCCGCGGTCAGCTCGCTGTCCCAGCGCATGATGCCGCCTTCGAGGGTGAGCATGGGCAAGAAGGCGCCGCGCACTCCCTTGCGAGCCGCGCGTGCCCCGTCCACGGCGGCGCTGGCGGCGCCGATGTCCGGGTGGTTCCGGCGCGCCTCGTCGATGCAGCGAGGCAGGGTCCAGCTCTCGCCGCCCCCCGGCGGCGGGGCGCCCCGGGCCGGAGCGCCGGCGAGCAGGAGCAGGAAGAGGGCGGCCGTGGTCGTCGGTCTAGCCAGCATTGTTGCTCCGGGCTCCGCTCAGGAAGAGGTCTCGGATCAGCACGAAGCGCTCGTTCAGGGGGGGCTCGTCGGGCGCGTGGTAGCTCCGGTGCACGAAGGCGTGGAGCAGGCCTGTGAAGAAGGTGGCGAGGTCTCGGGGATCGCGGCCTTCGAGCACACCCTCCTCGACACCCTGGGACATCAGCTCGACAACGCGGTCGCGGGCTGTGGCGACGACGGCCTCGCCGCCCTCCATCATCCTCGGGCCGAGCTCGGTGTTTGCGATCAGGCGCCCGTCGATGGCGACGGCGAACACGGCCCTGCGGCGCTCCGCGAACTCCAAGAGGCGCTCGAGCAGCCACGACAGGCGCTCCTCGAAGGTCGTGCGGTGTGCGGGCACGGCGTCGAAGGGCGCGAGCGCCTCCTCGAAGGCGTAGGCCACCAGCGAGGCGAAGATCTCGGTCTTGCCCCCGAAGTTGGTGTAGAGCGAGGCGGGCGAGTACCCGGCCTCCCGGGCGATGGCCTCGACGGTCGTGCCCTCGAATCCGCTCCGCACGAACGCGCGCGCGGCTGCTTCCAAGATGTCCTGACGCGCCCTGGCCGCCTGGCGGTCCTTGCGACCCTCATTCTCCGGCATTGTGAATCCTGTCTCAGGCCGCCGGAGAGTAGCGTCGGCACGCCGAATTTTCAATCGGCGAAGCGATCAGGCGTTCAGGAGCCCTGTGATCCCGCCAGTTTGGCGGGGCAGGCGTTTCGCGAGCGAAGCGCCTCTTCTGCCGGTTGTGCGCGGACCGGATCCTAGCCAACCGCCCCCTTGGCGATCTCGAAGGGATCGAGGTGGTCGATCCTCTCCACCCACCCGAACACATCCTCCTCGTACCCCCGCTGGAGGCGGGTCAGGTAGGTGTAGAGCTTGTTGGTGAGCTCCCCGACCATGCCGTCGCTCACGACGACCTCGTTGCCGCGGTAGGAGAGCTTGCCGACCGGCGCGATCACCGCCGCCGTGCCGGTGCCGAAGATCTCCTTCATCTCTCCGGTCTGGATCGTCTCTACGACCTCCTCGATGGAGATCGGCCGCTCCGTGACCGTCAGGCCCCAGCGCTTGCAGATGGTGATGACGCTGTCCCTGGTAACCCCGGGCAGGATCGTTCCTGCCAGCGGCGGCGTGATCACCTCGTCGCCGAGCCGGAAGAAGATGTTCATCGTGCCCACCTCCTCGACCCACCGGTGCTCGATGGCGTCGAGCCAGAGCACTTGGCTGTAGCCGAGGCTTCGGGCTTTGTTCTGGGCGTGCAGGGAGGCGGCGTAGTTGGCTCCCGTCTTGGCCTCCCCTAGGCCGCCCTTGACCGCGCGCACGTCCTCTTCGGAGACCCAGATGGACACGGGGTTGAAGCCCTCCGGGTAGTAGGCGCCGACCGGGCTCAAGATGATGTAGAAGGCGTACTCGTCGGAGGGGCGGACGCCGAGGAAGGGATCGGTGGCGATGAGCGTGGGCCTGACGTAGAGCGCGCAGCTCGGGTCACGCGGCACCCAGTCCCGCTCGAGCAGGACGAGGGTCTTGACGGCGCGGCCGAAGAACTCCACGTCCACCGACTCCATCATCAGCCGTTTGCAGGAGCTGATCATGCGCTCGGCGTTCTTCTGCCAGCGGAAGAGGTAGATGCCGTCGTCCTTGCCCCAGTAGGCCTTCAGCCCCTCGAAGACCTCCTGGCCGTAGTGGAGGCAGATCGCCGCCGGGTCCAGCAGCAGCAGCCGCATGGGCTCGACCCGCGCGAGGTGCCACTCCATCTCCCGGTTGTACTCGGTCGCCATGAAGTGGTCGGTGAAGCTCCGCCCGAAGCCCAGCTTCGACGTGTCTTTTTGCTTGATCTTAAGGTTCTCCGGGCGGACACGGCGGATCACTATAGGCTGGTCGGACATCACTCCTCTCCATCGTTGGCGGGTCCAAGCTCTAGGCATTTGTCTACGTCAACCGGGGCGAGGGCGCCAGCGCAAAAAGTGCCGGCGGCCTGTTGACGGGGCCGGCTGTTCCCCCGGCGCCGCACGCGAGCCCAGTCAGGCCGCCGAGTCGCTCGCGATCCTGTTCCGGCGGAGCAGAGCCAGGTTCAGATGAGGAACCAGGTGAAGGTGATCGACAGATCGACGCCGTGGAGCACGAGCGACACGCCCTTCTCGGTGTCGCCCCTGATCAGGAACCCGTAACCGGCCTGGGTGCCGAGAGAGAAGAGACCCCTCAACATGCGCTTGGACCGATAGTGCGGGCCCATGCGCATGTACGCCAGGTTGAAGACCCTGGTGGGATCATCCGGATCGAGAGTCGACCAGTGCAGCCCCACCAGGTAGCCGGACAGGTTCAAGACGGTCGCCCGCCACTCGCCGTCGCTCACGTTGAAGATGTCGAGGGCCGGACCGGCCAGGTAGCTGGCGAGCTGGTTGTTCTTCACCCGCAGCGAGCCACCCACCGGGAAGAAACCCAGGGCCGGCAGGCTGCGGAAGTCCAGGTTGATGCCGTCGAAGTCAACCTCCCCTTCCAAGACGTTGACCTCGACATCGGCCACGAGCGCGCGGGTCGTGTTGCTGGTGCAGAGCATGTTGCCCACGCCTTGCCACCGACCGCGTATGAGCACCCGGTGTTTGCGCTCGTACCCTTCGTACAAGCCCTGCTGCTGGACCATGAAGGGAGCACGCCATCCATCTGCGGTGCAGAAGACGCTGTTGGGCGGCAAATCCGTGAATTCCACCCACTGGGTCTGGTCGACCGCCACGCTGGTCGTGCTTCGCGACTGCGCGCTCGCCTGGCCCGCGGAGGCCACCGCAAGGAGCATCGACACTACGATGATTCGCACCCATCCCATTGGCGGAGTGTGGCAGCGGCGGGGGAGGGAGTCAACGCAGCCGCCGGGGCTTGGGCTTTGCCTCACTCGCCGGAGCGCGCCGGCGCGCAGTCGGGCTCGGGAGCCCAGATGCTGTCCTCTGGTGGTGCGCGTGACACGCGAACGGCCTCGAGCGTGTCACGGCACACCCGGAAGGAGGACTGCCGCCCTGTTTCGCGCAGCAGGTCCTCGATCGGCAGCGGAGGCACTGCTTGGCGGAGAACGGCGCTCACCGCGTGTGACGACGGCTCGGCCTCTCTTGTCTCGTAGCCCAACTCCCAGCCATAGCGAAAGGTCGTGACGGTCGAGCCGTCCGTGGCGAGGTGGAAGACGGATGCCACGCTCTCTTCCAGGAGCAGCTGGCCTGAGTCGACGTGCCAGATGCGGAGCCTCCCGCCGGTGGTGCCGCTCGCCAGGACACCCCAGTCGGCCGAGAAGAGGACCGTCGGCGGGTCGGCTCTGACGCGGGGCAAGACGACGTCGGTTACTATCCGTCGCCTGATTCGACCGCTCCCGACATCGATCAGCTGCACCTCGCCCGTCTCGTCCGGGCGCATGGCGCCGGAGAACAGGGCGAGTGACTCCCCATCGGCGGAAAGAAGGGTGGCGCCTGCCAGCGCGACCGCTGCGAAGTGCTCGAGGGGCTTGCGCCAGAGGAGCCTGCCCCCGTCGACGTCGTGGACCTCGATCGTACCCGAAGACCGGATTCCTGCGAGCCGGCGTCCGTCCCCGGAGAGCGACAGAGCGTCGATCCAGCCACGGTTCCTGCCTTCGGTGATGCCCGCCGGGAAGGCATAAACGACCTCGCCGCCCTCGAGCTCCCACACGAGCGCCGAAACAGGCGCATCCGAGGTTGAGGAGACCGAGGGGCTCAAGGCCCACCGCTTGCCGTCCCCCGAGAAGGCGTGGCCCCCCCGGAGGCTCAAGCTTGTGTGGTGCTCGCCCAGGCTCCGCAGAGGCTCCAGGGTCTCCAGGTCCCAGAGTCGGAGCGTGTAGACGCCTTTTTGTCCGGCGTGGTCGCCGGCAGCGATGAAGACGCCCCCCGTCGGTGCGAAGGAGACGCCGCCCCACGGGCCGATTGCCGAGAAGCGGCCGTGCAGCCTGCCGGTCCCGACGTCCCAGACCTCGAAGCGTTTCAGCCTGACCCCATGCTCGGCCACAAGCCAGGTCCGTCGGTGTTCTCTCGAGCGGACCAAGAAGTAGCCGACTGCATCCTCTCCAACCGAGCCGAACCGGTGTTGCTTCGAGCTGCCGTCGAGGTCGTACGCGACGTACGAGCTGCCGTCCCGCGTAACCAGCGTCCGGCCGTCGGGCGACAGCTTGGGCTCGAAGCCGAGGCTCGTCGCCCGCTCGGGGGTGGCTTGATGGTGAAGTGTCTGGACGTGGGGTTTCCAGATCACGATCTGCGGCGGCTCCCCTTCTCTCGCCAGCCTGGTAGCGAACAGGTTGCCGTCGGGCGCGAAGGTCAACATGCCGTCGGCCTCCACCGCGTCGCGCGCGGTACGCCCGCCGAGGCCGTGGAATGGCGCGAAGGAGTCGGACAGGAAGTAGACGCCCGACTCGTCGGGCAAGAAGGCGACCGCGCCGGCCGGGTCGGAGAAACGGGTCACCAGGTCGCCGCTCGCGCTCCGCCGGATCTCGACAGGGGCCCCCGCACCCTCCTCGGCCACGGCATAGAGGTGGCCGCTCGGCGACAGCAGCGCCGTTGCGTCGTTGAAGGGTACGCCCGTGTGACGCAGCTTCTTCTTCTTCGCGACGTCCCAGATGGAGCTGTTCCATGCCTCGTTGGCGAGGAGATGTGAGCTGTCCGAGGAGAAGCTCCAGCCGTAGTGACCCGTGTCCTCCATCTCGATCCTGAGAGCGCGCTCGCCCGTGTCGGTCGCGTAGACGCTGAGCTCGCCACAGCTCACCACCACCAGCCGGCCGTCCGGTGAGAAACCGAAGGGTGCAGTCAAGAGAGTCTGGAGGGATTCGCAGTCCAGCAGGCCGATAGAGCGCTCGGCTCGCTGTGTGACTGCTTCGCGTAGTTCGACGGCGTGACCGGCGGGGACCGCGTGGCGCCTCAGGGCGGGGTCGGGGACGGCCGCCTGCTCTCTGCCGCGAATCTTGAAGGAGGGAACATGCGCGATCATGGCCCCGTTCTGGAGGTTCCAGATCGTCGCCTCCAGCGCCGCCTCGGGTTCAGCCGCGCCGCCGGCCCCGGTCGACCGGCACCGCGTCAGCAGGCGGCCGCCGTCGAGCGAGAGCCTCGCCTCGGCAAGCTCGCCTCGGCAGGCTGGATCGGTGACCGAGCGGACCACCTCCCATCCGCTCACTCGCCAGACCGACGCGGTCGGAGCGCCCGCGGCGCTCGCCACGAAGAGCCGGCCATCCGATGAGAACTGCCCGCTACCGTAGCCTGGGAGGACCCTCACCATGGCGGCCCGCCGTGCATGGCGTCTCAGGAGCTTCAGCCCGACCGTCCCCCCGTCCTCTCGGAGCCCGGCCGCCTGCTCGGCGGCGACGACGGCGCGCAGGTAGGCTGCGGCCACCGGGTGCCGCGACTCGGAGATCTCTCGGCGCGCGGAGGACAGCAGCGTCGCGCGGGTGAGCTCCTCCTGGCGGCGCTCCGCCGTCTGCCGCTCGGCTTGCGCGGTCTGCTTCTCCCTCTGCGCGGTCCGCCACTGGGTCCACATGAACGCGGCGAAGACCGACACGAGGACGAAGGCCGCCGCGGTGAAGAGCCTCCGCAGCCGAGCACGCCGCGCGCCATCGGCGACGCTCGCCGAGGCGAACTCCCGCTCCGCCTCGGTGAGCCGCGCGCTGCTCCGCTGTCGCCAGAAGCGGTACTCGTCGAGCAGCTCGCCCCGCCACAAGAGGTCGCGGGGGCGGCCGCGCGCGCTCCACTCGCGGGCCGCGGCGCGCAGCGAGAGGAGCAGCCGCTGCCCCGCCCGGTCCTCGCTCCGCCACACCCCGAGGCGGCCCCAGCGCTCGATCAGCGCCTCGTGGGCGATCTCGATGGTCGCCTCGGCGCCGGGGCGTGTCGCCTCACGCGAGGTCAGCAGGCGCTCGGCGATCAGGCGGTCGAGCACTGCCGCGGTCACCCGGGTGTCCCGGCCGGACTCGAGGAGCTCGCGGCGCTCGGCGACAGAGCGTGTGCCCTCCGCGGTGACCAGGCGCAGCAGCATCGTGCGGGCGGCCTCGGTCTGAGCGCGCGAGAGCTCGCCTACGACTCGCTCGGCGTGCTCGGCCAGAGCTCCCGCCACGCCGCCGAGCGCGCGACAGCTAGCGCGCGTGAGCCGCCTCCACGTGCGGTCTCGCGAGTCCCACATCCTGTCGGCGGCGAACTGCAAGAGGGCCAGCGCGGCCGGCTCTCCGGCGACCGCGGCGACCATCTCCTCCACGACGCCGGGCTCGAACTCGAAGCCGAAGTGCTCCGCCGGGCCGCGGAGCGTTCGGGCCAGCGCCTTGTGGTCGGGGGTTTGCACTACCTCGACCTGCCGAGAGTAGAGGCCGTGCAGGCCGTCAAGCGCCGCCAGCCGACCGAAGAAGTCCTCACGGAGGCAGAACAGGACGTGGACCCGCTCGCTCGAGTCGCGGGCCAGGGCGGAGAGCGCCCGGGAGAAGCTGTCGCGCCGGTGCGCGTCTTCGCACAGCGCTATTGCCTCCTCGCCCTGGTCGACCATGATCACGAGGCGAGCGTCCGTGTCCCGGCACCAGCGCGCGACCATGTCAGCGAGCCCGGCGGGGGCCTCGCCCATCAGCTCCATGACCGAGTCGCGGTCTCCTACGAGGCGAGCCAGCGTCGTGGCCAGGGCCGCTGCCGGGTCTGCGCCCGGACGCATCGTCAAGACGCGAGCGTCACGCAACCTCGGCAAGACGCCGGCGTGCAGCAGCGAGGACTTGCCACTCCCGCTCGGTCCGGTGACCGTCACCCACGGGTGACGCCGGAGCCGATTCACCAGCGACTCGGTCAGTCGCTCGCGCCCGTGGAAGAGCGCGGTGTGCTCCGGCCCGAAGCTCATCAGGCCGCGGTAGGGTCTGTCGAGCCCGGCCGCTGCCTCCGCCTCGGGCGCGTCTCCCTCCCCGATCAGCGTCTCGCCCAGCACCTCCCAGATTCTCTTCTCGCTGCGCTCCGCCATCGAGGGGATGGCCAGGTAGCGGGCGCCGTCGCGAACCCCGCGTTCCAGGAAGAAGCACTCCTCGAAGGCCTCCGGCGAGGGGCGATCCACCAGGACGATCGGGTACAGGTCGACGCACGGGCGACCGCCGGAGTCGACGAGGACCGCGCGGCCGGGTGTCAGCCGGGCCTCGGGGGCGAGATCCACGCGGCGCCACCGCCCGCGGGGCGGGGTACAGCCGGCCAGCAGCCAGGCACGCTGCGCGGTGGCGTCGTCCGGCATCGGCATGGCGAGGGGGAGCACGAGGCGCCGGTCGCTCCACAGCGGATCGAGGGCGGACAGCAGCGAGGCGAGCTGTGGGACGCGTCGCTCGAGGATCTGGTGGATGGAGGCCTCGCCACCGGTGGCGCCGTGCGCCACGGTCTCGGTACGCCTCATCTTGAGCAACGCGTCGAGGAGCGGCGGCAGGGTCGCGCGTCTCTCGAAGAAGGCCTCGACCAGCGGCGGCAGGGGGTGGGCCTCGGCCGCGACCCGCCACGGACGGAGCAGCTCCCGGACCATGCCCACCCACTGGCCGTCGGTCAGCCCGCGCTGGCGCATCCGCCGGAGGGTCTCGGCGGCGCCGGCGGCGGTCGCGCCCGGTCGGGGCCCCGGGCCGTACTGGACCCGCGCGGCGAGCGTGAGGCCCGCCATCGTGCGCACTACGGCGCGGAACACCTCGACCACACGGTCTCGCCGCTCGTAGAGGCTGTCGGCCGCCTCGAGTCCAGCCACGGCGTCGGCGATCGGCAGCGGGTGCCGAGTCAGCGTGCGCTCGACGAGCTCACGTGGGAGCTGGATGGACATGGCGCCAGAGCTTGCCGTGGCTCGTCTCCGGTGTCCACGTGTCTGCGCGGGCGCCCGGCGCCTGCGCCCAGCCGAGACGAGGTGTCGGCGTGCTCGGTGTGGACGCCGACGGCACGCCTCCCGGCTGGCCTTTCAGCGTGGTGCGCAGGGTGCCCATTCCGACTGAATGACCGGGCTGGTAAAACGAGGGAAGCTGTGTCTGGCCGAGGCTAGAGGTTGACCGGGCCGCGACAAGGCGGCCGGTGGATGCGGCGGAGGAAGCATGCACGCGAGAATCCTGTGCTGGAACGTTCTCTACGCGGGAAGCCCGAGCGATCGTTGGCCGAGGCAGGGCACGGTGCACTGGCCGCTCCGGGAGACGGAGATCCTGGAGGTGATTCGTGCGGCCAACGCAGACGTGGTGGCGCTGCAGGAGTGGTGGCCGGACACTCGGGCAGCCTGCGCCAGGTTGGCCGAGGCCGCCGGCTACGCCCACGCGTATGCGGATGCTGAGGGGCCGGATCGACTCCCCAACGCCGTGTTGAGCCGCTGGCCCATGGAGATCGAGGTGCTGCCCGGTGCACGCTGGCCTACGGTCGGAGCGACCCTTCGGCCGCCCGGCGGGCCGTCGCTGTGTGTCATGAGCGCGCATCTGACGTCGCGCCACGTCGAGCGGCGCAACGAGGAAGCGCGGGTAGCTGGCCGGCAGCTGGCGGCGCGGTCGGGAATCGCCCTCATGTTGGGCGACTTCAACTCCGGCTCTCCGGCTGATCTGGCGTCTTCGCGCGCCTACGCCGCCGTAGAGAACGTGCTCGCCGCCGGTGCGGTGGACCTGTTCCGCTGGCTCCATCCCACTCGGGCCGGGATCACGCTGTCCGCCTGGCGGATCGACTACGCCTTCGCCACCCCCGAGTCCGCTCGCCACGTGGTGGACTGCAGGGTCTTCGAGCACCGCTTCGTACCCACCGCCTCGGACCACCGGCCGCTGGTGGTCGATCTGCGCTTGGAGGGGCCGGTGCACGCGGCCGGCGCTGGGCCGTGGCCCATCCAGCAGGCCCCTACGAGCCCGACATTTGGTGGTCAGAGCTGGATCAACCCGCAGGACGGCAGCGAGCTGGTATGGGTTCCTGCCGACCGCAACGGTCCCGGGCTGTGGGTCTCGGTGGCGCCCGTCACGTTGCGGCAGTACCTGCGTTTCAGACCCGATCACGTCAACCCGAAGGAGCCACAGAACCCCTGGCTGCCGGCCTTCGGGCTGACCCACGCAGACGCGAGCGCCTACGCTCGGTGGGCAGGGCTTCGGCTGCCAACAAGGGCCGAGTGGCGGCGCTACGCCGGGTTCGACGACGGCCGGCGCACCAACCCCTGGGGCGAGAGGTGGCCGCCGCCGGACGACTTCGCCAACCTGATGGACCGCGCCGCGGCCAGGGTTTACGGCGGGAGTCGCCACCTCGACATCGACGACGGCTGGGTCCACGCCTCGCCGCCTGGTGCGTTTGCGGCCAACGGCTTCGGCTTGTGCGACGTCTTCGGCAACATCTGGGAGTACGTCTCCGACGACACCCGGCCCATGGGCGGTTCATGGGGTGCGAGCAGCGAGAGAAACCTCACCGATCCATATCACAGAGACACCATAGCGGCCGGGCTGCGCTGTGTGCGAGACCCGTGACATGAAGGGCTGGACAGGGCGCGCAGTCGAATACGAAGCGATGAGGTGAGCGCGCCCGGGCGAAGGCGCGGTCCGGCTTGGAGCTGCGAGGGAGTCGGGGATCCGGAGGACCTCACTCGGGGAGCTTGCTCATCCGACGCCGAGAGACGGCTCCGCACAGCCCCAGCAGCACCAGGAGCAAGGGCAGGGCAG
>CAZQPP010000137.1:0-16544 GCA_964594295.1 uncultured Myxococcales bacterium | reverse complement strand
TCACCGCCGGCCTCGCCGGCGAGACCGGCGGCGCTGCCGCCGAGGCGCCGGGCAGGCCGCCCGCGCAGCAGCGCCTCGAGGCCGATCCCGCGCAGCTGGTAGACAGCGTCGGCGCACCAACCCGCGCCCACCTCGAGCACGGGCGCAAGCTCGTCGTCGCCATCCCCGCGGAGCTCCGCGACGGCGCCCACGTCTCCATGGAGGCCGCCGCCATCGTCTGCGGCCTGCTCCTCGACAGGGATCGGGAGATCCGTGACCGCCAGCTCGAGATCCTGCGCCGGAGCACCCTCGTGCAGGCCTACGGGCGCCTGAACGCTCTCTGGCCGAAGATCGTCCGCCTCGAGCGTTCTGCGCGGCTGCCGCTCCTGGAGCTCTGCGTGCCGGCCCTGCGTCAGCTCGCGCAGGAGCAGCTCCGGCAGCTCCGCCACGACCTGAGGGAGCTCGCCCGGGCGGATGATCGCCTGACGCTCTTCGAGTTCGCCCTGGTGCGCATCCTGACCCGCCGCCTCTCGAGGGCCTCGGGGGTCGCAGACCTCCGCCGCGCCCAGCTCCACTCTTTTCGCCCGCTGCTCGGCGAGACCTCGCTCCTCCTCTCCGCCCTCGCCCACGCCGGGGCCGCCGACACGGAGGCCGCAGAGCGGGCCCACAAGGCCGGCGCCCTGCGCCTGCCCAGGCAGATTCGCGAGGCGACGCAGCACCACCCGACGAGCGGGTGCAGTGTCGAAGCTCTGTCGGAGTCGCTGGACGGGCTGGGCTCGCTCTCGGGCACTCTGAGGGGGGTCCTGCTCGACGCCTGCGGGCACTGCGTGCTCGCGGACGGGGTGGTCAAACCGGCAGAAGCCGAGCTGCTCCGCGCGGTTGCACACGCCCTCGACTGCCCCCTGCCGCCATTTCTTCCCCGGGCCTGACCAGAATGCTGAAAGAAAGCCCTAAAGTCCTGTCCCGTGTCGCCGAAAGACACCCTCGCCGGTTGCAGCGATTCACGCCGAGGACGCCATGACGCTCGAGATGACCACGAACTGCCCAGGCTGCGGTTGTGGGCTTCCCCCGCGCGTCGAGGTCTGCCCCCTCTGCGCCCGTCAGCTCCGCACCCTCGACTCCCCGGTCTCCATGCACGCCATCGCCGAGCGCCACGCGCCGCGACACGTAGGCATCGTGGGGCCCGGCACCGCGTCTCCGGTCCGGACGAGGTCGGCCGGCATGCAGGCGGTGCAGCTCCGCACGGTGGCGGCTCGGAGCACGGGGACCCCCCGCTCTCTGCGGGACGTGGCCGGCTACGCCTCGGCCGTGATTACCCTCGTCCGTCCCGCCCACAAGGAGGGGCCGTGGCGGGTGGCCGCGCTCGCTTACAGGCTCGTGGCCGCGCCTCTCATGGTCCTCTGCGGGCGAAGGCCTCAGAGAAGGGCCTAGACTTTGATCTAGCTGTTAGCCGTTAGCTGTTAGCGGTTAGCCTGAAACCCTGCGCACTTGCGGCTGCGTTGACTCTCGCACCTTGGCGTTTTCAGGTGAAGATCTCACAGCCGAAGCAAGGGGAATGCCTGAGCTAATGGCTAATGGCTAATCGCTTGTTTTGGGCCTGGATCAGCCAGAGATCAGGCGCCCGCGGCGTCCTCCCGGCCCTCACCCTCGAGGTCGAGCGGCATGGGCGGCACTCGCTTCGGCTCACGCTTCCGCACCGGACGCGAGGCGATGCGGCGGATGTCGTAGACCTTGTGCGCGATCAGCTCGTGGTGGCGGCGGATCCAGGCGCCCGCCGGCAGGAGGTCCAGGCCCGCGAGCAGCTCCTTGAGCTTTGGCAGCGTGCCTCCGACCCCGGAGTAGTGCTTCAGGCGCCCGAAAGGAGAGAGCTTCGGCTGCGGCTGCTTGGGGTCGAAGTCGCGCGGGCGCAGGTGCAGGTGGATGGGGCGGCCCCGCGCGCGCTCGGCGCGGGCCATCGCCTGGATCGCCCTGGCCGGGAGGAGGCGCAGGGAGCGTCCGTCCGCGAAGCGCATGCGCATGCGCCCGAAGCCGGTGGTGGAGACCGGGAGCTCGACCAGGAGACCCGAAGGGCACTGCACGAGGTGCGGGCCCTTGAAGGGGCTGTGGAGCCCCCCTCCCGAGGGGGCGTATGAGCGCAGGGAGGCGTCGTAGGTCAGGCCGTGGGCGATGAGGACCTCGAAGGCCCACGCGTCCTCTCGCTCCCTTACGCCGCCGGGCGCGCGGTAGCCGCGCACGGGCTGGGCGCTCAGGTCCTCGAGCAGGGACTTGCTCGCGCGCAGGTCGGCCACGAACGAGGCGCGGTCGTGGGAGGACAGCGGCAGGTGCCAGAAGGAGTGGCAGGCCAGCTCGTGACCCGCCTCGGCGATGAGCCGGACGATCCGCGGGTTGCGCCAGGCGACCCAGCCGACGACGAAGAAGGTCGCCCGGACGTCGGCCTCTGCGAAGAGGTCGAGCAGCCGCGCTGCGGTCCGCTCGGCGCGGGAGTCGAGCTCGGGCCACTCCGAGCGGGGCGGAGTGGGGCGGTTCTCGGGGAGGTGGAACCAGTCCTCGAGGTCGACGCTGAGGATCCCCAGCTCGCCTGTCCCCGTCTTCGCCACGGCCTAGCCCTTCTTGCTCTTGCGGCCGCCGGCGATGCGGTCGTAGAGCCCGGAGGGCAGCAGCTTGGCGGTGCGCATGGGCAAGGCGAGCTGCCAGGGGAAGGCGTAGCTGGGCGTCCTCTTGACGATGGCCCTGTGCATTCGCCTGGCCGCGTCGTCGAGCTCCACGATGAAGGGCATCGACACGGGGTTCGACTCGGTCAGCGGCGTCTTCACGAAGCCGGGCGAGATGATGGTGACCGCGACGCCCTTGTCGCGTAGCTCCACCCGCAGGCTCTCGAAGAAGGCCGCGACGCCGGCCTTGCTCGCGCAGTAGGGGGCGTTGGCTGGCAGGCCGCGGAATGCCGCCAGGCTGCTTATGGCGACCAGGTGCCCCTCCTGTCGCTCGAGCATCCCCGGCAGGCAGGCCTCGGCGCAGTAGGCGGCGCCCAGCAGGTTGGTGCGGATGATCCTCTCCACCCACTTCCCATCCAGCTTCTTCGCGGGCGAGTGGCGGCCGATGCCGGCGTTGGCCACCAGGCGCGCCACCGGGCCGAGCTCCGCCTCGATGCGCTTGACGGCCTCCATGACCGCGTCGCGATCGCCGACGTCGCAGGTGACGGGCAGGGCGACTCCGCCTCCGGCCCTGATCTGCTCCGCGAGCTCTACGAGGGGCCCCTCGCGCCGGGCCGCGAGGGCCACGGCGTGGCCGTCGGACGCGAGGAGCGGGGCGAGGGCGCGTCCGATGCCCGAGGAGGCGCCCGTGATGAGAGTGACGGATTGCATGGGGTGGGCCTTGTAGAGGCAAGCGCTCCTTCGCGCAAGCCAAATCACGCCCCCGTCCTCCACCCTTGACCGCCCCAGGGCCGACCGCTACGGTCCCCGTGAATGCTCGGTGAGGTGCGTGCGAACGGGCATTCTCCATACAGCCAGGGGCATCTTGATGATCCGGTCGCGGCTGCTCAGGCTCTTTGTTTTGTCGCTCCTGTTGTGCGCTCTCGCCGCCCTGGCGGGGTGCAAGGCGGACACCTCGGGGGTCACGCCGGAGGGTGACAAGGACGCGCCCGCGGGCGTTCCCGACGGTGCTCCGGGCGAAGACCTCGGGTTACAGGATCCGGGACCGCCGGAGCCGGACCCCGGTGAGCCGGACGAGGGACCTGACGTCGAGGACCCGGCGCCGGTGGAGCCCGATCCCGGTCCGGACCCGGGACCGACGCAGGACCCCGGAGCAGATCTGCCCGACACCGCCCCGGACGAGGGCGGCGACGCCGGGGCCGACGTCGCGCAGGACATCGTGGCGCTGGACGTCGTGCCGGACCTTCCGCCGGACCTCCCCCTCGACACGGGGCTGGACGTGCCCGTGGGCCCGCACGCGGAGGTGGAGATCATCTCCGTGCCCCCGGAGCTGGGCTTCGCCGGCCGTGTCTACCGCTACCGGGTGCGTATCGAGGCGAGCGAGCCCGCCGCCCTGCGCCTCGCGCGCGGCCCTGAGACCATGGAGCTGACAGACGCTCAGACCCTGGAGTGGACCCCGGACCCGACGGACCAGGGCGAGCACACCGTGGAGATCGTCGCCAAGGCCGGCCAGACCGAGGTCCGGCAGTCCTTCGTGCTCTCGGTGGTCGAGCTCGTCACCCTGGCCCGCAAGGTCTTGGGCCCCCAGGGCGGCACCCTCGGATACGACGCGCCGGGCTCCGCGCTCGGAGGCTCCGGCATCGAGGTGCCCGAGGGCGCCGTCTCCGCCCCCGTAGCCTTCGAGATCTCGGAGATCCGCGGGCCGGCCCCGAAAGCACCGGTGGCTGCTCCGGGGCTCGCGCGCCTCGTCGGGGCAGGGCCCGACGGCGCCGACTTCCAGCGATCGGTGCACGTGCACGTGCCCTACGATCCCTCCCTCGCCGACAGCACCGACCTCATCGAGGCCTTCGTGCTGGACTCGGCCACCGGCTGGTCGCCGGCGCGCGTAGTCCGTGTCGACGCCGAGCGCCGGCTCGCGGTGGTCGAGACCTCCCACTTCTCGGTCTTCACGGCCGGCTCGAGGGCCCTGGGGCTGGACGTCGCCGTCTCTTCCGTGGAAGGCGGGGGCCTCTGCTCGGGCGACACCATCGTCAGCTCGCGTGTTCGCGGGGATCTCCGGGACCTCGGCGCCACCACCGTCGCCGGCCTGAGCCCCGAGCTCCGCGCGCTGGCCTTCGCCGCCGGTGACGTGGCCTCCCTGGCCCGGCACCAGGGCTTCAGCGGCAGCCTCCGGGCCGTGTTCCGTGTGGAGCTCCTCTCCGGCGAGGGAGAGGAGCCCGAGCCCTTCGGCGAGCGCCTCCTCGTCGTGACCTTGCACGCCCGCGACGACGGCAGCGCCGAGGTCTCGGTGGGCGACGGCGCCGGGAACCTCTCCGCCCTGCGCGAGGTGCCGGACCGCGCCGGTCTCTGGGCGGACGTCATCGAGCCCATGCTCAGGGGCGAAGGCCGTCACGTGCGTTTCGCCGACGCCCCGGTCGGAGCGTTGCTCGCGCGCGCGCGCATGTATCTCCTGTACCTCCCCGGCGACGCGACTCGGGCTCCCGTGACCCTCTCGGAGCTCGCGAGCTTCGTCGCCGTCGGTGAAGGCAGGAGCGCCGGCGAGGGCGCCCCCGCCGAGGACGCCGACTGCGACGGGCTCAGGGACGACGAGGACCCCGAGGTCGATCCGAAGCCGGCCGAGGTCGACGGCAGGCCCACGGTCCCGGTCGCGGGGCACGTCGGCGTACCCCTCGAGCTCGTCTGCCGCGTGCGGCCGGGCCCCGACGGTCCGACGCCGTCGTGGAGCGTCGAGCCTCCCACCGCCGAGATCACCCCCACCGGCGGTGACGCCGCCCTCTTCACCGCCAACGAGGGCGCCCTCTACCGGGTGACCTGCGAGGTCGACGCCGGCGGCGAGATCCTGAGCCACACCTTCATCGTCGAGGTGCACGAGCAAGAGGCGCTCAACCGGCCGCCGACGTGCACGATCCATGTCGGCATACGCGTGCTGCGCCCCGGCGAGACGAGCGTCCTGATAGCCAACGTGCAAGACGAGGACAGCCCCCTCGACGCCGTGACCGTGCGTTGGGGCGTGCCGGTGGACGGCGAGCTCGTCGACGCGCCCCAGCTCAGCGACAAGGACGGCCTCCGTACGGTCTTCAGCGCCCACGCCCAGGGGCTCTACGAGATCGCCTGCCAGGCCGACGACGGGCTCGAGCGCGGACCCCTCGCCAAGGCCTTTGTCGAGGTCGTGCCCCCCGAGCGGAACCTGCCTCCCAAGGGGGTCGTGCTCACGCCCCTCGTCGCGCGCCTCGCCGTGGGCGAGTCGGCCTTGATCTCCGTGACGGCGGAGGACCCGGACGGCGACCCGCTCAGCTTCACGTGGCGCCCCTCGGAGCGCCTCGACCCCGTGCTCGACACCGAGTCCGCGAGCCAGGTGCGCTTCGAGGCGGTAGACCCAGGGCTGTTTCGGGTGCGGGTGTCGGTGAGCGACGGCGTCAACCGGGCCGTCTCCCGGCGCATGCAGGTGACCGTCGTGGCGGCGGCGACCGCTGAGGACGCGGACGGTGACGGCTTCGACGCCGGCTTCGGCGGCCTCGCCGACTGCGACGACGACGATCCCCTGATCAACCCCGGCGCGGGAGAGGTCTGCGACGACGGGGTGGACAACGACTGCGACGGCGATGTCGACGAAGGAAACGAGGACGAGGAGGGTGTGCTCCAGCCTTGCGAAGAGGAAGCCGCCGACAGCGACGGCGACGGGGTGCCCGACGACATCGACAACTGCCCGGAGATCCCCAACCCCTCCCAGCTCGACGAGGACGGGGACGGCACCGGCGATCCCTGCGAGGAGGCGCAGTGCGTGCCCTCTTGCGAGGAGCGCGAGTGCGGGGGCGACGGCTGCGAAGGGAGCTGCGGGACTTGCGCCGAGGAGCTCGTCTGCGAGGAGGGGCTGTGCACCACCGGCCCGGACCCATGCGCCGCCCAGCCGCCGCCCGACTGCGACGACGGCGATCCCTGCACCGAGGACGTCTGCGTGGAGGGCGAAGGCTGCGCGAACAAGCTGCGCCCCAACGGCTCGGCCTGCGACGACGGCGACGTCTGCACCGAGGCCGACTCCTGCGCCGACGGCCTGTGCGGCGGCAGGGAGAAGGACTGCGCGGACGGCGATCCCTGCACCGAGGACTCCTGCGTCCAGGGTCAGGGTTGCACCCACGGCCCGGCCGCCGGCGGCACGCCCTGCGACGACGGCGATCCCTGCACCGACGGCAGCGTCTGCGAGGACGGCGCCTGCCTGCCCGGCAGCCCCGTCGAGTGCAAGGACGACAACCCCTGCACCGACGACCTCTGCCGCGACGCCCGCGGCTGCGTGTACGAGCACCGGCGCGACGGCGTCGAGTGCGACGACGGGGACGCCTGCACCCTCGAGGAGCGCTGCCGCTTCGGCGTGTGCTTCTCCGAGATCTCCTTGGAGTGTGACGACGAGAACCCGTGCACCGACGACGGCTGCCACGAGGAGATGGGCTGCTTCTACGACCCGGTCGTGGTCGACACCCCCTGCGACGACGGCAACGCCTGCACGCTCGGCGACGCCTGCGAAGGAGCGGTGTGCCGGTCGGGAGAGATGAAGGACTGCGACGACGGCGACCTCTGCACGGTGGACGCCTGCGCTCAGGGCGAGTGCGTGCACGAGACCATCGCTCAGTGCTGCGCGTCGGCGGGAGACTGTGACGACAGCGATCCGTGCACCACCGACGAGTGCAGCAACAACCTCTGCGCGCACACGGAGCGATCCGAGTGCTGCCGGGCCGACGCCGACTGCGAGGACGACAACGCCTGCACGGCGAACACCTGCGACGTCGCGGCCGGGAGCTGCCTGAGCGAGACAGTCACGGACGGCCAGCCCTGCCCCGACGGCGACGCCTGCAACGGCGAGGAGAGCTGCGCGGGAGGCGTCTGCGAGCCCGGCGATCCCCTCGACTGCGACGACGAGAACCCCTGCACGGCCGACATCTGCGACCGGCGCTCGGGCTGCCGCCACAACGCCCTCCCGGACGACTTCTCGTGCTCCGACGACCTGATCTGCAACGGGCTCGAGCTCTGCTTTGTGGGGGAGTGCGTCGCCGGGGACGAGCCCCGCTGCGCCGACGGCAACGCCTGCACCGTCGACGACTGCGTGGAGGGGCAGGGCTGCGTGAGCCTGCCGGTGGAGGACGGTCTGCCCTGCGACGAGGACGGGGATCTGTGCACGGGCGTCGACCGCTGCAAGCTCGGCTTCTGCCAGGCTGGGGAGCCGCCCGACTGTGACGACGGCGACCCCTGCACCGCCGACGGCTGCCTCCCCGTCGACCCCTGCACCGGCGAGGATTGCCCTCCCTTCAACGGGTGCAAGCACTTGGCCCTCGAGGATGAAGCCGCGTGCGACGACGGCAACCCCTGCACGGAGACCAGCCTGTGCCAGGCCGGGGAGTGTATGCCGGAGACCTGGCTCGACTGCGACGACAGGAACATCTGCACGGCGGACGCTTGCACCGTGGCTGAGGGCTGCGTCCACGAGCCGGAGCCGGACGGGGCGACATGCTCGGATGCCGACCCCTGCACTATCGAGGACGTGTGCATCTCCGGCTGGTGCTTCTCCGGCCGGCCGAACCCCTGCGACGACGAGGACGCGTGCACGGAGGACGCCTGCGTGACCAGCGACGGGAGCTGCACGCACACGATCATCGACGGCTGCGTGGACGAAGACGAGGACGGCGTTCCCCTCTCCGAGGACTGCGACGACAACAACCCGGACCTCTTCCCCGGCAACCCCGAGCGCTGCAACCTGAAGGACGAGGACTGCGACGAGGAGATCGACGAGGACCTCAACGGGGCGCCCTGCGAGGTCACCAACGAGCACGGGACCTGCTCCGGGTCTCTGGTCTGTGTGGAGGGCGACGGCTACTGCGATGGCCCACACCCGATGCCCGAGGAATGCGACGGAGAGGACAACGACTGCGACGGGGCGGTCGACGAGGGCTGCGGAGTCACGGGCGGCGAGTGTGGCAATCCGGCGGACGCGGCCGTGGTGGGCGCGCGTGGGTTCCCGGACGACTTCCACGAGTGCAGGAGCGAATGCACGGAGATGGGTTGGATGACGCCGGAGCTGAGGCCAAGCTGCGTGGCGCCCTGCATGCAGGCCGACTCAGGCATGGGCGGGGCCTGCGCCGACTGCTTCGATCAGCTGGCGCAGTGCCAGATAGGGCGCTGCGGAGTGCAGTGCTACTACCCCATCACCGGCTCTGGTTGTGCCGAGTGCTCGCACCAGCACTGCTCCGAGCCGCTCCTCGAGTGCGCGGGGTCCGCAGCCTGCAGCTACCTGACGAGGTGCGGCGACGGACTCTGTGTGCCCGAGTGCGAGGACGAGTCCACCTGCTACAGGGACTGCTACGTCCCGAGCGACGGCGACGGCGACGGCGTCCCGGACGACGAGGACAACTGCCCCGTCCACCCGAACAACGACCAGGCCGACAGCGACGGCGACGGCATCGGGGACGCGTGCGACGCTCCACCCGGGCCCTGCGACAGCGCGACCGACACGGAGGTGATCCAGTCCGCGAGCTTCCGGCCCGAGCTCGACTCGTGCACGGCCGACTGCTTCGGCATCATGGTCGTGGAGTGCGTGGTGGGTTGCCTGTCCAACCGGACCGACATCGGCCGCGGGTGCGCCTTGTGCTTCGACGCGCACTCCCGGTGCAGGCAGCACCACTGCTACGAGAGCTGTCACCAGGGGGGCTACGACAGCACGCAATGTGCGATCTGCAGCGCCGAGCACTGCGGCACCGACCTCGTCGAATGTGCCGGCTCGTCAGCCTGCGGCAACGCCACGAACTGCGAGGACCTCACCTGCATCACCTGGTGCGAGGACGAGCTGAGCTGCCCGCAGGACTGCCTCGGGCCCCCCGACCGTGACGGCGACGGCCTCCCGGACTACGAGGACAACTGCCCCGGCGACCACAACCCCGACCAGGCCGACGCCGACCGGGACGGCATCGGCGACGCCTGCGACGATCCGCCCGGGGCCTGCGACAACGAGGCGGACCGAGGTGTCATCCACGGCACGGCCATGCCGAGCGACCTCGTCGCGGAGAATGGGCGCTACTGTGCCTATCAGCACGGCTGCGCGATGATCGACGGTAGCCCGGAGCAGGTCGAGCAGTGCTTCGCCGACTGCCTGAACGCGCGCGGCACCGGGCTCAGCGCGGCCTGCAACGACTGCTACGCGGTCGCCACATCCTGCAAGACGGGGCCTTGCGCAACGCCGTGCAGGCGCGACCTGCGAGGAGCCGAGTGCCTCGGATGCGCCGCAGAGCAGTGCGGGCAGGAGCTCCTCGCATGCGGTGGGTCCACGACCTGCCCGGACGTCACCACCTGCGGCGACGGCGCTTGCGTCCCCGGCTGTGAGGACGAGGCGGGTTGCGCACCCGACTGCGGGCCTCCGCCCGACGGTGACGGCGACGGCATCCCGGACGCGGACGACAACTGCCCCGGGCACCACAACCCGGGCCAGGCCGACTACGACGGCGACGGTGTCGGCGATGTCTGCGACCCGGACCCCGGCTGCGAGCCCTCCACCGAGGTCTGCGACGGCGACGACAACGACTGCGACCACGAGGTCGACGAGCTGACGGGCGGGGCCTGCTGCCGGCCCAACATCTACACCAGGCGCTTCGACGAGCCGGTCATGGACTGGGCCTTCGAGAACGACCGGGCCGACGCCGGATGGTTCTTCGCGACGGGCCTGAAGAGCAGGTCGCCGGATGCCTCGCTGCGCTTCGGGGACGAGAGCGGCGAGAGCTACTCGCCGGACGGCAACCCCAGCTTCGGCGAAGTCTCGTCGCCTCCGATCCACATCCCCCCTCGGGTCATCCCTGGCGAGGAGGCGGTGCTGAGCTTCTGGCTCTATCTCGATCTCTTCACGGAGGAAGGGGGCACGGACGAGGGCCAGGAGATGCTCTGGGCGGACGTGGTGCCCGGCGGGCGCGCAGATCGTGTGATCACGGTCTGGGACAAGAGCGCTCCCTTCGAGGCCACGGAGCTCGGCAGGTGGATCCACGTCGAGGCAAGCCTCGATGCGTACTTCGGCCAGGAGATCGAGGTCCGCTTCGGCTTCGACTCGGGCGCGTCGCCGCGTGCAGAAGGCCGCGGCGTCTACATAGACGACCTGCACATCCTGACGCGCTGCCCGATGATCGAGTGCTCGGCCGACCCCGAGTGCGGCACCGAGGACCCCTGCTCGGAGGGCTACTGCCCGAGCGGAGGCGGCGGCTACTGTCAGTTCGAGCTCTCGCCCGAGGGCACGCTCTGTGACGACCGGAACGCCTGCACTACCGGCGACGCCTGCCACGAGGGCGTCTGCATGGGCGCCGGCGGCTGCGACGACGGCGACTCCTGCACCACCGACGCCTGCGTCGCCGGGGACTGCGTGAACACGCCCGTCGTCGAGGGCACGCCCTGCGACGACGGCGATCTCTGCACTCACGGCGACACGTGCACGACCGGAGGCTGCGACTCGTGCACGCTCGCCTGCAAGGGCACGCCCTACGGCGACCTCTGCACCGACGACGAACCCTGCACCCAGGACCTCTGCCGCGGGGACGGCAGCTGCTACTACCCGCCGCTCGTCTGCGACGACGGCAACTCCTGCACCGTAGACGTCTGCAGCGAGGCCGCCGGCAGCTGCTACCACTCGCCGCTGAGCGACGGCACGCCCTGCGGGGACGCGTGCACGACCCAGGGCGTCTGCATGAAGGGCGACTGCATGGGGGCTCCGGCCTGCCCGCGCTGCACGATGTGCGAGGAGGGTAGCGGCGAATGCCTCCCGAAGCCCGACTGCTGCCTGGCGAACGAGGACTGCGGTACGGAGGAGCTTTGCCGCACCCCCGACGGCATGTGCGACGGCGAAGGCACCTGCGAGACAAGACCCCCCGCGTGCCCGATGTTGTGGGATCCGTACTGCGGCTGCGACGGGGAGACCCACATGAACGCCTGCACGGCGCTCAACGCGGGCGTCAGCCTCCAGGCCAGCGGCGAGTGCGGCGCCGACACCTGCGACGACGGCAACCCCTGCACCGAGGACTCCGGCACGCCCCCAAGCTGCTACTACGAGGTCCTCGTCGGCCAGACCTGCGACGATCACGACGCGTGCACCTCCGAGGATGCGTGCGACGAGGACGGCCGGTGCCGGGGTCCGACCCTGACCGAGTGTCCGAACATCGACCCCTGCCACCCCTTCGGCTACTGCCACGGCGAGACGGGCGAGTGCAGCTACCCGCTCGACCCGAGCATCTGCGACGACGAGGACCCCTGCACGATCGACGTGTGCACGGTCGACGTGGACCAGCCGTCCTGCTCCTACGAGCCGGCGCCCGCCGGAATGCCCTGCGACGACGGCGCCCCCTGCACCGTGGGAGACGCGTGCTCGACCGGCGGGTGCACCGGCCGTGGGCCGGAGTGCGGCGACGGTACGTGCACCGAGGACTGTGAGGACCCGCAGAGCTGCCCGCTGGACTGCGAGGCGGAGCCGGAGTGCCTCGAGGAGGGCTCGCCCGTGGGCATGGTCCCGGGAGTGGGCTGCTGCGCGGGGCTCGCGCCTATCTCATGTGACGCTCCGCAGCCGGACGGGAGCTGCACACACATGTGCATAGGCTCCATCTGCGCAGCCTGCCCCAACGGCACCTGCGGTCCGGGCGAGAACCACTGCAACTGCCCCGACGACTGCGAGCCCGGCGCGTGCCAGGACGAGTGCAACGCAGGGGAGACGCGCTGCGCCGACGCCGGCCACCTGGAGACCTGCGGCGACCACGACGACGACCCCTGCACGGAGTGGTCCGATCCCGAGTCCTGCCGCGCCCTGCCGGACTTCGTGTGCGTCGAGGAAGCTGGCTTATGCGGCGTTCCCTGCAGCGAAGACTGGCACTGCCCGCAGGGCACGGCCTTGCGTTACTACTGCAGCGGCGAGGGGGCGTGCGTGATCGAGACCTGCGACGCATCCAAGCCGGCCTGCGGCACGACGGGTGCTGATGTATGCGTGCCGAAGGACGACGGATCGCAGAGCCCACCCGGGGAGGACGGCTGGTGCCTGACCCCCTGCGACCCGATCGCCCAGGACTGCCCCACCGAGGACGGGACCTGCATCCCCTACGGCCTTTCCGGCGGCCCCGCGGTCTTCGTCTGCGGTCGCACCCTGGGCGCCGGTCTCGACGAGCCCTGTCTCCGCAGCTCGGACTGCGCGGAGGGCCTGACCTGCCGGAACGTGCTGCGGCCGGACCTCACCCGCGAGGGGCGTTGCCTGGAGATGTGTGCGGTCCCCGACGGCGCCTGCCAGCAGGGCCGGAGCTGCGTCCCCGCGGAGGACCTCCCCGAGGAGGTCGGCCTCTGCCTCGAGGCGTGCTCGGACGAGTGTGACGAGACGGGCTCCCAGCGCTGCGGCTCCGGGGGTGGCGTGGAGACCTGCGCCTACTACGGCGCCAAGAACTGCAAGAGCTGGAACCCCGAGCGGCCCTGCGACGAGGGTTACGCCTGCGACCCCGAGAAGGATCGGTGCTGGGCCGCCTGCGCGACTGCGGCTGACTGCCCGGACGACCCATACCGCTACGAGTGCAGCCCGGCCGGATTCTGCGCGAACGAGAGCTGCAACGTCAGCGAGGGCCCGTGCGGCAGCGCACCTGAGGGCGTGTGCGTGCCCATCAGCTACAAGGCGGACCCGGAGGCGGGGCAGTGCCTCGACTCCTGCGAGCCCTTCGCCGCGCCCTGCGAGCGTGACGACGCCGCGTGCGACGTGTACCAGACCGGCGACGCCTCGGGAGCCTTTGTCTGCGCCCTGACGAGCGGCCTGGAGGAGGGCGCCGAGTGTACCTTCATCGCCTCCTGCCAGCCCGGGCTGGCGTGCACCACCGTGGGGGCCGAGCCCGGCAAGCGCCGCTGCGCCCGTTTCTGCCACGTCGCCGGAGAGGACGAGTGTGCCTCCGGAGAGTCCTGTGCGGCCGTCAGCCACTTCCCCGACGGAGTAGGCGTCTGCTCAAGCTGCGCCGACGAGTGCACGCCCGGCACCTACGAGTGCGCCGCCAACGACACCGAGATGCGGGCCTGCGGCAACTACGACGCGGACGCCTGCTACGAGTGGAGCCCGACGCTCCCCTGCACCCAAGGCCAGGCCTGCAACCCGGCCGAGGGCATCTGCAGGCCGCCGTGCACGGAGGACGCCGACTGCCTCGGCAGCGATCCTCCCCTCCTCACCTGCGACACCGGCACGGGCTTCTGCGCGTTGCTCGATTGCACCTTCGGCCAGGACACCGTCTGCGGCCCGGGCGACGTCGGCACCTGCGTGCCCAGGAACCCCCAGGACCCGGCGGACACGGCCGGCTACTGCCTCCAGGCCTGCAACCCGCTCTTCCAGGACTGCCCGACCGACGACGGCGCCTGTCAGCACATCGCGGTGAGCGAGAGCGAGTCGACCTTCGTCTGCCTCTACGCCGGAAACCAGCAGCTCGACCAGACCTGCGGCGCCACCGGCGGCAGCTGCGCGGAGGGCCTCGCCTGCATCGGCTTCGCCGACGGCACGAGTCAGTGCAAGCCCTACTGCGACATGCAGGGCTCCGACCCCTGCCTCTCGGGCCAGACCTGCGCCGACGTGCCCTACCTCGACGACCCGGTGGGAATCTGCCTGCCCACGCCGGCGGAGCCCGAGGTCTGCGACGGACAGGACAACGACCAGGACGGTGAGATCGACGAGGGCTTCAACGACGCCGACGGCGACGGCGCGGCGGACTGCGTCGACAGCGACGACGACGGCGACGGCTTCGAGGACGGGAGCGACTGCGACGCCCTCGACCCGGAGGTCTTCCCCGGGGCGGACGAGATCTGCGACGGCAAGGACAACAACTGCAACGGCATCCCCGACGAGGGCTTCCCCGACAGCGACTTCGACGGCGTCGCCGACTGCGTGGACTGCGAGGATGACTGCGAGGAAGGCGTCGTGGTCTGCGAGCAGGGCGGCGTCAAGGCCTGCGGTGAGAACGATGACGACGCCTGCCTCGACTGGGGCCCGGTGCAGCCGTGCCCCGAGGGTCAGCTCTGCGACCCGGAGAACCACGCCTGCCGCCCGACCTGCACCGAGGACGCGGACTGCGTCGCGGCGGAGCCCGCGATGATCGCGTGCAACGCCTCGACCGGCTTCTGCGAGCTGATGCCCTGCACCTTCGGGCAGGACGGCGTGTGCGGACCGAACGACGTGGGAATCTGCGTCTCGGCCAACCCGGCCGACCCTGCCGGCACGGAGGGCTACTGCCTCGTGGGGTGCGACCCGGTCGCGCAGGACTGTCCCGCCCCCGGCAGCAGGTGCGGCTCCTGGGCTGTGCCCGACGAGCCCTCGGTCTTCGTCTGCCTGGTCGCCGGCCCGGTCCAGAAGCTCTACAGCTGCGGGGCGGAGCACGGGAGCTGCGCCGCGGGCCTCGACTGCATCAACTTCACCGACTTCCAGGCCTGCGTGTTCATCTGCGATCGCGCGAGCGGCACGCCCTGCGAAGCGAACGAGGGCTGCACGGACGTGCCCTTCTACCCGGCCGAGTACGGCATCTGCATCCCGGGCCAGCCCAGCGACGAGGTCTGCGACGGCGTGGACAACGACGGCGACGGCGAGACCGACGAGGGCTTCCCCGACTCCGACGGCGACGGCGTCGCCGACTGCGTCGACTGCGAGGACGAGTGCGACGCCGCCGGCACGACCGAGAGCACCACGAACGCCCAAAGGGCATGCGGGGAGTACGACGACGACCTCTGCCTCGAGTGGTCCGAGACAGTCTGCTTCGGCGGCTTCGTCGACCTCGACGGCAGCTTCAGCAACGGCTGCGAGTACGAGTGCACCAAGACCGGCGACGACGACCCATTCGACGCCGCGGGTGTGGACGCGAACTGCGACGGCGTCGACGGCGTGGCCGCGAACAGCCTCTTCGTCGCCCCCGACATCGGATACCCGGGCTCCGGCGACATCGGGTCGCGCACGAACCCCTACGACTGCGTTCGCTGCGCGAGCAACGTGGCCACCGGCCGTGGCAAGTCAGCGGTCATCGTCGCTGCGGGCACGTACGATGGTCCGGTCTACCTGAGGCCGGGCGTGACGATCCAGGGCGGGTTCATGCGATCCACGCCCGGAGGAGGGGAGGAGCTCGTGTGGACGCGCGACGGCGAGCCGAGCGTCGTCTTGCAGATCTCGTCGGGGAGCCCGCACAACGACACCATCTGCCTGTACGCGGAGGAGATCGACGTGCCCACGGAGGTCCGGGGCATGACCTTCCAGTCCAGCAGCGCCACCAAGCCCTCTCGGGCGTCCATTGCGGCTGTGGTCCGCGCGAGCGGGGGCAACGTGCACTTCGAGAGCGTGACCTTCGTGGCCGGCGACGGCGCGAACGGCGCTGTGGGGGTGGCCGGAGACGAGGGCGACGCCGGCGAGAACGGCCACGCCGGCACCGAGGGCCGCGACGACTGCGACTGCGACAACCACGGCGCCCAGGGCCAGGGCGGCGCCGCGGGCCTCGCCCCCACCTGCGCCGCCGACGGGCCGTCGGCGGTGGGTGGCGTCGGCGGCTTGGGCGGCTGCGGCAATACCCAGGGCCAGGCCGGCGGTGACGCCGAGGAGGCCGAGGGCTCGATTGGCACCGGCGGCGCCGGCGGTCCCGGCAACGGCGGCGACGGCCAGAACGGCACCCTCGGCGGAAACGGAGCCCCGGGCGACGCAGGTGCGGGCGGCTCCGGAGCGGGGAGCACCGACGAGAACGGCTGGTGGCAGCCCGCCGACGGCACCGACGGCGGCTCCGGCGCGAACGGCACCGGCGGCGGCGGCGGCGGCGGAGGCGGAGGCGGCGCGGGCGCGGCTCCCATTGCATGCGAGGCCTGGGGCGGCGGCGGCGGCGGCGGCGGCGCCGGGGGCTGCGGCGGCCTCGGAGGCAAGGGCGGCGG
>CAZQPP010000136.1:0-16608 GCA_964594295.1 uncultured Myxococcales bacterium | reverse complement strand
CGGGTAAAGATCGGGCTCGGGCGCCGGCCTTCGGCCTGGGCTCGGGCCCGAGCCCGGGCTCGGGAGGAGGCTTCGGAAGAGCATAGTCGAGCAGCAGTCGAGCACGTGCTCCATGCTGACAGTTTCCGGGACGACCGTCACCGCCCGAGATCAAGGGGCACACTCGGGATCCCCTTGACTCGGGCCCTGCAAAGCGCTTCCTTGCGCGCCTGTTTTTTGGAGGATTGCCGATGCGCAACACGACTCTCGGGTGTCTGGCCGTCGCTCTGTCGGTGGCGCTGCTCTCCTGCTCCTCGACCGGGACGACGACCGTGAACGACCGCGGAGCGGTCACCCCGCCGACCGACACCGGCGGCGGAGTCACCACGGACCAGGGGCCGGGAGTTGACCACGGCGGCCTCCCCAGAACGGACAAGGGCGGCCCGGGCGTCGACCCGGGGCCGATCGGCTCGGATCCAGGTCCGGCCGCAGAGGACAAGAAGCCCCCGACGGCGCGCATCACCTACCCCACCCACGGCGCCAAGGTGACCGAGTCCCCAATCGTCGTTCGCGGCACGGCCTCGGACGACTCCGCCATCAAAGAGGTGCGGGTCAACGGCATCCCGGCCGCACCGGCGGTGCCCGACTGGGGCTCGTGGTCGGCCGAGGTCGCCCTCGGGCCCGGGGAGAACGTCATCGTCGTACGCACCGAGGACGAGCACGGCAACGTGAACAACGAGGCGGCCTCCGTCACGGTGACCTTCGCGCCGCCGGACCCATGTGGCGACGGCGAGTGCGCCGCGGACGAGAACTGCGCGCGCTGCCCCTCCGACTGCGCCTGCGAGGGCGGCCAGGTGTGTCGCGACTCCGCGTGCGTCGACTTCTCGGGCTGCGGAGACGCCGAGTGCGCGGCCGGTGAGAACTGCGGCAACTGCGCGGTCGACTGCACCTGCCCGCAGGGCCAGGTGTGCGTGGAGTCCGCGTGCGAGCCCGAGGCCGGCTGCGGAGACGGTGTCTGCGCCGGTCAGGACGAGGACTGCCAGAGCTGCGAGGCCGACTGCGCGTGCGACGAGGGCGCAGAGTGCAAGGACGGCGGGTGCGTGGAGATCGTGACCTGCGGCGACAACGAGTGCTCACCCGACGAGAGCTGCACGGACTGCCCCGCCGACTGCGCATGCGGAGAGGCGGCCTCCTGCGTGAACGGCGCGTGCGTGCCGGACCCCTTCTGCGGAGACGGTGACTGCACCGAGAGCTGCGAGACCTGCGTCGAGGACTGCGGGGAGTGCCCCCCGAGCTGCCCGGCTGCGCAGGGAGTGCCCGACGGCGGGCTCGCCGTCGCGGGGGACACGTGCGCGGCGCAAGGCGTGAAGACCTGCGGCGGCGCCGCGGGGCCTTCGGTGCTGGTCTGCGACGCCGCCACCTGCCTCTGGACCCTCGACCAGCTCTGCGACGGCGGCCGCCTCTGCGACCAACGGGACGCGACCTGCCAGGCGCCGGTCGCCGCCTGCATAGGTCGAGGGCCGAACGAGGTCGTGTGCGTCGACAGCACGCGGCACGTCTGCGGCCCGGACCTCGTGACCAGCGAGAGCCAGGAGTGCGAGTCCGCGCTGCTGTGCGAGCTCGGCTCCGGGCCCGACTGCGCAGCCTGCGAGCCCGGAACCCATCGCTGCGAGGGCGCCGTTCTCCAGGCCTGCGCCGAGGACGGCTCGGGCTTCGAGCCGAAGGAGACCTGCGCCAGCGCGGCCCTCTGCAACGCCGGCGCGGGTCAGTGCACCGACGCCGTCTGCGTCCCCGAGCAGAAGCGATGCGCCGGCGACACCCTCCAGATCTGCACGGGGGACCAGACCGGCTTCGAGGCCCACAAGACCTGCGACGCGGGCCTCTGCGACGAGCCCAACGCCCAGTGCGACATCTGCGCCGCCGCGACTCGGACCTGCGTTGGAGAGGGCACCGTCACGACCTGCGCGGACGACGGCCAGTCGGAGGCCTCGGCTCCGTGCCCGCCGGAGGCGCCCTTCTGCTCGGCCGACGTGACCTGCGTCGGTTGCCTCGACGACGGCGACTGCCCCACCCCCGAGGACCCCTGCAAGGTGACCACCTGCACGGCGGGGAGCTGCGTGATCACGTCGAGGCCGAAGGGTGAGCCCTGCGGCCTGGGCATGCTGTGCCAGATGGGCAAGTGCAAGTGCAGGTACGACACGATGGACTGCGACGGGCTCCCGGGCTGCGAGATCAACAAGGAGACCGACGACGAGAACTGCGGGCACTGCGGCCACAGCTGCCTCGGCGCCGGGTGCAGCGCGTTCGGCTGCCAGACGATGCAGCTGGTCACCAACCCCTCGCTCAACGTCGCCCTCGACCTCGACTCGGACTACCTCTACTTCGCCGACAACTCGGCCGGCGTGGTCCTGCGAGTGAGCAAGTCCGGCGGCTTCCCCACCACGCTGGCTCAGAGCGGAGGCACCACCCGCGACCTCGAGGTCGACTACAGCGCCGTCTACTGGCTCAACCTGAACGAGGTCTACAAGGTCCCGAAGTCGGGCGGCCAGAGGACGTACATCGCCGAGGCCGACGGTGGCCGCATGGCGCTCAGCGGAAACAACGTCTACATCACGGGCATCTTCGACGGCACCATCGAGCTCGCGAGCAAGTTCGGCGGCGGATCGAGCCCCATCGTCACGGGGCAGCGCAAGACCAGCAACGAGTACATACTCGGCGCCTACCCTGCCGACGTCGTCGCCACCGCCTCGCACGTCTACTGGGTGGTCAACGGAAACCACTCAGACTACCCGCGCGCCGTGCGCCGCGCGGAGACCTACGGCGAGAACGTGGCCACCCTGAAGACCATCAGCGTGTCCCGCGCCATGACCACCGACTCGAGCGCCGTCTACTGGCTCGAGGACACCGGCATCTTCAAGCTCCGCTTCGGCGAGAGCGAGGTCGAGACGGTGCTCGACGGCTTCGGTGAGGGCAACTACACCGCGAGCGACATCGAGTCCGACGGCGAGCACGTCTACTACATAATCCGCTCCCGGGGTCAGGTGTACCGCGTCGGCGTCGGCGGCGGCGACAAGCAGCAGGTGAACTTCAACTTCTTCGACGAGCCCCACACCATCGCCGTGGACGACGAAGCGGTCTACGTCATCGACGGCAAGGGTCTTCACAAGATCGCCAAGCCGTGGCCCTGAGCCCCTGCCCCGCACCGACTCGGCACCCCGGCCCATGGCCTCCGCGCGCCGCGAGAATCAAAACGGGAGCCTCCCCATCATGGATCTGGAGACAGAGCTGATCGCTCGCTTCGAGGCGGAGTGCATCGAGCCTCGCTTCGGGCCGGTCTTTCTCCACGCCTTCCGCAAGCAGAGCGCGACCGTGACGGACGAAGAGTGGCTGCGCTACCGGCTCGAGAGCGACATCCGGCTCAACGGCTCCAACTACGGGCTGCGCTTCAAGGAGAAGTACTTCGACGCGACCTACAACTTCTGCCTGACCTGGGACGGCGACCTGCTGGCTACCCTGGGATTCGAGGTCGAAGGCGCCGCGATGAATGTCTGGCAGATCCAGGGGGTGAAGGGCCGGGCCGAGCCGCTGCGCGCCATCAAGTGGGAGCGCGCGCTGGTGGAGTACGCGGTGGCGTGGGCGCGCGGCGTGGGTCTGCGGGAGGTGTTCATAGTCTCGGTGAGCCACCACGAGTGGGCCCGGACCCACGACCACCTCGACCCGAGCCGCGGGCACATGCGCTATGACGTGACCGCGCGCCGCTGCGGCTTCGCCGCCACCGGGGACGGGTACTTCCGTCGAGAGCTTCTCGCGGCCTCCCGGTAGGAGCGTGTAGCGCTATGCGCAACAGCCTCCTATCGGGCCGACAGCTCGGGGAAGCGGGCGGCGAGATCGGCCACCTTGGCCCGGGCGCCCCAGCGCCGGTACCCCTCCGCAGCGCGCTCGAGGTAGCGGAGGCCCACGCCCCGGTCCGCCGCGTGATGAAACAAGCCGGCGCGCTCGTTGGCGAGCGCGGCGTCCTGCGGGAAGGAGTGCGCCTCCGCGAGACGAACGGACTCGTCGTAGGCGTCCACGGCGTCCGCCGGGCGATCCTCCACGCGGGCGAGCTCGGCCTCGAGCAGGGCGAGGCGGTGGGCGTGGTTTTCGGGGCACTCGGAGGCAAAGCGGCGGAGCGCCGAGTGGTCGGCCAGAAGGTCGACGTACAGCTCTTCACGCCGACCGGCGGGCAGGTCCAGCACGGCGAGGGAGCGAAACCAGAGGCGCAGCGGGTGCGCGATGGACAGCGCCTGGATTCCCGACTCCGCGACCTTTCGGCGCACCTGGCCCCACTCCACCGCCCTCGCGCTCTCGCCGAACAGGTAGGCGAGCATGATCTGCAAGAGCGTACAGTACTGGACCAGGAGCCCCACGCGCGCCTCGGAGAGATCCACGATGGCCGCGTCGACGTCGAGGCGGTCCCCGCGCAGCAGGCTCGAGTCCGGCGCATCCCCGCGCAGGCAGGCAACCGCCTGGCCCCATATCTCCAGAGACCCTCTCGCCGGGAGCAGCTCGTAACGCGTCAGGGCCCTCCAGTCGGCGTCATAACGCGCGTCGAGGCGATCGAGGTTCTCTCCGCACAAGAACGCGTCCTCGAAGGCCTGGTTGAGGCAGTACCCCCAGCTCGCGAGGTCGCCGGCGTCGAGACAGCGCGCCGCCCCTTCGCGCAGTTCCTCGAGGCAGGCGACCAGCGGCTCGCGCCAGTGGCGAACGAAGACGTTGTGCTCCAGGTAGCCGCCCTGGGAGCCGAAACGCTCGCGGAAGACTCGGGCCAGCTTGCCGACCTCGTAGCTCTCTTCGCGCAGGTCGCTGAGGCGGAGGAAGACGGCGTACTGCGGCGCCACGGTGGCGGCCATCTCGGTGGCGCCGTGCTCCACCACGTGGCGCACGAGCGCGAAGAGCATGGGCAGGTAGTAGGGCGACTCGGCCATCGCCGCGGCCGGTGTCGCGGAGGCGAGGATGCACTGCGTCGAGGCCTGGGTGAGATCGGCCGCCGCCTTGGGGTGGACCAGCTCGGAGGGTATGGGGGCGCCGATGGTCGCGACGAGCTTGGCGAAGCGCGTCGGGGCCTCGTCGGGCCCGGCGAGGGGCTCGATCTCGCAGCCTGCCAGCCGCGCCGCGACCACGGCTTCGTCGACGGCGCCGAGCAGATCCATGGACGCGGTGCGGCGCAAGACCCGATGAGTGAAGATGGGCAGCTTGTCGAGGACCGAGCGGGCATTGGCCAGGGTCGCCTCGCCGACCTCCTCGGAGCGCTCGGGGAGGCCGGCGAGCGCGTACAGCCGGCAGAGGCCGTGGTGTACCCGCAGAGCGAGGTCGTACTGCTCGGTCCAGGGGTCCTCTCCCAGCTTCTCGAGCGCGCGCTCCAAGAACGACAGGGCCGCCTGGTGTGCTCCCGACGCCGTGGCCTGCTCCGCGGCCTGTGCCTCGAGATGGGCCACGCGGATACGCTCCTCGGGGTCCTCGAGGAGGTCGCCGGATCGGTGGAAGTGGCCCGCGGCGTCGAAGACGCGCTCCGGCGCCGAGTCCTCGCGGAGGTCCTCGGCGAGGAGCCGAGCCAGCTCCAGGTGCAGCGCCGGGCGCGCCTCCTCCGGCAGCAGGGCATAGGCTGCCTCCTGGACTCGATCGTGCGCGAAGCGGAACGCCGCCGCGTCGTGATCGTCGTGAGCGGCCGGGGCGCCGGCGTCCCCGGGGCGGCCTCCGAGAGGGAGCAGGAAGCCCTGCTCGGCGGCTGCCCACAGCAGGCGGGTCGCGTCCTCCGTCGGGACCTCCAGGCAGCGCGCCACGACATCGGCGGAGAAGCGCGCGCCGAGCGCGGCCGCCACGCTGAGAGCGTGCCGGGCGTCGCCGGAGAGCCGGCCCAGACGCGCGGCCATGTGCTCCGCGACGGTGTCGGTGGCTGCGGCCTGCGCGAGGGCCGCTACGTCCCAGGTCCAGCGCGCCCGCTGTGGGTCGTGTGCGACGAGCCCTTCCTGGTGCAGCGCGTTGAGGAAGGAGCGCACGAAGAAGGGGTTGCCCTCGGTCTTCCGCCCGACCAGCGCCACCAGCCCGTCGAAGTCGCCGCCCTCCGTGCCGACGGTGTCGCTCAGCCACTGGCGGAGCGCTTCTTCGGGCAGGGGCCGGAGCCGCACCTCCGCCACCGAGACCCCCTCCGAGGCCCAGCGTGAGCGCGCCGCGCGCAGCGGGTGATCGGGCCCCACCTCGTTGTCGCGGTAGGCGCCGAGCAGCACCAGCCCGCGGGTGTCGGGGTCGCCGACCAGCAGCGTCAGCAGCTCGAGGGTGCCGGCATCGGCCCACTGAAGGTCGTCGAGGAAGAGCACGAAGGGCGGCGCCGACCGCGCCGCGGTCTGGAAGAAGAGCATCAGGGCGCGGAGGAAGCGGTTGCGAGCCTGCACCGGCTCGAGCGCTTCGGGCCGTGGCTGCGCCCCGAGCAGCAGCTCCAGCGAGGGCAGCACGTCGAAGAGCGCTCCGGCGTTGTGCGCCAGCGCCCCCGACATGCTGTGGCGCCAGCGTGCGACGCCCTGCTCCGGCTCCGCGAGGACCTGCTCGAGGAAGGCCGTCGCGGCCCGCAACAGCACATGGTAGGGGGCGTCGCGGGCGTAGAGATCGGCCTTGCCCTCGGCGAAGTAGCCGAGACGCTCGGTCACCGGCCCGAGAGTTTCACCAACGAGCGCGGACTTCCCGATGCCCGAGTAGCCGGTAACGAGGGTGACGCTGGCCCTCCCGTCCGCGCTCGAGGCTATCCGGCCGCTCAGCTCCTCGATCTCGCGGTCGCGACCGTAGAGGCGATGGGGCAGGAAGAAGCGCTCGCTGCGATTGTCGCTGCGGCTGCCGTTGCTCCCAGGATCGGCTGCTTGCTGCGCTCGTGGTCCCTTCATTCAGGGACACCATAGCCCAGCGTGAGCGCCGGTGTCGACGCACTCCCGCCGCCCGAATCCGCCACCTGCTCCTGAGAATGGATTCAACACAGAGGCTCGGAGGTGCAGAGACACAGAGAGAAGAGAGGTGGAACCGACTGGATGCGCCGGTCGCCTGGACGCCTGGAGGGTGATCTACCTCCTCGGCGAGTGCCGCCCCTCGAGACGCACAGCCCGCCCTACTCCTCCTCCTCTTCCTCGCCGCCCTCGCCCTCCTCCTCGAGGGGTGTGAAGCGGATCATGCAGGCCTTCGAGCCGCGGTCGGCGGTGCGGAAGCAGCGGAGCACGATGTGCTCCGGCGGATCGGCAGGCTCGATGAACTCGGGGAGCTCGCAGGTGACAGGTACCTCCTCCACCTTGCCGGTGACTCGGAAGCTCACCGCGGGGTGCTCCGGTCCGGCCGGGCCCTCCGCTATGCGCGCGCCCTCGATCCCGAGACCGCTGAAGCTGGGGCTGCCCTCCGCCATGCAGGCCGTGTGACCGCACCAGCCGTGGTCGGCGAACCTGATCTTCCGCATTACGGCACGGCGGGTGCAGTTCGAGCGCGCGAGAAAGGCCCTGTCCTCGAAGAAGGGCTCGTAGCCTTCGGGCACCTCGAAATCGACGGCCTTCCTGCCGGGGTCGGCCTGGACCCAGTAGACGATACCCACCGAGACCGCCATCAGGACGACGACGGAGCCGATCAACCTGCTGTCTATCAACATCTCAGCAACTCCTCGCGCGCGGCGCCGGTCTCCGCTTCAGCGCACTCGCCGGCAGCGCTTGCCGTTCTTGCCGCAGCGGTAGACCCGGTGCTTCGTCTTCGGGCGCTTGTAGCGCCGCTTCGAGTATTTCCTCCTTAGGTGCCGCGACCCGCAGCTGGGGCCGACGTCGTACAGGAGCCCGTCGATCCTCTTCCCCGCCTTCCGGGTGCGACAGCCGCGTGTTCGAGCGGGCCTCGCAAACCCACCGCCTATGGCTCGGAGCGCGGGCAGGCCTCCCGAGATCGTCCAGCGAACGCTGGTCCGCCCGTCGGGTGAGCGCCACTCGTGCACGATGCTCTGTCGGCGCTTCCCCTTCTTCTTGGAGCGCTCGTCCTGGTCCACGTACTCGATCTCACGGGGTGGGCTCGTGCACGCGAAGGTCCGCCTGCACATGAAGTCCCCGAGCCCGCCTGCCGAGTCGGCCTCCTCGACGGGCTCGCAGTCCCACTCACCGACCAGGCTGGGCGCCTCGTCGAAGCCACATCGCGCGCCGAAACGCTGCGGCTCCTTGTCGATCTCGGCGGTGCACTGAGCGACCTCCATGCCCGGGCACACCCTGACTATCTCGCCGGTCATGGCCGCGAGGGCGGGCCGACAGGTGAAGAGCAGGACCATCCCAAATGCCCACACCCAGGGCTGCAGCAAACGGTGCATCTCTCGCGCTCCAGCGTTGCCTTCTGCTCAACTCATCGGCGGCAGCGCCCCGGGCTTGAGCGCTGCCCGTCGGAGCGCGCCGGTGAGGACGGGCAGCCGTGCCGACCCGGCGCCGGGAAAGAGGGCGGCAGCCCCCGCCCTGAAAGCTCCGCCCCCTACTGCGGCTCAGGCAGGCATATGAACGTGATGTCGGGCCCGCTGTTGGTCACGCCCTTGCACTCCCAACCGGGCGGGCATGAGGCGATGCAGGTCACCGTGCAGACGTGGCCCTCGGGTCCGTCGACACAGTAACCCGACTCGCAGTCCACGTTGGCCTCACAGGGTGCCCCCATGCCCCTGGGCAAGCCCGCGTCGACCTTGGGAAGGCCCACGTCGACCGGGCCGGGTTCGGCGAAGACGTCCTCGAGGAAGCCCACCCCGGGGTCGACCTCGGCCGCCACTCCATGATCCGGCTCCGCGCCGAGATCTGCGAGATCGCCACCCGAGGACGCGTCCCCCGCGGGCGGGGGCCAAACACCCGGCGGGATCGGCCGGTCTCTCTGTGCGGAGGGTTCCGTGCAGCCCGAAAGGGCAATCAACGTGAGGGCGAGGAGGGAGGCGGTGCGTGCCATGAAGCGATGCTGGCACCGCCCGGCGGCCAAGGTCAACCCGGCGTGAGCCCGGGCTCCGGATCTACTGGTTGTGGAACGCCGGGTGCTCGTAGTCCGGCACGATCTTCAGGCCGCCGGCGCCGCTGCCGAACGTGGGCGCGACCGTTTGGGACGGCCAATCGATGGTGGCCACCCACCACATGTCGTGGTTCTCGAGCTTCACGCCCTCCTTCACCCAGACCTGGTGCCCGTTGATGAAGATACGCACGGTGGCGAACGACGCGCCGAAGCCGTGGTCGTTCCAGACGTGCACACCAACCCGGTAGGTGCTTCCGTCCTCGGGCAGGTTCAGGTTCAGGTTCTCGGGCCCGGCGCCGTCGGTGTCGTCGCGGTCGAGGCCCGGGTTGTCGTGCACCTCCGGATCGTGGCTGCCCCAGTCGGGCCTGGGGTTGAACCAGAAGCAGTCGAAGGGGTTGTCGAACCAGCCGTCGGGCTCTCCGTCTTCGTCCACGTCCTGCCCTGCGGCGAAGGGGTGCAGGAAGTGCAGGTCGAGATCCGCGCCGGCCTCGGGTCCCTGGTCGCTCTGATCCGGGTCCGCCGGGGTGTCCCAGAGCAGCTCGACGTGGATGGCCTGGTCAGGCCTCACGTCGACCACGGCGCGGGCTGGCGCACAGGACTCCGCGCCCGTCTCGTCCCTCACCTCCAACGCGAATGTGTAGGAGCCCGCGACGTTGACCTCGAAGGTGGGTCGCGGGTTCGAGGCGCCCCCGAGGAAGCCGCTCACCGAGCCCTCGGGCTGCTCGACGGACCACTCGTAGCCGGTGATCGCTCCGTCTGGGGAGGTCGAGCGGCTCCCGTCGAGGTGCAAGACGGTCTGGGGCGTGACCTCGAGGCCCTCTGCCACCTCGATGACGGCGGTCGGGCAAGCCTGCGAGACCGCGAAGGCACTCGCTTCGACGGCCTGGACGCCTTCCGGGGAGTCGGACTCCACCAGGATCCAGGCCCGCTCGGGGATGGGCACGCCCTGGTCGTCCGAGGGCGAAGGCTCCGCCGGGGGCGCGTAGCTGATCTCGAGGTCGAAGGGGCGGCCCCTCGGCAGGCTGAGCGGCAGCGGGTCGAGGCCGACGTCGTCGCCCATTCCCAAGATGAAGCTCGAGCTGCTCTCCCCGACCCCGAGAGCCCTCAGCTCCGGGTCGGCCGCGTCCGCGGCGCCGGAGAGCCGGACGGACTCGAGGCGCAGCGGGACCTCGCCGCAGGAGAGGAGCTTCACCTCGGCAGTGCCCGTCGGGCCGCCCGCGAGCCTCGCTCCGAGGTCGACGCTCGCGGGCTTCACCTCCAGGCAGGGGCCGCCGGGATCGACGGCCCGGAGGAGGACGGTGATCCCTCGAATCGCGTTGGGCGCGTCGCCGAAGATCGTCAACACGGCCTCGGCGACGGACTCCTCGCTCGGTAAGAACGCGATCCTGAGCCCCACGGAGTGCTGCGAGCCGATGAGCAGGGGTGGGTCCAGCTCGAGGGAGCTCCCCGCCTGCAAGCGCCTCTGCCCCAGCCGCACGTCGAAGCCCGAGTCGCCCTCGAGGGTGAGCCCGGTGAGGTGCGTCGCCCCGTCGCCGGCGTTGACGAGCCGGACCACCTCCATCTGCACCATGCTCGGCTCGCTCGTGGTGAAGGTCAGCGACGGAGGCACCGCCGCCAGCCGGCCCTCGAGACGCACGCAGCCCTCCTGCGACGCATCACAGCCGGACACCAGCGGTGCGTCCCTACAGTCCTCCGGGCAGCGCTTGGCCTCGCCGAGGTGGTCGCAGGGGCTGCACACGCCGTCCCCGCAGTAGCCGCAGTCCGTGGGACACTCGAGGAAGCCCTCGCCGCCTTCGCAGATGCAGTTGCCGCAGGTGCTGCCGCAGTCTCCCGGGCAGACCTCGGGGCCCCCGTCGGTGGGCTCGCACTCGCCGTTGCCGCAGACGTAGCGGGTGCAGTCCTCGGCGCAGACACGCGGGCTCTCGCCCTTGTCGCAGGTGCCGTCGCCGCAGGCCGTGCCGCAGTCCGCCGGGCACTCCTCCGGGTCCTCGCCGCAGGCGTAGCCGAGGCAGCGGCCGTCACCGCAGCCGCCGCAGCAGTCCGCGAAGCAGGCGGTGGGGCTCTCGCCGGGTGAGCAGACGCCGTCTCCGCAGGCCGCGCAGTCCGGAGCACAGAGCCGCGGGTTCTCGCCCTGGGCGGTGTCGCAGCGCCCGTCTCCGCACAGGCAGGGAGCGCCGAGGTCTTCGTCGACGCGGCCGTCGCAGTCGTTGTCGAGGCGGTCGCAGACCTCGCCCGCTGGCAGCTGGGCTATGCACGGGCCCCAGCCCTCCTCTCCTTCGCAGCGCCGGGCCCCGCGGCAGCTGCCGTGGGCGTTTGCGAGCACGCAGGTCTCGAAGGCGCCGGCCGTCGCAGTAGCGCAGCAGCCGCCCTCGGGCTCGGGGACGCAGACGGTCTCCGGCGAGGGCCCGGGCAGGACCGGCCGCGACTCACAGAGGAAGCCGCGCGGGCACGGCGCCTCAGCGTCGGCGTCGCAGCGGTGCAGGCACATGCCGGTCCCGTAGGAGGAGGCCGGCAGGGCGCACGCGCTCTGTCCTCGGCACTCGGAGACCGTCGAGCAGGGCTCGCAGACCAGGGCTCGCCTCGGTACGCAGACGAAGAGCAGATCGGCGCCCAGCCCCTCGACGCCCGTGCACGTCCAGCCGGCGGGGCAGAGGTCCACGCAGCTGACGGTGCAGACGCTCCCGTCCGGCCCGGGCACGCACCACTGGCCGGCGGCGCAGTCGTCGTGGCCCTGGCAGGGGAGGCCCATGCCCTCGGGCAGCGGGACGTCGGTCTGACCCTTGTCGGCGGCGGGGGCGCTCCCGTCGCCGGGCCCGGGCCCTCCGTCGGGGAGACCGCCGGAGTCCGTGAGATCGGCCCCTCCCGGAGGCGCCGGCCTACGCGTCTCGACGTTGTCTCCGCAGCCCAAGAGGGCTAGCAGGGTGATGCTGAGTAGCGATCCGATTCGTGCCATGGCACGATGCTGGCACCGTGCCATGGCGACGGTCAACCGCGGAGGCGGGTGACGGAGGTCGAGATGAGGAACCAGCTTCGCATCGTGTTGGCTTTGGCCGCGGCAGGCCTGCTCGCCTGCTCCTCGTCCTCGGGCAGCGGCGGCGGCTGGCCCTACGTGCCGGGCTACGTGCCGCCGGGGACGGATCCGGGCGCGGGCACCGGCACCGCCGACACCGCGCAGCCCGCCGGCCAGGTGGACCCCGGAGGCGGCGTGCCGGGCGTAGACGTGCCGGCAGCGGGAGACCCGGGCACGCAGCCGCCTGTCGACGGCGCCGGCCCGGGTGTCGATCCAGGCGCCACGACCACCGACCCGGGAGGAGGCACCACGACGCCCGACGGCTCGACCACCACGCCGGACCCCGGGGCGACCCAGGACACGGGGCCCGTCACGGTGGAGATCCCGGACACGCCGGTCGGGGAGCAGCTCAGGTGGGTGCTCGCGATCGTCGCGGGTGAGGCCTACCCCTCGCTGACCGAGGTCCGCCGTCGCTTCAGCCGCAGCGCCTACCCCGAGGTCTCCTCCGAAGACCTGAGGGACTACCTCTACAGCTGGCGTGACGACACCGGCCCGTGGAGCCTCGAAGGCTTCGAGCAGCCGATGGGCGCCCACTCCCTCGTCGTGCGCCTGCAGACCTCGGACCGCTGGCGCCGCCTCTACCTCGCGGTCGAGGAGGAGGCGACGACCTCCGGCGGGGAGGCGGAGGATGCGCCCTCCGACGCGCCACCGGCAGATGCGGAGACCTGGCACGCCATCAAGAACATCTACCTTCGCGGCGCGCCCGACCTCGACCCGCAGCTCGGCGGCCCCATCGCGGACACCCAGCTCGGCCTGCGCGTGGTCAGCCCGTGGTTCGGCGGAGACGCCCGCATCGCCCCCGTCGAGCTCGTCGACCGGCACACGGGCCAGCCCTTCGACCCGCCTCGCAAGGGCGTGACCGACGGCAAGTACGGCTACGTGCGCCTTGACGTCCCCGCCGGCGTGGAGGTCGGAGTGCGCGTGTCTCTCACGAACGACCTGACCACCTTCAACTACGACGAGCGTTACAGGGGCGGCGAGGACATGGTCTTCGTCGCGGCCTTCCCCAGGGTCAGCGTCTCCGAGTACCTCGGGGCCGCGGGCCTCGAGCCTCAGGAGGGCAAGGCTCACGTATGGGGCTACGTCGAGTACGACGCCAGCGACAACGCCTTCGAGCTCGACAAGAGGTGGACCGTGGGCTGCGCCACGGCCAGCCTGTCACCCGAGACCGAGGACCTCTTCTACACGAGCTACAACCCCGAGCGCTTCAAGAACCTCCCCGACCCGAACCGCAAGAACACCAACCCCCAGAACGGCACCTTCTGGGCCCTCAACCTCGAGCCCGTGCGACACGTGATCACCGCCCAGGCAGGGCACTACCAGGCGACGACCGAGCTGCCGCCGCTCCAGCCGGGCACCTTCACGCTGGCGGTCGTGACCTTCGGCCGCGACGAGGTGCCCCAGAACCCGACGCCCGAGGGCTGCGACCAGGCAAGCGACGACAGCCCCGAGCGCTGATCCCGGAAGTCGGGGCCCGGCCCTACCCCGAGATCTTGCCCATCAGCTTGGCGCCGAGCACGAGCAGGATGGCGATCGGCGCCACGTAGCGCACGAGGAAGTTCCACGTGGCGAACACCGCCGGGTGGAGCTCGCTCAGCTCCTCGCGTTTCTCCTCTCCGGTCAGGACCCAGCCGACGAAGATCGCGATCATGATGCCGCCTGTGGGCAGGGCCAGGTTCGCGCAGAAGTAGTCGAGGAGCAGGAAGATCGTCTTGTCGAAGAGCGTGACGTTGGCGAGCAGGTTGAAGGAGAGGGCGCAGAACACGCCGAGGGCCGAGATCGCCAGCCCGGCCACGAGCACGGCCTTCTTCCGGGCCATGCGGCGCTCGTCGATGAGGTAGGAGCTGACCACCTCCTGCAGCGAGACGGACGAGGTCAGCGCGGCGAAGCAGACCAGGGTGTAGAACATCAGGCACATCCAGCGCCCGCCCGGCATCTTCAAGAAGATCATCGGGATCGCGGTGAAGAGGTTTCCGATGCCCCCGTCCTTCATCACGATGCCAAAGGAGAAGATGGCGCCGAAGATGACGATGCTGGCCACCAGCGCCACCAGGACATCCAGCGCGGCGATGGCGACGCAGGCGCTCCCCAGGTTGGCTTTCTTCGGCAGGTAGCTCCCGTAGGTGAGCAGGGCGCCCATGCCGAGGGACATGCTGAAGAAGGCCTGCCCGAGGGCCTCCAGGACCATGTCGGTGTTGAGGCTCGCGAAGTCCGGCCAGAGAAGGAAACGCACCGCCTTCTCCCCGCCGGGGAGGGTGAGCACCCGGACCGCCAGGATCAACAGCATCAGCAGGAGGAGCGGCATCAGGATGCGGTTCCAGCGCTCGATGCCCTTTGCCACGCCGCCCACGACCACGAGCATGGTCACCGCCATGAAGGCCAGGAAGTAGCCGACCTGCTTCAGGGGAGATTCCGTGAACTCTTTGAAAGAGGCGGCAGGATCGCGCTCGCCGAAGTCCCACATGATGGAGCGCAGCACGTACTCGAGGGTCCACCCCGCCACGACGGCGTAGTAGGAGAGGATCAGGAAGCCCGTCAGCAGCCCGAGGAAGCCGACGAGCTTCCACCGCGTGCCCGGGCGCAGCACGCGGAAAGAGCCCACCGGGTTCAGGCGGCCGCGCCTGCCGATGAGCACCTCGGCGAGCATCACCGGCAGCCCCACGAAGATCACGGCCAGCAGGTAGACGAAGACGAAGCCGCCCGCGCTGCCCTTCTCCGGATCCCCGCCGCCGAAGCTGTAGGTCAGGTAGGGGAACTTCCAGAGGTTGCCGAGGCCGACCGCGCTCCCGGCCGCGGCCAGGATGAAGCCGAGCCTGCTGCCCCACATCCCGCGATCCGGAGCGGCTCCGTTGCCGCCTGCCGCGGCGCCTGTACCGTCGCTCACAGCCTCACCACTATCCATGTCCTTTGGCGTCCATCCGCTCGAAGTAGTCGTCCGAGCTTCGACGCACGTGTCCTGCGAGCAAGATGATGGCGATGAGGTTTGGAATAGCCATCAGCCCGAGGGCGGCGTCGCCGAAGCCCCAGACCACCTCCAGGGAGAAGATCGCGCCGAGGAAGTGCATGAGCACGAACGCGCCCTTGTAGGGGAGCACGGCGCGCTCGCCGAAGAGGTACTTGATCGAGCGGTCCCCGTAGTAGGACCAGCTGATGGCCGTGGAGATCGCGAACAAGAAGACCGCGATTGTGACCAGGTAGTTGCCCCACGGGAAGATAGGCGCCAGCCCCCTCTGGAAGGAGATCGCGGTGAGAGGCGAGCCGTTGAGCAGGTTCTTCCCCCTCACGACGACGTCTTCGCCTTGCACCGCCTTTCCGTCCGCGCCGGCGAAAGAGACCGCGCTGCCCGCCTCGATCTTGATCTTGCCGCTCCACGGGGCGTCCCCGACCGAGAGCTTCAGCTCCTCCATGAGCGAGTGGTTGCGCACGATGGCCGCGCCCTTGAGCACGCCACCTTCGACATCCGCCTCGCCGGTGAAGAGGTCCTCGTCAGCCAGCCCGCCCTTGGGTTGAACCGCCGCCTCCATGGTGATGACCGTCAGCGCGTTCTTCGCGGTGAAGGTCACCTCATCTAGGTGCTTGTCGCTCCAGGTCCCGGTGACGACGATGACCAGGCCGGTCATGAAGCAGACGATGACGGTGTCGACGAGCGGCCCCATCATGGCGACCGCGCCCTCGCGGACCGGCTCGTCGGTCTTGGCGGCGGCGTGGGCGATGGGGGCGCTGCCCTGGCCGGCCTCGTTGGAGAAGAGGCCCCGCTTCACGCCCCAGGTCAGGGTGAAGATGAAGGTCGAGCCGGCGAAGCCGCCGATCATGCCGGGGGGCGAGAAGGCGTAGGTGACGATGGCGGTGATCGCCTCGGGCAGCCGGTCGGCGTGCAGGATGACGATGACCAGGGCCGCGGTGATGTAGAGGCCGCCCATGAAGGGGACCAGGCGGCTCGTGACCTTACCGATGCGCTTGATGCCGCCGATGATGACCGCCCCGACGAGGGTCGCCGACACCAGGCCCGAGATCCAGTTGGGGATGCCGAAGTCCATGCGGAAGCTGTCAGCCATCGTGAAGGCCTGGATCGAGTTGCCCGAGCCGAACGACGAGATGACCGCGCAGCCGGCGAAGAAGACCGCCAGCGGCTTCCACTTCGGCCCGAGGGCCTTCTCGATGTAGTACATCGGCCCGCCCGAGGCCGATCCGTCCTTGTGGATGACCCGGTGCTGCATCGCCAGGGTGCACTCGGTGTACTTGGCGGCCATGCCCACGAAGCCCGTGACCCACAGCCAGAAGATGGCTCCCGGCCCGCCGTAGTGGATGGCCGTGGCGACCCCCGCGATGTTTCCGATTCCGACGGTCGCCGAGAGGGCCGACGACAGGGCCTGGAAGTGGTTGACGTCCCCTTCGTCCTCGGGGTTGTCGTAGCGGCCCATGATGACCCGGACGCTGTGCCCCAGCCTCCGGAACTGGATGAAGCTCATCCGGATCGTGAGGTAGAGCCCCGTGAAGAGCAGGAGCACCACCATGAAGGGCAAGGCGTCGGGGGTGTTCCAGAT
>CAZQPP010000135.1:0-16626 GCA_964594295.1 uncultured Myxococcales bacterium | reverse complement strand
AGATGCGCGGCCGTTTGACGACCCTCTTGCCGAGGTTGCGCTGATAAGGTCTCACGATGGAAACTTGGCCGCTCGCCTCCAGCACGGAGAGCCACGCGCGGACGGTCTTATCGTTCACGCCGAGGTCCCTGGAGATCTCGGAGAAGTTGGCGAGACCGCTCACCCTCGCCGCGAGAGCGAAGAGGAAGCGCTGAAAGTCCGTCAGGTCGCCCACCGCGCGCAGGTCCCGCACGTCACGTTCGAGGTAGGTCTGCACATAGGACGCATGCCAGCGCTCCGCGTCCCTTTGCGGCTCCAAGGCGACGTCTGGGAAGCCTCCCCGCAAGATAAACGCCGTGCACAGGTCGAGAGGCGGCCTTGGTGCCCTCGCCTCCTCGAGGGCCCGGACCCAGGAGCCGCGACCGCAGGTCTCGGGATGATCGAGCTCCGCAAAGCCGAATGTGCCCAGCGAGAATATCGCCGCCCGACCCGCGAGGGATTCCGACACGCCCTGCATGAGCGGGAATACCTGCGAGCCGGTGAGCACGAAGCGGCCCGCGTCGCGGCGGTGGGCGTCCACCTCGGCCTTGATCAGGTGCAGCAGCCCGGGGGCGTACTGGATCTCATCGATGATCAGAGGCCGCGCCAGCCTCCCGAGCAGGAGCTTGGGGTCCTCCCGCGCTTGCAGCCGGTTGGTGGGATCGTCGAGTGAGCAGTAAGCATGGGAGCCAGAGAAGAGCCGCCGGACCAGCGTGGTCTTCCCGCATTGGCGAGGGCCCGTGACGACCAGGGCCGGGAACTCCGCCGCCGCCAGTAGGAGGGCCGAGGATGCTGCACGTTGGTGGTAGGTGTCCACGGCGGGGATGGTAGCAGGAATCGCTTACCATGCAAATTCGGAATTAAGATCCGAACCTGCACCAGTGAATCCTCTTGTCATCGGGCACCTCGAGCTCTCAAGGCTGCTCACGGCCACTCGAGCTGCCCGCGGCCCTGTTGCTCTCAGCCTCTCAGGTGCTGACCTCGTCTGCTTCAACGCGGCGACGCCCTCACTCACCGGGTCAGGAATAGCTACCCCCGTCTCGCCCTGCACCGGCCAGCGGGTGACTACGAGCGCGCCTCCTGACGACGATTCTCGGATGTGAGCTTCGCCCCGGTTTGCCTTCATGATTCGCAAGACGATGGCCAGCCCGAGGTCAGCACGGTGACTTCCATCGCTCACGACCTCCCGAGGATGTCGACGGCGGCAAGCGCCGGCGTGGTAGCCGAGATCAGCTGATCGCCCCACCCCAGGGCAGCCAACGTCAGGAGCCCGAGGGCGAGCACAGTGGTCACGAAGACACCTCCCAGCTTCAATTCGACAGTCTACCTTAGCGTCCCTGCCCCCGGCTGCCTTCTCCCCCTCCTCGTCGCCCCCAAGCGCGCCCCCTGATTCCAGGCCGAGCCCTGCGGTCGGCCTGGACCCGGGTCCCGTGGCCGGCACCCAAAGCGACCCGACGGCGGTGACAAATCCGTGACATCGGCCAGGCAACAACGGGCAGAGAACTGCACCCAACACGTTGTCGCGATGTTCACAGCCGGCCAGCTCCGCCAACCTGCAAGCGGCCTCACGCACCTGGCAGCGGCCATCCTCTCGGTCGCCGGCCTCGTGCTGCTCGTTCGACACGCCGCCCAGGAGGCCTCGGGCTGGCACGTGCTCTCCTTCTCCGTCTACGGGACGAGCCTGGTGCTGCTCTTCACGGCCAGCAGCCTCTACCACCTGCTGCCGCTATCGCCCCGCGGCGTGACGGCGCTCCGGCGTCTCGACCACAGCATGGTGGGCGTCCTCATCGCCGGAACCTACACACCGATCTGCGTGCTCGCGTTGCGCGGCGCCTGGGGTTGGAGCCTGCTCGGCGTCATCTGGGCTCTCGCCCTGGCCGCTGCGGTGTTGAAGCTCGTCTGGATCGACGTGCCTCGCCGGCTGTCGGTGGGCATCTACCTGCTCATGGGCTGGCTCGGCGTGGTCGCCATCTTCCCCCTGACCGCAGCGTTGCCGCCGGCGGCGCTGGCCTGGCTGGGTGCCGGCGGCCTTCTCTACAGCTTCGGCGCGGTCATCTACGCATGCAAGCGCCCCGACCCCATCCCGGATGTCTTCGGCTTCCACGAGATCTGGCACCTCTTCGTGATCGCCGGCAGCGCCGCCCACTGGTGGATGATGATGGGCCACCTGCTGCATCTGAAGCCAACCGGCTGAGGCGCTCCTCGCTCCTGCTCCGAGCGGCCCGCCGGGACGCCGGGCGCGCGACAGGCAACAGCTTCGGGTGGCTTCGGCCATCGGATCCCGGGGAAGCACCGTCGCTCGGGCTCGGCACCGCGAAGCTGCCTCAGTAGCGCGCCCCCGAACGCCGCACGCGGGGACCCCTCCCCCGTGGCTCGAAGAGGACGTGGCCGGTGGTGCGCGAGGCGTTGCCATGTGCACGAAGGCAGGCAATAGTGCGCCGCCATGACCTTGCCCGAGCTACTACTCGACGAGCAGCTCCGCCGCGCGGTGGTGGCCGATTGCGAGATCGTTCTGGAGGAGGAGGCCGCCGCCAAGTCGGGCGTGACCGGGCTCGCCATCAAGGGCGGCTTCAAGGTGGTCAAGAAGCTCGAAGGCGGCCGGATGGTGCCTCAGCTGATCTACGACCTCCTGCCCGAGCTCGGTGAAGCCTGGGAGCCGCACCATGCCCGCTACCGGGAGAGCGACGCGGAGAGCTTCGAGGCCTACAGCCGCGGGCGCGAGGAGAAGCTGGCCAACGCCCTGCTGGCCGTCACCGACGCCAGGGTCGTCCGCGCGGAGCACAAGGTGCTCCAGAAGGTCTACGCGCGCCTTCGCCCGCTGGCCCTCAAGCACATCATCGCCGCCATGCCGAGGACGACGAAGATGGTCGACAAGCACGCCGGCTGATCATCCCGGGAAGCCCGAAGGCCCCTTTCTTCCGAGGTGCGTTGTCGACGCGGCCGGTCCGGTGTCGCTGAGGACCCGCATGCAACGTTTCAGCGTCTCGTGCATTGTGCAGGTTGAGTAGCGATTCCTGCACCAGGCCGACGATGGACTCCCCCCGCAGACTACAGCTGGTCCCCGAGGGCGCCGCCTCCGCGCCGGGCGACGACGAGCTTCTGCTGCTCGCGGGGGCGGGTGACAGGCGGGCATTCGCGCTCCTCGTGGAGCGCCACCAGCGAGCCCTGCTGCGGGTGTGCACGCTCCTGCTGCGCGACAACGGCACGGCGGAGGAGGCCGCCCAGGAGAGTTTCCTGAGGCTGTGGCGCGCGCGGGCCGAGTACCGGCCCCAGGGCCGGCTGCGCCAGTATCTGTTCGCCATCGCCCGCAACGAGTGTCGCTCCCGGCTCCGCCGGCGCAAGCTCAAGAAGCTGCTCGGGCTGAGCGCCCGGGAGCAGGCGCCCCCCCTCTCGGCCGCCGACGCCCTCCAGCGCGGCGAGCGGGCGGCCCTGGTCGACGCGGCCCTGCAGCGGCTTCCGGAGGGGCAGCGAATCCCGTTAACCCTGCGATTCCGCGACGAGCTCTCCTATGCCGAGATCGCGGCCGTCACCGGGCTCAAGGTCCCCACCGCCCGCTCGCGCGTGCACCGGGGGCTCGAGGCCCTGGCCGGGCTGCTGGGCAAGGAGGCCCTCCCGTGAGCTGCTCCGACACCAGGGAGCTGGCGGCCCTGCTCGACGGGCAGCTGAGCGAGGAGCGGGCGGCGGACCTGCGGCTTCACCTCGAGGGCTGCGCGCCCTGCCGGGAGCGGCTGACTCACCTCGGGCAGCTCACGAGCGGTGTGGCCTCCCTGGGGGCCGCCGAGCCCGGGCCGGCCTTCAGCGCCGGCGTGCTCGGCCGCCTCGACGGGCCACGATCGGGTGGCGCGCCGCGTTGGCGGGTCCTGGCCGCCGCGACCGTCGCCATCTTCGCACTGGCCTCGGTGGCGGTCCTCGCCCTGCGCGGGTCGTCGCAGCCCCCGGTCGAGCCGCCGATCATGGCGGCCCGAGGCGAGGCGGCCACCGCCACGACCGCCGTCATGGGTGTCGAGGTGCGCGCACATGTCGAAGGGCGCGGCGGAGGTCGCACCTTGCGGGACGGCGACCCGATACCCGTCGGCGCCGGTTTCAGCTTCGTGGTGCGAAACCACAGCGGGAAGGCGAGCTCGCTGCTCCTCTTCGCGGTGGACAGCGCCCACACGGCGCACTGGTTCTACCCGGCCTATCGATCGCCCGCGGAGGACCCGGTCGGGGTCGTCGTCCCGGCCTGGCCGCCGGTGCGCGGTCTCCCCGAGGGCGTGACTCCCGAGGGCCTGGCAGCCGGGCCTCTGACCGTCGTCGCGGCCTTCTGCCCGCAAGCACGTCGTGTGCGCGAGGTGGAGCGTCAGCTGGCGCGAGGCGGCGTACCCGCGTTGGCCGGGCACTTGAAGTCCTGCACCGTCGACACCCTCGGGCTCGAAGCCAGGGCCGTGGAGGTCAGCCCATGACCTCGGCCGTCACTGGCATCCTGGCCCTCGCCCTCGTCGCGACCCCTCCGGCGGCAGCCGCGTTTCCTACCACCGCGACCTATGCCCTGGTGGTCACCAACAACCGCAGCCTGTCGCTGGAGCGGCCGGATCTGCACTACGCCGACGACGACGGCGTGCAGTACGCGGAGCTATTCGCGGACTACTTCGGCGGCGAGTCGACGCGGCTGCTGACCTCCTTCGACCCCGACAGCCGCCCGCTCTACCCGCGTTGGGCCGCGCGGGCGCGGCCGCCGACCCTGGCCAACCTGCGCGCCGCGACCGCGGACCTCGCCGCCCGCATCCGGGCCGCTCACGAGGCCGGCGCCACCACGGTCGTCTACGTGGTCTTCGCGGGGCACGGCGACGTGCGCCACGGGCAGGGCTTCGTGGACCTGCAGGACGGGAGCCTGGACGCCGCGACCTTCGAGCGGGAGGTGGTCGGCACCCTGAAGGCCGGCACGGTCCACATCGTCCTCGACTCCTGCAACTCCTACTTCATGCTCAACCCCCGCAAGCCCGGCGGCAAGCGCTGGCGGGTGGGCGAGCGCCAGGCCTCCGGTCTGCTCGCGCGCAAGAAGAACGTCGGGGGCATCATCTCCACCAGCGCGGAGGCGGTCACCTTCGAGTGGAGCGACATCCAATCGGGCATCTTCAGCTACGTGGTGCGAAGCGGCCTGCGAGGGGCGGCGGATGTGAACGGGGACCGCGTGATCACCTACGACGAGCTCGGGGCCTTCGTCGCCACGGCCACGAAGACGGTGGTCAACGAGCTCTACCGCCCGCGCATCTTCTTCGCGGGGCCCCGCGAGGACGACGGCGAGGCCTTCATGGTCGTGCCTTCGCAGCAGCGGCGGCTGGAGCTCGCGGCCGGCGAGAGCAGGCGCCTCAACCTGCGCTCGGCGGCCGGCGTGCGGCTGCTGGATCTGCACAAGGAAGAGGGCCTCGCGGTCACCCTCAACCTCCCCCCGGACGAGGGCGAGATCACGCTGATCGAGCAACATCGCGATTCGGAGGGACGGGCGCAGCTGAGGGAGCTCGCCTTGCCCGCCGGCGGTCCCCTGCGCCTGAGCGAGCTGCAGCCAAAGGAGCCTGACCTCGCCCCGCGCAGCGCGAGCGCGCCCTTCGAGACCCTCTTCTCCGCGGCCTGGGGCCCCCTCGCCTTCGGCCGGGCGATGGAGGCCAGGGCGTCCGAGAGGGAGGACTGCTACGGCGTCACCATGGCCGACGCCGCCCGACTCCAGAGCTTCCTCTCCGCCGCGGGCCGCCTGGAGCACGACGCCCGAAGCGGCCGCGGTCTGGCCGGCATGGTCGGCGCCGCGGCCCTGGGCACCGTGGCGGTCGGCCTGGCCGCGGGCGTCAACGATCCGGAGGAGCGGAGAGTCGCCAGCGGCCTGGCCGTCGGCGGCACGGCCGCGCTCCTCGGCGCAAGCCTGATCTCCCTGCTCGTTCCCTCCGGCGTGGAGGAGCTGGCCGAGTCCTACCGCTGGCTGCCGCTCCGAAGCGAGGAGCAGCGGGCCTGGGCGGTCGTGGTCACCGAGCGCGCCTTCGCCGAAGAGGCCCTGGCGCGAGCCCGGAGGACGCGCTACGCCGGCTGGACCCTCGTCGGCGCCGCCGGCGTGCTCGGCCTGACCTACGGCGGCCTCGCCATCGCCACGGGCGAGGAGCCGAGCGAGATGACCAGCTATGCCGCCATCGCCGCCGGGGTGGGCCTCCTCGGCGCCGGCGCCTATCTGATCCTCGGGTACGACGCGCCCAGCGAGCGCCTGTGGCGTCTCTACGAGCTCGAGGACACGGTCACCCCTTTGGGCGAGCTGCCCATGCCCCATGACGAGTCGCGCGCCCCCATGCTGATGCCCCTGATCGGGGCGACCGGCGGTGGCGCCCCGGTGCTCGGCCTGGGGGGCCTCTTCTAACCCGCGGGAGCACGCATGATCTCGAGCATCAGGAAACGGGCGGCGCCCTCGCTGCTGGTCGCGCTGGCGGTGGGCGGCCTGGTCGCTGGCTGCACCGCGGTGAGCCACACCCCGGCTTTCAGCGGCAGCCGGGCCAGCCGCCCGAGCCCCTACCACACCGTGCACCTGACTTCCGGCAGCTTCTCGCGCCCGCACCGGGTGATTGGCATCATCCAGGCCAAGCAGGAGGGCTACCGCTGGCTTCACGAGAAGGAGCTCGTCGAGGGCGCCAACCCGCGTTCCGTGCTCTACTTCGTAGCCAAATCCGCCCGCGATCAAGGCGCCGACGGGGTGCAGCACCTCGTGTTCATCGACGAGAACCCCCAGAGCCCGGGCGAGAAGACGGCCAAGCAGGTGCACACCGCCTTGAAGATCCTCCAAGCCGTCGCCGAGGAGAGGCCACCGACCGCGTTGGCTGAGGGAACGGAGACCTCGTACCGCATCCAGGGCGAGCTGATCGAGTTCACGGATTGAGCGCTGCCCGGCAGCTTGAGGAACGAGCCATGTCCATGAAGCACCTCTTCATCATCACCCTGACCGTGACCGGCCTCGCCGCCAGCGGCTGCTCGGTCAGCAACGCCTACGTGTTCCCCGACGAGGTCCGAGATCGCTACGTCATCACGGCCGGCGACCTCGACTGCCCTTATGAGTCCCTCGGCTACGTCCAGCTCTCACGAGACGGCGCCGATCTGCTCGGCTTCCTCCCCGTGGTCGACGCCGACCTCCAGCGCATGTTCGGCGTGGAGCTGCGAGACGAGCTCGAGCGCAGCCGGGCCGACGGCATCATCAACATGCGCTTCTGGGAGCGGCAGTGGTCGACCGGCAGCAGGATTCCCTTCGCCTTCCCGCTCTTCTTCATCCCCGTGTTCACCTACGTGGAGCTGACCGGAGAGCTCGTGCGCATCCCGGAGGCGGCTCGCGAGGCGTGCGGCGTGCCTGCCCCGAGGTGAGCACCGTCGACCTTGGATGGAGCCCGGCGCGAGACTTGTGAAGAGCGCCGGTTGGCTCTCCCGAAACGGGTTCCATGTTGATGTGAGCAGCCACAAGGGGCTGCAGTTGGAAATACCCGCTGTCGCGGACCCGCTCGTGGCATGACAGCCAGGTGAGCCTGGACTTCCTCATCCCAAGCTCCCAGACAGGCCCTCCACCTGGGCGACTCCAGAACCTGGAAGGAGACTTCGCCGCCATCGTCACGCCGGCTCTCCCGCTCGCGTTCCGGGACTGTGTCAACGTGACCATCGACGACCTCACTCCGGCGAACGAGAAAGCGACACCCACGGTCAAGGTCTGCGGGCCCGCAGCCTTCGTCGTGTTGAAGGCTCATGCCCTTCGCCTCCGTGGCGAGAACAAGGACGCCTACGACCTCGTGTACGTCATCATGCAGCACGGCGACGGCACTACGGCGAGCATCGCTGAGCGCTTCCAACTGATCGCCGACTCTGATGAGGCCCAAGTGGCCCTCAACTACCTCGCCGAGGACTTCGCTTCCCCCGACCATCTCGGCCCCGTCAGGACAGCAGCCTTCCTGACGGGCGGCCGTGACCACCAGACCGAAGCAGACGCCTTCGGTCACGTACAGGAGTTCCTCAGCCGCACCCGGAGGTAGTCGGCACTTGGCACCCAAGTGTTGGCACCCAGGCTCTTTGTTGGCACCCAAGGGAGTTTTGCTCGGGAGCCAAAACGACAGAAGCCCCCAGCAATGCCGGGGGCTTGTGGAGGGAGCGGGATACCGGGTTCGAACCGGCGACATTCAGCTTGGGAAGCAGCGACGGCTTCCCGGCCTACTCGAGGAAACCGAGTAAACTCAACAACCTACAAAGACGCATACGCGCACATGGCGGAACCGGCGCGAATAGAGGCGAACAGAGGCAGAGAGGACCACAAGACCGGCTGGCAGCCGGCCACCGTCAGCTCCCCCCATCCCGCGGCTCGCGAAGAGGCACCCACCCCCGCTTACGCGTCCGCCAGCGCCTCCAGGATCTCAGACGCCACATCCTCGGCGGGGACGTACGAGACCTGCACACCGCTCAGATCTTCCTCTCGTCGCGCCTCGGCGGAACCACAAGCGACCAACGCGCGGTGCGGCCTGTATGCGTCGGCGAAGCTCTTCAGCGAGCGCGATGGCCGGCCCGGGTCGCGCCATTTGACCTCCACGGCCACGAGGCGCTCGCCCCGGCGCACGACGAAGTCCACCTCGGCGCCTCCCTTGGCGCGCCAGTACAAGACGACGGCGTCGAGCGGCAGAGCCTTCTGGATCTCACCGAATACGAAGGTCTCGAGCAGCGCTCCTCGGTCTGCCCGGCGCTCGAGGTCGGCGTCGGTGGCCGCGAGCAGGATGTTCCGCAGGCCGGTGTCGTAGAAGTGGATACGCCGCGCATGCGTGATCTCGCGGCGCCGCCCTTCCGCAAAGGGTGGAACCTGGGCAACGACCCAGGTCTCCTCCAGGATCGAAAGGTAGTCCGAGACCGTGCTGGCAGCGATTCCGCAGAGCCCCGCCCACTCGGACAGATTCGCCATCTGCCCACACTGCCCGGCCGCAAGCTGGAGAACCCTCCGAAAGGCCTCGGGCCGTTCGATCCGGAACCTGTCCGAGGCATCGCGCAGCACAAAGGACTCCACGAGCTCGCGAAGCTCGTCGAGCGGGCGCTCGTGCAGCCACACCCCCGGGTAGCCTCCCAGCACCATCTGGCGCCTCATCACGTCGCGGCGCCGCTGGCGCCGAGCGGCCGGAGCGGCAGGAGCTTCGAAGGCCACGATCTCGTCGACGGAGAACGGGAGCAGACGCCGCCGAACGGCCCGTCCAGCCAGACTCTCCCGCGTCCTTGCTTCGAGGTGGAACGCTCCCGAGCCCGTGACGATCACATCCAAGCCCCGCCTACCGTCGACGAGCCCCTTGACGAAAAGCCCTGCCTCGTCCAGGTGTTGAGCCTCATCGAGGAAGACAGTCCGGACCTCGGGGAAGCCCTCCTCCAGATCGGCAAGGAACGCAGCCGGCGAGCCACACCAGGCGCGAACCCGCTCCTCCTCGCCCAGCAGGAAGAGCACCTCCGCGGGCAGCCGCTCCGCGAGCAGAGACCACACCAGGGTGGACTTCCCCGCCTGCCGCGGCCCCACAATGAGCTTCGCGCGCCTCGGGTCCTCAATGCCCGAAGTGTCGCATGATCGCGGCACCAGCCTTTTCGGCAGGTGCCGGCGAAGCTCCTGCTCCCAAGCCGATGGATCGCTCTGCCAGGGGCTGAGTTGGAGGACACGTTCTCGAATGCTGGAGTCCATTAGCCTGTCCTTCTTCGCCCAATATCATACCTGAGCCAGGCTCATGAAGCCAACCATCGAGCCTGAGCCATGTTTCTAGCGCCGCGCGGGAAGAACCAAGAGGAGTCGACACGCGAAATCGAATGGATGACGGGGCGGCTCAGCGCTTGCCGATTCCCACCGATTCCAGCTCGCGCCAGAGCTTTCTGCGGCGGGCGTGCTCCATTCGCCAACGCCCGAGCAGGCGTTCGGCGCCCTCTGGGTCGAGCTCGCGGGCGGCGGCCATCCAGACCACGAAGTAGGCATACCGCGAGCCACGAGCGTGGCTGGGGTCCGGCACCAGGCCGGTGATCACACGGCGCCAGGTCGCGATCGCGCGGTCGAGCAGCTCTCCAGCGCCGATTCGGGCGAACGCGGCGCGGCGCCAGCCCTCGAAGAGGTGCTTCTCGAGGTGGAGCTCGTCGAGCAACACATGGAGCGAGGGCAGCCGCTCGGCCAACGTCTGCGACACGTCCAGGTCTCTGGTAAGCGTCGCGAGGCCGATGTCGACCATTCGCTCAGGCTCGTCTGGCAAGCCGTCGAGCCAGGAGCAGACAGCTTCTCGAGCAAGGGAGGCGTCTTCCGTCCAGGCGGCGTCAACGAGGGCCCGCACGTAGCCGGAGCCGGGCACCTCACCCTCGGCCCAGTAGCCGAAGGTGAGCGCGACTGCGTACTCCTTCCAAGCGGCGAGCAGCCGGGCCCGCGTCCCCTCGAATCGCCCGTCGATGGCCGAGATCGCCTTCAGCACCCCGCCGCCGTCGCCCGGGCCTTCCAGCAGGGCGAGCTGGACCTTCAGGGCGCCCCGCAGCTCCTCCTCGGAAGCCTGTCCTGCGGCGTTGCACCAAACGCGCACGAGCCTGATCAGCGGGTCCTCGCCACGGCCGGCGCAAAAGCTGCGCCGCCCGGCGGCGTAGAGGTGCCGGCGAGGGTCGGCGTCCTCCAGGCTGGCGCCGACCATGTTGTGCCCCAGGGCGCGGGGCGCCACCCGCGAAGCGATGCGCAGCACCTCCGCCGCCCGACCGGCGGCAGCCCAACGCTCGAGCAGCGGAAGCCCCTCCTCCCATCTGGCGTCGAGGACCTCGAGACACCTCCGCTCGAAGTCCTCGGGCTTGAAGCGCATCGCGAGCATCTGCCGCAGGCGGAACCACATGGAGAAGCCGTCCTCGAGCGCCTCGGCCCAGGGCCCGCTTCCGGCGTGGGCGTCCATCGCCTCGAGCAGCTCCCGCCCGTCCTCTTCGGCCAACCCGCTGAAGAAGCTCGTGAGGGCGTCCTCGTCGAAGAGGCCGTAACTGCGCCGGCGTTCAGCCGCGAGCAAGGCGCTCGCGAGGGCGAAGACGCCCTTCCTGTTCCTCCGCCCCCACTCCCACTCCAAGGTCAGAGACGTAAGCTCGGGCCCCAGCGCCACGCCGTCGTACGGCTCGCGAATCCACTCGGGCAGGTGTTCTCCGATCAGCTCCCCGAGCTCCACCGCGACCTCGATCATGTCGAGATCTTCGTCGACGCCCTCTCGCAGCAGGCCCGGCGCGAGCCGGCGCATCTCGGCGGCGACGTCGTCCAGGTCGACGAGCACGCTGCCGCCGTCGAGCCAGGGCGGCTCCCAGTGCCGCTCCTGCAGGACGTAGCGTCCGTGCTCGTCACTCGACTCGCCGACGCAGGTGTGCCAGCGCTCCCAAAGCCGCCTCCAGTCCTGCTCGAGGCGAGCCCTCCCGGCCATCTCGCGGACCGGGCGCCGCCGCCGTCCGCGGGAGGCTTCGAAGGCGCGCCGCAGCGTGGCGGCCGTGTCCTCCGCTAGCTGCTCCTCGAGGCGCGCCCAGCCCTCCTCGTCGAGGTTCAGGAGAGCAGCGGCGAGGGCATCTGGCAGCTCGTCGTCCGCGAGAGAGGAGGCAAGGGCTGCGCGCAGCCTGGAGCGAGAGGGGGACGTCGAACGGGTCATGGCGAGTCACGCCAGGTGAGGGGGGCGAACGGTGGCCGTGTAGCAGCTGCCACGCCAAAGGTCACCGTCGCCGTGGCCCCGCGCCGACGTTTCGCGCTCGATCCAGAGGTCGCTGCTCCCCATCGAGATGCTCTCCTGTCGAGCGAGGAGGCGCGGCGCCCGAAGCCAGCGCGGAGAGGCAATCCCTTCATCGGGCCGTAGCCGACGCCGTTGGGCCCGCGGCGCGCCCTTTACCCAGGGGGCATCCCTGCGGGAGACTCGGCCACGGATCGTCGCGTCTCCGGGTGCGAGCCGTCCGGAGGCGCGACGACCTCGGGTCTGACACACGACGACACCGGAGCAGGCCATGCCGAAAGCCAGCAAGCCCACCGCGGGGCCCGGCAGCCCCACCATTGCCCAGATCTTCAAGCGTTTCCTGGAAGAGCAGCGCGCCCGCCTGAGCAAGAGGACCTACCGCAGCTACGAGGACGTCATCTGCCTCTTCCGCCACAGCCTGGACCGATACGGCCACACCGGCCTCGATGCCGACGCGAGCAAGCTCTTCGAGGAGCTGTACGGGGCGAAGGGGAGCGAGCATCGCGAGTTCTGCGAGATCTTCGGGCCCGAGCACGTCCTGCCGAACCTCCACGAGTTCCTGCACTACTTCATGCCCCGCAAGGTGATGGCCGGCAAGGGCCTCCTGCGCGCCGCCGGCACCGTGACCAAGAAGCTCGCCAGGTGGCTCGTGCAAAACGGGTACGTGGAGGCCGACGAGGGGGAGAGCGCCGTGGAGGACGCCGCCGAGGCCGCGCGCGACCTCCCGGCCGCGGACGATCTCCTGACCATGCTCCTGCGGATCACCGACATCTTCGACCGCCACGAGGACGACGTCGAGGGCTCCTTCGTCATCACCAGGGTCGATCCACCCGAGATCTGGCTCCACGATTTCGTCGGCGGCCGCGACATCGGCCCCTTCGTGCTGCCGCCCTGGGTCACCGAGCGCTTCCGCCGGGGCTTCGAGATCTGCGGCGTCGTCGGAAGGCGCGACGGCGATTGGTGCTTCATCGACGCGTGGAACGTCGTGGCGTAGCCAGGACCACGACCACAAGAGGATCGGCGAAGGAGGTGTCTCGTGGCGCGCATCGGTCGAAACGAGCCGTGCCCATGCGGCAGCGGCAGGAAGTTCAAGAGGTGCTGTGGGGCGCGCGGCGCCGGCTCCCTGACCTTCGCGAACGAGGATCGGGTCGGCGCCATGGCGAGGCTCGACTGGATGCTGGAGGACGAGGAGTGGCAGCAGGCCGTCTGCGAGGCGGAGAAGGAGCTCTGGGGGCCCATGCTCGATGCCGCCGCCGATCACGAGGACGAGGGCCTGTGGCAGATGAGCGCGGACCTCTTCCAGATGTGGTTCGCCCTCGACCGGCGGCTCCCGGACGGCCGGACGCCGGTGGAGCACCTCCTGGCGGAGGAGGGAGCGGAGCTGAGCGACGGAGAGCGCGCGTTCCTGGAGCTCGCTGCGCGCACCAGCATGCGCCTCTACGAGGTGACCGGCGTCGAGAGGGGCGAGTCGGTGGCGCTCCGGGACCTCCTCTCCGGCGCCGAGCTCCGCGTCGCCGAGCGCCTCGGGTCGAAGACGATGCGGCGCTGGCAGATCCTGCTGGCGCGCGTCAACACCCTGGGCGCGTCGGGGCGGCCCGAGATCGAGCGCGGCCTGATCTCCATCTCGCGTACCGCGCGCGGTGAGGTCCTGGCGCTCGTCGAAAAGACCCGAGAGCGCCTCCGCGAGGAGCACGACGACGAGAGCGACGAGGCCCTCTTCGCGCTGCTGACGCCCGCCCTTCACCAGCTCTGGCTCGCCCCCGCGCTCCTCCTCGAGCTGCCGGACCTCGCCACCACCGACGGCGACCCTCTGCTCCTCACGCAGGTGCACTTCCGGGTGGACGACGCCGTCGCACTCGGGCTGGCGCTCGACGCGGAGCCGGAGCTCGAGCGAAACCCCGCCCAGCCTGCCTGGAGCTGGGTGCAGCGGAACGAGGACGGGGCCCCCGGCGCGACGCATGCGCTGATGAGGCTCCGCGAGGGCCGCCTAGTCGTCGAGACCCTCTCGGCCGAGCGCGCCGCGGCCGCGCGCGAGCTCGTCGAGCGGGCAGCCGGCGATGCCGTCGCGCACAAGGCCACGACCCACGAGCACCCCGAGGCCGCGCTCCGTCGCGGCGCCCGCCCCGACGAGCCGGTCAGGGAGATCCCTCCCGACCTCGCCTTCGAGCTCTCTCAAGAGCATTGCGCCCGCTACTACCGCGAGTGGCTGGACATGGAGGTGCCGGCCCTCGAGGGCATGACGCCGCGCGCCGCTTCGAGGTCTCCGGCGATGCGGGGCCGCCTGGTGGACCTGCTCAAGGACTTCGAGCAGCTCTACGAGCGCGAGCTCGAGATCGGGCAGCCCGGCTTCGATCCCTGGTGGCTGTGGGGCGAGCTCGGGCTCGCGAGCGAGCCGGAGGCACCCCGCCCCGGCCCGCAACCGCCGCCCCTGGCCCACGAGGTGATGGCCCTGCAGCTGCCGGGGCTGGCGGAGGTGGCGCGAAGCATCGCGGAGCGGGTCCGGCGCGCCGAGGGCTTCGGCGCGTCGGCGACGATCACCCAGGAGGAGATGCAAAGGGACCTGACCTTCATGCGCTTCGTCCGGAAGCTGGGAGAGACGGCCTACGCGGACGGCGCCACCGCGGACGAGGCCGCCGCCCACGCCAACCTCGCCGGCACCCACCTGTGGTACGTGACCAACTACGAGCTGCACCACAGAAAGACCTTCCGGGTCGACCCTTCCCTGGCGTGGACGCTGGGCCACACGAGGCTCGAGGTCACCGGCGACCTGTTGCGCCTGCCCTTTGCGACCTTCGCCGTCGTCTTCGACGACCGCCACACGCTCGGCCTCGCAGAGCGCCTGCTCAGCCTCGAGAAGACCTGCACCCACCGAGGGCGCATGCTGAAGGTCGCGACCGCCTACGTCTCCGGCCGGCCCGAGGACGCTCCCTGGCTGCTCAACGTCTCGTTCACCTTCGACGCGCAGGTCGGCGACTGGCCCTACCTCGTGAGCCGGGACCTCTGGGTCCGCCCCGAGGCCGAGCTCGACGGAATCCTCGACAGCGTCGCGCCGGACGTGGACCCGGCATCGCGGGATCCCATCTTCAGCTCGGGGCCGCTTCGGCGCCTCTTGCACATCGTCGTCAACTCCATCCTCTACGCCACCAGCGCCGGGGTCGAGCCCGAGCAGCGCTCCGCGCTCCCGCGCGCCGCCGGCCCTCGGAAGATCCCCCCAAAGCCGGAGCTCGTGAGCTCCGAGGCCGTCTACCACCTGCCCGGCGCCATCCCGATCTCCGAGGTGCGCAAGCTCCAGGAGGTCGAGCGCGCGCCCGGCGGCGGCGAGCTGCTGCACCGCTTCATGGTGCGGGGCCACTGGCGCCGAGCGGCCCGCTCCTACAAGGACCAGCGCCCCCGCTGGATCGCCCCGTACTGGAAAGGCCCGGACATGGCGGCCCTGATCGAGCGGACCTACCGTCTCCAGCCGTAGCTGCCCGAAGGCTGCTGCTTGCGAGGGGCGAACCTCCCGGCTCCCAACCAGGTCGACCTCCCTCTCGGGCCGCTTCTGCGCGAGGTGCCGGTGGATCAGACGACGTCCAGTGGAGCCGCGCTGACGGTCTCCGCCAGGGGCATCACCTCGGGGGCGAGGCAAAGGACCGCGCCGTGGCCTCGCGGATGCTCCAGCCGGTCGAGGGCTCGAAAGGCGCGACCCCACGCGCGGCGAGGCGTAGCTCCGCGCTTGATCTCGACAGGGTGCAGGCGGCCATCCGAGGCGAACACCGCGTCTACCTCACGGCCGTCCCGGTCGCGGTAGTAGTAGAGCGAGGGCTCACGGCCCCGATGCCACCAGCTCTTGAGGATCTCGGCGACGGCGTGGGTTTCCAAGATCGCGCCGGCCATGGCGCCCGCCGCGAGGGTTTCCGGCGTCGACCACTCGGTGAGCCAGGCGCAGAGGCCCGTGTCGAGGAAGTAGAGCTTGGGCGCCTTGATCAGCCGGCGCGTGACGTTGCTCGCCCAGGGGCGGAGCAGGAAGACGAGAAAGCCGGCCTCGAGAATGGAGAGCCAGGCCTTGGCCGTGGGAACGCTGACGTCTGTGTCTCGCGCAAGATCGGAGAGGTTGAGCATCTGGCCCGTGCGTGCGGCGCAGGCGCGGACGAAGCGCGTGAAGGCCAGCAGATCCCCCACCCGCGCCAGGTCGCGGACGTCGCGCTGTACGTAGGTCTGGAGGTAGCTGCTGTAGAAGAGCTCCCGGTCGCTCACCTGCCCGGTGGCCAGCTCGGGCAGAGAGCCCTGCCAGATCCAGCGGTAAACCTCAGCGAGCCCCGCGGCGGGCGTCCCCAGGTCGACCGCCCGCAGCCGCTCGGGTGTGGGCAGAAACGGTGGAAGATCGAGATCTTCGCCCCGCGCTTCCCTCCGTGATAGCCCCAACATCTTCAGCAGCGCCACGCGGCCAGCCAGGGTCTCACCGATGCCCTGCATGAGGTGGAACTGCTCCGAGCCCGTCATCCAGAACGCCCCCGGACGGCGCTCCTCGTCGATCGACATCTTGATGTACGGCAGCAGGTCGGGCGCGTACTGGATCTCGTCGATGAGCACCGGGGGCGGGTATTGCTGCAGGAAGAGCGCCGGATCGGAGCGAGCCAGATCGCGCCGCCCGAGGTCGTCGAGAGTCACGTAGCGCCGCTCGGGGCCACAGAGGTGGCGCAGCATGGTCGTCTTCCCCGACTGCCGCGGCCCGGTGAGCAGCAGGGCAGGAAACTCGCGCGACACCTGCATCCACCGATCCTGCAGAGCGCGCTGGCGGTAGCTGTTCGGCAGATCCATGGTTAGATCTTAAATCCGCCGCCACCTGAAGGCAAGTGAATGATGGCGGCGGGCGTCGTCGGAGCTACCGGAATCGACCGGCCAGAGCCTGCGA
>CAZQPP010000134.1:0-16645 GCA_964594295.1 uncultured Myxococcales bacterium | reverse complement strand
AGAACACACCGCCAGCCCCAGAGTGTATGGCGTGTTTTTGACGCAGTAGTGCTAGCTACCACTGTTCATCCATCCCGCACACGTGTCGCGCGAGCCGGAATCCGCTGACCGCCCAGGTGTGCGCGCACTGTGCGCGCACTGTGCGCGCACACATGAGCGGCGGTGTCGGAGTGAGCGTAGAACGCGCACCGGGGCCAGCCAACACGGTGGAAAAGCCGGGGAAATGGCGATCCGGGATCGCGTCTCATGATCATGCTTCCGGTTGGCATGGCTGTTGCGCTGGGACCAGCTTCGGTTGCTAGCGGAGAGCTCGCGCAAGAAGGGCACGTCGAGCGTCAAGGCCGGCGATCTTCCTGTTCTCAGGTCATTCATCCAGCCGCAAAGAGGAGAGCATCGGTGAGGAGTTGGACGCCCCCGTCGCCTGCGTGCTTGGTGCTGGTCACCTTCGCGCTGAGCGGCTGCTTGAGCGGACAATCCGATGTCACCCAGCATCCCTGGTCCGCGCCTCTCTACACGCCCGACAACGGATCCCACTGGGCGTCTGGCCTGGGGCCGGCACCGGGCGGCGCGCGCCTTGCGCCATGCGGCACGTTGTCGCGCCACCCGTGCAACTCGGACTCCGACTGCGTGTCCCCGCCCCCCCATTGCTCTTCGGGCTGCGGCTGCGTGTCCTGTCTGATCGATACGGACTGTCCGGCCGGCGAGCTCTGCCACCAGGGAGATTGCCGGCTCTGCGGCGTCGACGTGTGCTCCGGTGACGCTCGGGAGGTGCTTCGCTGCGACGTCGAGCAGCAGCGTTTCGAGGTGCTCGAAGAATGCGCTTCGGAGACCCAGTGCACCAACGGTGCCTGCACCCGTTGCGGTCCCGGCGCGCGCCGTTGCGATCGTCACGAGGTACAGGAGTGCGCGCCGGCGGGCGACGCCTGGTCGACCGTCCAAGAGTGCGCCCAAGGCGGCATGGTGTGCCGTAAGTGCGCTTGCTTCGACGCCTGCGGCGAGCGCGGCAAGCTTCAGGACTCCGCCGGTTGCGGCTTCGTAGCCGTCGGCCTCGGCCTGAGCCCCGGCGGCTCCAACCCAACTCCATGACTTCACACACTTCATTCCCGGCGCGGCTCGCCGGCCTCCTTTCGCTCCAACGAGGTGCATGTGCCATGACCGACCATCACCACGAGACCGCGTTCGCCCCGTCGCCAACAGCGCCTCGCTCCGCGACCGCCCTGCGCCGCGCCGCCCTCTGCCTGCTCGTCGCACTTACCGCCTTCCCCGCGTGCGGGGGCGAAGGAGGTGTTGGCGGCAGTGGCAGCGAGGCGAAGAGCGACCTGACGGACGCCGTCAGCAACGGCACGCCGTCCTTCCTCGTCGAGACCCTCGACCAGTGCGGCCGCTCTCTTGGTTTGCTCACGCCGATGTTGGACCCGGCGCTGAGCTGCGGCTGCGCGCCTGACGCCACGACGTGTCAGGCTGGCCCCTGCCCTGAAGGCACCGTGTGCGACGCTCTGCACGGCTTTCGCTGCCGTGGTGTGGCCACGACCGCCCCCGACCCGGTCGATGGTGTCTGTCCACGAGGCTACAAGCTCGACGCCACCGACCCAGCCGACCCCACCTGCTGGCTCTCGGCCCCCCGTTACTGCGCCTTCGACAGCGACTGCCCCCGAGGGGCCTATTGTAGCCTTGCCGACGGAGGCATCTGCGCGGTCGACTGCCTCCAGGAGGATGTCTGCGGCGGTGACGGCCCGTGCTGTCCTGCCGGCGCGACCTGCGGTTGCGACGGTCGCTGCCACGGCCTCGAGGAATCAGACAACGCTGCGGCAATCGACCCACCAACGCTGCCATCGCTGCGTGTGGTTCCTTCGGGGCTGGAGCTGACCGCGCCTATTGCGGCACCGGAACAGGGACCACAACCCAGACCGCTCCTTGCCTACCTCGGGAGGATCGAGGTAGGCGCGACTCACCCGCTTTGGGCCTACGCCGGCCGAGGCGCTCTAGTGAGCTGCGCCGGCAGCATGGAAGCAGTGCCGGCGGACGACAGCTACGCCAATGCGTGCCGCATCGAGGCGGCTGGCATGCCTGGCACGCCCGCCGTGTTCTGGGTGGGCGCCGACCCTTCAACCGCCGACTTCGACGACGCCGGCGGCGTCTCCACAGGGGTCGAGGTCCGCGTGGCCGGGGTCAACCACACGGCCGTTGTCGCCATGGCGTCCGTGGGCTGGGACGTACCGATCGCGCCCCTCTCTGCGAGCCTTGCACTCTCCTGGGGCGGCAGCATGAGCGGAGACGGCCACCAGATCGGTGCAACTGGCTCCAACATCCCTGTTCTCGACAAGAGCTCCGAAGCTCTTGGACTTGTACCAGGCGGCGGTCTCAACCACAGCCAGGACGAGAAGGACGAGGCGCTCAGAGCCGGCATGGACTCCTCCACTTCACAACTACAATCGGAGGAGCTGGGCCGCCTTTCCGGCACCTACACCGGCCTCATCTGGCGCACGGGTTTGTCGCTGAGCGGCGACGCCGTGGCGCCGCGCTTTGGGGATTCGAGCGTCCACGAGCTGCGGGGTGACTTCACCATTCCCATCCGCGCTGTCGCGTTCGCGTACCCCGCGGGCGGACCACAGGGCGAGCCCGGCGTGAAGCTCGGCTTCTTGGACGCCACCGCTGCCCTCTCCGCTTCCGGCGAGCTTGGAGTAATCTACCTCGGCAACCCGACCTCGCCCATAGGCGCCGAGGCGAAAGCAGACTCCTTCGCGAATGACGCCTACTTGGCTCCCGAGTTCGAGCTAGCCTGCCCGCAGCCAACCGCAACGCCGGGCGTCGCCATTGGAGAATGCAGCGGCCGGCTGCACGGAGGCGCGTTCTTCCCTGACGTCACGCCGTGGCTTCTTTGGGGGACCTTCGCGGCCGAGCTGATGCGTTACTCTGGTCCGGGCGAGCTGGGCGAAGGTGGGGCCATGCAGTGGAGCTTCTTCCTGACCAAGGAGAGCTCCTCGACCGAAGGCTACTGGTCGGACACGCACATTCGGTTGGACGACGAAGGCGAGTTGCCCTGGGTCAAGGAACTTGGCGATGCCTTGCGCTACGAAGGCAGAGACGCCTTCGGAGAACACTCCTTTTCCGAACCCTTGCACTGGTGCGCGCACACGTGGCTTTCGGCCAGTACCGGCGAGGTGCCATGGCGGGCCGCGTGTGCCGAGAGCATCCATCACTTCATGCACAACCGGGGTGCTCCGAAGCCGACACCACTGGGCACCGAGGGTTTTTGCGATGCAGCTCTGGGACACCTGTTGGATGTTCACTCCGAAAAGCTGCCCGAAGGCGACGTGCGCGACGCGTTCCTGGCGGGACACTTCCTTTGCCTCGATTCCCCGGAAACACCTTGGAACTGCCGCCATCCCTCATGCGATTCCCGCTTCGCCACCCGTTTCTCCTGGACCGATGCGGAAGGAACCGAACGCGAATTCGAGGGGCAGTGGTGCCGCTTTGACGGCGCTGCGAAGCTCTTCCCGCTTGGCGCTCCGGCCGAGGCTCTGGACTGGCGTGCACGCCAGGCCTTGTCGTGCTCCAACCAAGCGCTGGCCATGACGCGTGGGACGGAGCCGGAGGCCATGGCGGGTCTGCGTTTTGCCACCGATGCCGAGACCGACAAGCGTGGCGACCTTCTGCTCACCTCCGACGCGGCACCCGAGCCCTTCGCGCCGCCGGGCACGGGTTTCCTCGGCTTCGGCCAGTCGGCCTGGCCCGCCACCAATCTGGACGAGATCCGGCTGTGCTACGCCGACCTATTGGACTCGCCCGTGTTTCTTCAGGGAGAGCCCGGAGCCGCATTCGACAACGAGGGCTGCGTCTCCATCGCGGGCATGTACGCCTCGTTGGCATCGCTGACGGAGAACAAAGGCACGCCAGCGGCGCGCTTGTTGCTTCAACGGCGGCTACAACAGTGGTTCCTCCTGTCACAGGCTCTGAGCGCCCGCCTAGGCCTGTTGGCCGGCGCGGCTTTCACAGGCGAGGAGGAGGAGATCGCGTGGCTTGGAGCCGGCGCGACCGAGCACATTGACGCCCTATCCCTGTATGCGCGCGTGGCCGAGGCCGAGGTCGCCCTCTGGTCCCTTCCGTTGCAGCCGGCGGTGCTCGCCACCCTAGCCGCGACGACCTCGGTAGAGCTGGCCAACCCAGACTACCGGCCCGAAGCCGCCCGCCTTGCCGGAGACAGCGCATCCTTCGCGACCACCGAGGACCCGGCAAAAGGCCTGACGTTGTCGATGTTTCTCGCCCTCTCCAATACCTACCAAGTGCTCGGTGGATACGCGGAGGCGATCGGGCGTGAGGTCCCGTGGCTTGATTGCTCACAGGACGCGCCAACGCGCCGCACCGAACACCTGAGGCGTCTGGGCCATCTCATGCGGCTTTCCGGACTGGCAGAAGACCTGGCGCGCGACCTTCGCGCAAGAACTGCCGGCCAAGCCGGTTCGCCGATGCCCGCTTGGGTAAACCGCCTGAAGCCGGCCCAAACCGCTCTTGAGGAAGAGAAACTCCGTTTCCACAAACACCTGTATCAGACTCTGCTGTGCCAGTTCACTTGGCTGGACCAGGCGGAACCGGTGGACCCACCCAACAGTTACTTCCCGGAACCATACTCCGTCCCGCCCTACTTCCCATCGGCGGGGAGCGACGACGCCACCTACTTTGCTATCTCGGACTACCTGGTACACCAGTGGGCCGTGCCGGCGGTCGAGGCTGCGGACCGGGCCCTCGAACGGCATCGCGCCGCCGCGTTGGCGTTGCTTGCCAGAAAGCCTGTCGAGGAATCCCTCGAGGTCGCTCTGGAGCGGCAGGAAGAGGAGATCCGCCGCAACGCTGACGCAACAGTCGCACGTCTTTGTGGATTCGAGCCGGAAGACCGTGCCTACCTCCCGTCCGGGTCGGCCGGCGGCGGCGAGGACTATGCTCCGGGCTACTACAGGGCCCTTCTAGAAAAAGCCCCGAAGCGCCTTCCGGGCGCTGATGCCTCGACGGAGCAGCTACAGGGGATGCTGTCGCCATGGGCGACTTGTTTCATGCCTCAATTCGGGACGACCAAGGTGGTTCTTCCAGAGGGGATCGACTTTGACGAGCACGGCGTTCGCACGGTCGACCAGGTCGACACCGCCTTCTTGGAGGAACACGGCCTGACGTGCGGGGAAGTGCACCAACGCCTCTTTCAGGCGACTAAGGAGCTTCCTCAGAAAGAGGAAGTGTGCGTCCCGCCGTCTTTGGATGAAATCAACGCGGTACGAAAGGGCCTTTGTAGGGTGGCGATCGCTCTGGAGGCCCGCAGGAAGCACGGGGAATATGTCCCACCGGCGGAACACCAGCGGAACAACGCGGTTCTGTATGCCTCACCACCGCCCAGGGACCCGCCGTACTGCCACGGAGCGTCGATGGGGCGCGAGCATGGCGCAGCAAGTCCAAGGGTGGACCTCTACGGCCAGCGATATGACATTCCTCTCATCGCCACGGGGTTGTGGGATTTCACGAAGCCCTTCAAGCTCTGGGAGGCATGGCCCCCGGCGCCCGGGCCGAATGCTGACAACAGACAGCAGGCGCGACGTGCGGCATCGATCGTCCACCGGGCGCTCCTCGACGACGTGAGAGCATGGCGTATTTCGCATGGTGACCGAGCCGAAGACAACCTCTGGGACGAGTATCGGTTCAAGGGCGTGTCTTCGGACGCGAAGCACGTCTCCTTCACGACCCTGAACGCCTTTGGGGTCGACACTTTCTGGGCGGACGGCGAGTGCGCGACGCGAGTCACTTTGTCCGGGCAAGGCGGCAAGGAGGACGGCCTAGGTGGCGTGCTATACGAGGGGCTGGAGGTGTTCGACTTCGAGGCCCTAAAGCCGTTGGTGGGGGCGATGCACTCCGCGCAGGTGTTTGAGCGGCTCCAAGAATACCACGGCGCATTCCTTGACTCCTCGTGGCATCTTGTTCGCTACTGCGCGGAAAACAAGGGCTATGACTTCTGCTTTAACACGGACGATGAAGCCGACGGAGCCTGCTTGGCCATGTATCGGGTGCTTCTCGACCTTGATGAATGGCATTCGTGGTGTGATGACTACGTGGAAGCCAATCCCATCCCCTGGGATCCGGACGTGTCGCACTTCCACTTCGACCTGGATGCGTTTTCGCCCTCTGCGCTGGCGCCTTGCTATCGGGGGCAGATTGGTCACCAGTACTTGCAGATGGCCTCTGCTCGGCAGGCGGTGCGAGTGGCGCAGGCGAGTCTGAGCGCGCTCACATCGAGCATCAAGATCCACGCGCAGTTGTGCATGAGAACTAGCCAGAATGACGCTCTGGAGCGTGAGGCATTCGCCAAGTACAACGCCGCCATGAGTGCGCTGGACAAGCAGGCAGCTGCTGTGGGTGCCGCATCGTTCGCGATGGCCGGCGCCATGGCCGCGATGGGGGGGGGCTCTGTCGCAGGTGTGGCAGGCAGCCTGTTGTCACAGGCGAGCGCAGGCATTCGAAGAAGACGGCAGGCCGCCGAGGCCGAATATCAGGGACTCACCCTCCGCATTGCTCAGGAGGAGGAACAAATGGCCTGCTGGGCCGACGTGGCGAAGCTGAAGGCGCGCCTTGATGTGGAGGTTGCGTCCGTGGCACAGGCGCTGATTGGCGCTTCCGCCGCCGCAGTTGCGCTAGAGAATCTCGTCGCAGAGGGGCAGCGCGGGTTGGAGCTCGCCGACCAGCTGATAGAGGCCGAGACCGCCGTGTGCGAGGAGCACGACGAGATGTGCGTCGAGGAAGACAGACAAGGGCGAGGAGAGCGTGTTCGTTCGGCAGAGGAGAGCGTCACTGACAACCTGGAAGTCGCCTGCAGGACGGCTCGCCGGGAATGGTTCGAGGCTGCGAGCTTCGCCGCAGAGATGCTCGACCTGAGCGCGAAGGCCGCCGTCTATGAGCTGCAGGGCGAGCCCGAGCGCAAGTACTCACTGCTCTGGAAAACCGAGTTTGTGAGAAACAGGCTCGAGGCTAGGAAGAACCACGCGGGAGGTGAGGATTGTGGCGCAGGCGCCTTTGTGGACTTCGACTTGGACGACTTGCTCAACCGCATCAAGGCAGCGACAGCAGGGCGCACGGTGGCGGGCGCTCGCCCGGAGCGGCACGTCGCGGTGTTTAGCCTGCGCGACGACCTCCTCAACGTCGACGACCGACTGGGCGACGGTGGAGAGCGTCCTCGGTCGGCGGTCGATGGCTTGCGCGAGACGCTCACCGACCCGCGAAGCTCTGTGTACGGCGAAGACGGCGAGTACCTGGGGCAGGCGGTCCGGCTGTCTATCGCTCCGGATGGCGAGTTGGCCTATCGCTGTGGCGAACGCATTGCTGGCGTAGGCTTGGCCATTGAAGGCGACATGCTGAACGCAGCCAGTCCGGCTCCGCCGGTCTTCCTGTTGCAACGAAACACGTTTGGCAGCCAGAAGTGCGGCGCGGCGGGTGTCGCAGGGGCAAGAATCCAGCCGACCATCAACGCCGTGGCCGCTGCGGCCGCGTGGCTTGACGTGACACCGTTCGCGAAACCTGCGGGGCTCGATCAATGGAGCTGGGCGATGGTGCACGCGCCGCTCAACCCTTCGCGCAAGGATCTGTACTTGCCGCATTATCCCTACGACGCCTCGGGCGAGTTGACCTACCGGGGTCTGTACGGGGAGTACGTGCTGCTGATACCCTGGGAGGGGTTCCTGGACCAGGGCGTGAGGCTTGACCGCGTCGAAGACATCGTGTTCAGGTTCGAGCTGCTCTCGCTCAACAACGGCGACCGCGTCGTGACGATGCCGAACGAAGGCGTGGCCGGGTGGGAACCAGGCGGGCTGGTCGACGACGGTGGTTTCTGCGTGCGCGACTCGGCGTGCGCCAGCGGACACTGCGTTGAGTCAACCTGTTGCGAAGTGGCCTTCTGCGACTCCTGCCATTCCTGCGCCAGCGGGTCGTGTGCCCCGCTCGAGGACGGCGCCCTGCCGCGGTACGGCGTTGTCGCCGGGTATCGCTGCGACGGCCAGGGACGTCTCTACACCTCTTGCACTGAGGAGAGCGGGGCGTCTGTTTGTGCGCCCGGCTGGCGATGCATCCGCGGCGTGTGTAGAGAGACAAAGGACCTCGGCGCCGACTGCCAGGTGGACCTCGACTGCGCCCGCGGTTTCTGCGTGGCCGGTGTGTGCTGTAACTCGTCCTGCCTCCTTCCGTGCGCAACCTGCGAGACCGGCGTGTGCCAGTCGCGGGATGTTGGAGACGATGCCGGCGAGGCCTGCGGCGCCTATCGCTGTGCTGAAGCTGGCCAGTGCTACCGGGAGTGTCGCTCTGCGACTTGGAGAGAGCAGTGCCGCCACAACCACGTGTGTGTCTTCGATGACCCGGACTTGCCGGAACGTGGACAGTGTCGTCCGCCGAAAGCCAACGGCGAACCCTGCGCTGAAGCATACGAATGCGCCAGTGGACACTGCGTCGACGGTGTCTGCTGCAACTACGAGTGCGCCGGCGCTTGTGAATCCTGCTCCACAGATACCGCTGTCGGCACTTGCACCCCCTTCCCGCTCGGCGATGCCGGGCGAGGTGAATGCGGCGATTTCGCATGCTCGGGCGGCGCGGGTTGCTTCGAGGACTGTAGCGTGGAGTTGGAAGACAAGCACTGCGCGTCCGGAAGCATTTGCATCGCGGGTGCCTGCGTACTCCGTCGCGGGCTCGGCGAGTCGTGCAGCAGGGAAGAGGAATGCGCTAGCGGCCACTGCACCGAGGTGATCCAGCACGTCGCCGGTGGTGACTATGACCGCCATGATGTCGAACCCTGGGTCGACGGCGGACAGGCGTGGAAGATGGACGTTCGGGAAACAACCGCCATCGCGGCCGGACCCGACGACACCCTCTACTTCGCCAGGGGAGAGGTCATTGGGCGAATCGACCCGGAGCACGGCAGCGGCCACACCATAATGGAACTGGGCACCGAGCAGCATGCTTGCTCATTCTTCAAGTCCAACCCACGCGATGCACGTCGTGCTGGGGATCTTTGGGTAGGCTTTGTGCTCGGCATGGCGGCCGATGGTGACGGCAACCTCTATCTCTCGGACGCTTCCTGTGCGACAGTCTACCGCGTCGCGGCGGGCGACGACGGACGCGTCGATGGCGACGACCCGATCACACTGGTCGCGGGCACCCCGAATTGGCTTGGGGAATTCGACGCGAACCTGGTCCACCCCGACAACGCCTTGCTGCAGCGCCTCGAATACCCCAGAGACCTCGCGGTGGGCGCGGACGGCGCCCTCTACATTGCCACCAACAACCAGGTGCTGCGCTTGGACCTTGACACGCGCACACTCAGCGCCCTTACGGCGCGCAACACAACCGGCCTGGCGCGGTGCCCTGGCCGGCATCGCACGGCCGCCGAAGTGGTCATTTCGCAGCCATATGGCTTGGCAGCCGGACCAACCGCCCTGTTCGTGGCGTCCCACGATGGCAACGCCGTCCTCAAGGTCGGCTACCCCGACGGGTTGGGGCTGGACGTCACACGCGTGCTCGGGAACTGTGAGAAGAGCTCTGTCACGCCCGACACGGTCGGCGACGCCCTAGCGGCAGACCTACCCATCACGCACCCGATCGCTTTGGCCGCGGGCCCGGACGAGAGCCTTTTCGTACTTGACCGCTACTCCGCCCGGATGTGGCGAATCGATGAGGACGGCGCACTGAGCTCGGAGGTCGGGGGAGGGACCACGCGCCACACCCGCGGCCGACCCGAGGACACCAAGGTCGACGGTCGTGGAGCGCTGGTTGCTGTGGACAGCTCCGGAGACCTTGTCTACTACGACAACGCTCACCCGTGGCCCACGGAGGCGTGGAAGGTCGACGCACACCTGCGAAGGCTGGGTGGAGTTTGCGCTGTGCCCATCGACTCCGCGGATGGCTGCGTCCAGGACTCTGACTGCGGCGATGGCCAACAGTGCACCACGGACACTTGCGACCTGGTGCACGGGTGTCAGTACGACCCGCGGCCGGGCCCTTGCGATGACGGTATCGACTGCACGCTCGACGACATTTGCGTTGCTGGTCTCTGCCAGCCGGGAGAGTGGGCGGTGTGCGATGATGGCAATCCCTGCACCGACGACGCCTGCGACTCCGCCCAGGGATGCACGCACACTCCTGCCATCGGCGGCTGCGACGACGGCGATCCGTGCACGACGGGCGACACCTGCCTCAACGGATGGTGCGCACCGGGAACCGGGCCGGACTGCATGAGCAGCGATTGCTCGAGTCGTCCGGCGTGTGAGCCGCTGCAGGACTTCGGCCCCATGTGTGCCTACGGCGAGCCGACAGCCGAGATCGCCTGCGCGGAGATGTGCGCAGAAGCCTTGAGCTGCCCGCAGGTGAGCCACACCGACGACCAGGAGAGTTGTCGCCTCGACTGCGAGGAGATCGCTCTGGCGCTGGCTCCTGGGGCCATAGATGCCTGGGAACGGTGCGTGTTTGGCGAGAGCTGCGATGACATCTTCGCCGGCGCTGTCCTCCCAGACGCCGGGCCCCTCGATGCCTGCCTCACCCGTGCAATGGAGACGCCGGAAGCGCTCGCGGAGTCCCAGGTGGTCTGCGCCGCCCTGGTCGACAGGTACGGCCAGTGCGAGGCTCCTTCCGATGAAGTGGAGGCGTTCTCTCAGCTCTGCCAAGGCTTCTACTGGCTCCTCAGATACGAGGCTCGGACAGCGTTGGGCGAGTGCGTGGACATGGAGCTGTCTTGCGAGGAGGCGAGGCGTCGCTTCGACGAGGTCACCTGCGAGCTCTTGGACGTCTTCATTCCCTCCGGAGACGATGGCCCCTACGAGAGCGCGCCACCACCATGGGAGTGCGAGCCCGAGGGGACCGGGCCTCAATGCGACGACGGCAACCCTTGCACAAACGACCTTTGTGCTGGCGGCCAATGCACCCACGAACCCGCGAACGGTGCTGCATGCGACGACGGCGACCCCTGCACCGAGAGCGACTCTTGCGGGGCTGGTGGCTGCTACGGGTTGCCCCTCTCTTGCGACGACGGCGACGACTGCACGCACGACTTCTGCTACCCGGACGAAGGGTGCGTGCACACACCGGACCAGAGCCCCGGCTGCTCGGGTGGGGGAGGTGAGTGACATGCGTTGCGCCCGGTCGGCCGCGCTTGTGCTCGTCGTCGCGGCGCAGGCGCTCCTCCCCGGCTGTGGCGGGTCGGGCACCGGCGATTCCGAGGCGGCGACCGATGGCGGGTCGCTGTCATGGGCGCCCGCGCCGGCGTGGCCGGACGGCGCCGCGTTGGTCGTCGAACGTGTCGGCCCGCGCCACGCTCTCGCGCGATGGCCCGTGCCGCCCGAGGGTTCCGATTCGCGCTACACGCTCTCCGTCGATGGGGGAGCGGGCGAAACTGTGGCGGGAACGACCCGTCTGCTGACCGGGTTGAAGCCGGGGGCGGTTCACACGGTGGAGGTGCGAGCGCTGGCGCTGGATGGAGTCACCGCTGGTGATCCCCTCCTCGCCTCTTTCGCTACGGCGCCGGCCTGGCACGACGAGCCGCCCGGCGGGAGGGCGCCATGAGCCCGTGTCGCGCCCGGGTGCGCCGCCTTTCCTCCGCGGCCGTCGTGTTGCTCCTGCAGGTGCTCGCTTCGCTGTCGCCGGCGCTGGCGCTGGCGTCGGGGGAGCCTGGCGGGGCGGAGGCGCTGCGACCGGGAAAGACGGCGCTGCCCTCGGGTCCGGGTTCGGTGCGCGGGCTCGACGAAAGCATGTCGGTCGGAGCGTTCACGGGCCAGGTGACGCACACCGTGGCAATCCCGCTGCCGCCGGGGCGTGGCGGCTTCGGGCCGAGCCTGTCGCTGACTTACGACGGCTCGCTGGGCAATGGCGGGGCTGGAGTAGGCTGGACCCTCGGCACGCCACTCATCCGGCGCTCGACGCGCGACGGGCAGCCTTCCTTCACCGACGCGGACGAGCTCGAGCTCGTCGTGTTCGGCGGGGGTGGCCGGCTGGTGCAGGTGGCACCCTACCGCTACGTCGTGGAAGGCAAGGGCCGGTCGCTCCGCGTGGAGCAGAGCGGCAACGCCTTCGTCGCAACTGACGCTACCGGCGCGGTTTGGCGCTTCGAGGAGGCCTGGCCGGCCGAGCCGGGCGAAGGAACCCGAGGCCTGGCGCAGGCCTGGTGGCTGTCGAGCGTGCGCGCGCCGTCGCTCGAGGACGGCGGCCCGGCCGAGGAGATCGCGTACGACTACCAAACGATTGGAGACGAGGGAGCGTTGTACCTGGCCGCGATCCGTTGGGGTCCGGAGACAGAATGCGGCGGGCGAGCGTTCGCTGCGGAGCTTATCTACGAGCCGCGGCCTGACGCGGTCGTGTCGTGGCGCGAGGGCTTCAGGAGGGTGCTGTCGCGGCGGCTTTCGCGTGTCGACGTGAAGTCCTACTGCGGTACGCGCGAGAGCACGCACTTCGAGTACGACCCCTCGCCTGAGCTGCCGCTGAGCCGGCTATCGCGTGTGCGGCGAACGGGGCGCGGCGGGCAGGGCTCGCTGGCGCCGCTGTCCTTCGCCTACGGCGAGCCGGGCGCGCCGGCAGTGCTCGAGGCGCAGGGCCTCGAAGGCTGGCGGCCAGGGGCCCGCGGTGCGACGCTCACGGATATCGACGGCGACGGCCTCGAGGACATCGCGCGGTTTCGCTTCGGGGTGCGTGAGTGGCGCCGCAACCTAGGCGGCCGCTTTGGGCTGGCGCGCGAGCTTCCGGGCGGCGACCTGCGGCCGCTGGAGGAATTGCGGCTGGCCGACCTCGTGGGCGACCCGCGTCCCGAGATGGCCTATGTGGTGGGTGATACGTGGCGCGTGTGGACCCTGCGCGACGGCGCCTACGAGGCGGCTGGCGAGTGGCCGGGAAGTGATGGCGAGGCTCTGTCCGGGCGTGATCGGGTGTTCGTGGACGTCAACGGCGACCGGCGTCTTGACCTGCTTCGCGCCACGGCCCTGGGCGTGACCTGCCGGCTCGGGAGCGACACGGGGCTCGGCCCGCCCACACGACAGGGCCCGCTGGTCGAGGGCGAGGCCTTCCTGGAGCCGGGGGATCCGGAGCTGCGCTTCCTGGACGCCAACGGTGACGGCCTGGCGGACGCGGTGTGGCTGGCGAGCCGCTGGCTGAAGGTCTACCTGGGCCGCGGGGACGGCACCTTCGAGGCAGGGACGAAGTGGGCCTACCCCTGGACCGACGAGGGCGCGGACCCTGCGCGCCTGCTGCTGGCGGACCTCAACCGCGACGGCCTGCTGGACATGGTGCGGCTTGAGGTCTCGAACGTTCACTGGTGGGCGGGGCTGGCCGGCGACTGGTCGCGCTCGAAGGCGGGCCTCGACGCGGCGCCGCTGTTCAGCAGGGCGCTGTCGGCGACGTTGCGGCGTCCGGCCGGGGCGCCGCCCGACTCCGACGTATCGCTGTCGGACATGGACGGCAACGGCTCGTTGGACGTGGTGTGGTCGTCGGAGGCGGGGGTCTGGTACGGCGACATCGCGGGCCCTGCTACGGCGGCGATGCTGACCTCGGTTGACAACGGCCTGGGGAAGCGGACGACGGTGGCGTACACCACGAGCGCGCTCTCGGCGCTGGCGTCGGAGGCGGCGGGACAGCCGTGGACGGAGCGCCTGCCGGTGAACATGCCGGTGCCAGCTCGCGTGACGGTGCGCGTGACCTGGGGCGGCCAGGGCCGGGGGGCGCCGTCGGCGGTGCCGGACGACGCGCGCGAGCGGACGGGTCTTGAGGGCGATCCTCCGCGGGTTGTCGAATGGCAAGTGCGTGACGGCTTCTGGGATGTGGAGGAGCGGCGCTTCGGCGGCTTCCTGGCGTCGCGCGAGCGTACGCCGGCGGCGCTCCCTGCCGAGCCCGATACCCCCGACCCTGACGCGGCGATCGCCGACCGGGTGGAGGAGATAGAGTACGAGCGCGGCGATGGCATGAGCCGCGTGCTGCGCGGCAAGCCCTGGCGCTCGCTGCTCTACCACGCGGGCGCCACCGTGAGGGTATACCGCGAGTCCTTCACGGTGTGGGACGCCCTGGCGGTCGAGGGCCTGCCGACAGACGAGCCGCTGGCGCGCGTGGCGGCGGCGCTCTCGGAGCGGACGGACGTGTACGAGGGGGCGCACGGGCCGATGGTTGGGCCGCCGGGCTTCCTCGGCGTGCCAGGTGGCGCGTGGCCGGCGGCTGGCGGCGAGCCGATCTCGACCGGCGTGGACCGGTGGTTCGACGCGTGGGCACGACCGGTGCGCGAGCGCGATCTGGGCCGGCTTGACGAACCGGGCGACGACCGCGAGACTGTGCGGAGCTACGCGCCCGAGGTGGAAGGGGCGGCGGTTTTGGACCGCGCCTGCATGGAGACGCTGTGCGACGGCGAGGGCCGCTTGGTCGCGAGCGTGGCCAATTCGTACGCGGGCGAGCCGTCGTCGCCATCTGTGTCGTGCGCGGCGGGTGCGGGTCCGGCAACGATGGCCTGGTCGTGGCTGGGCAACGCGGCGGTCGACCCCGACGGTCCGGGCGTCGCGGCCGGCTGCATGCACCCGACGAGCGGCGGACGCTGGCTGGCGACCGCGCGGACGCGTCACGACGCCTTCGGTAACCCGGCCGAGAGCTACGCGGCGGGGCGCTGGACGAGGCTCGAGTGGGTTGACGGAGTCTGGCCCGCGGCCGAGACGCTTCTGCCCGACGCGGGTGGCGACCCTGCCGAGGCGCCGTCCTTGCGTTGGGAGGTGACGGGCTTCGACAAGGTCTTGGGCCTGGCCACGGAGGCCCGCGGCCCCGACGGGCTGGCGGCGGGCGTGGCCTACGACTCGCTCGGGCGCCCCGTGGAGATCTACGCCGACCGCGCCGGTGACGGTGTCATCGGGGACGACGACCGGGCCCTCCCGCTGACTGTGCTCGAGTACCACTGGGACGAGGCTGACCGGCCGTGGCCGTACACTGTGACGCGCCGCTTGGAGCACGGCGGCGGCGCGCCCGACGGCATCTCGGTAGAGGTCTTCAACGGCGCGGGCGAGCCCCGCCACGCGGCCGTAGCTGACGCCTTGGACGAGAGCGGCGCTCCGGCGCGCTGGGCGGTCTCGGGCATGCGCGCGCGCGACAGCCGGGGGCGGACGTCGGCGTACTTCCGGCCCTTCCAGGCGGCCGGCGCAGAGCCGCCGATCGAGGTGGCCGTCGCACCCGGCACGCCGGCCTCCACGGTGTTCTACGACGCCCTGGACCGCGAAGTAGAGCAGCGGCTACCCGCCGTCGACCCGAAGACCGGGCGTCGTGTACGGCGCGCCTTCGCGTACGGGCTGGCGACGCCCGACGAGGCCCCGGCCGCCCCGGGCGCGGTTATCCGCGTGGCGATGGCCGCTGACGGGCTGGCGCCCGTGACACGTGACCTGGACGCCTGGGGCGCGGTGGTGCGCACACGGCGGACGGTGCCGGGTGCGGCCTACGGAGGCGGCGACGAGCTGGAGACGGCCCACGCGCGGCGGGACGCGGCCGGCCGGCCGTTGGAGTTCGCGCTGCAGCTCGGCACACCTCTTCACACGCGCCACGAGTTCCTGCGCGACACGCTGGGTCGGCTGGTGGCGGCGACCGACCCCGACATCGGGCCGCGGGAGCTGGAGTGGGACGACGCGGGGCGTCTCGTGCGCACGTTCGCGCACACGGTGGACGGCGGCGGCGACGTGGTGACCTACGGCTACGACTGGGCCGGCCGTCTCGAGGTCGCCGAGGGCCGCTCGGCGGACGACGGCTGGCGCGTGGTCCGGCGCGAATGGGTCTACGACACGGCCCCGCCCTTCGGGCCGCTCGGGGGCTGGGGCTGTGATGCCGGCTTGCACGCGGCCGGGCGTCCGACCGGGGCCCGCACGCTCGAGGCGAACAGCGCCTGGCATGCGGCTGCCGGCGAGTGGCAAGAGACGGTGGCCGGCGTAGCCTGCGTGGACGCACAGGGGCGGCCGTTCGCCGAGGATCGCGTCGTGGCGGCGCCAGGCGGTGCGGCGCGGCTGCTGCGGACGCTGGCGCTGAGCCCGTCCGGCTTGGAGCTCGGGCGCACCGAGACGGCGTGGTTGGGCACGGTGGCCGGGCCCGAGGTCGAGGTGGCCACGGAGCGCGGCCCCGATGGCCGGGCCGTGTCGATCGAGGCGCGGTTGGGCGAGCGACCGTGGCTGGCGGTGTGGTCGCTGCTTGCCGCCGACGCGTCAGGCGCGCCCCTGGAGGAGGCCTACGGTGACGGAACGCTCCAGGGCACCGCCCGGAGCCCCGGCGGGCTGCCGGCGCGGGTGCGCCTGGCGGCGGCGGACGGGTTGGTGGGTCCGGCGGCGAGCTGCGCCCCGGCAGAGGTAGCTGGCGCGGAGATGGTAGGCGGCGTGTGGGACCTGGCGCAGAGCGCCTCCAAGCTCGACCTCTGCCTGCACCGAAACGCCTTTGGTGCGCCGGAGGAGGTGGAGGACCTGGGGAGCGCGCCGGCCCCCTTCGGCGACCGTGGGATGTCGTTTGCGTACGATGGTGCTGGCCGCCTGACCCGGGCGGTCGTGGCCGGGCGCGTCTTCGAGTACGGCTACGACGCGCTGCAGAACATGGTCCGGCGCACCGCGGCGCGACTCGACGGTGGCCCGGCGATGTTCGGCGGCGACCTGCT